>CAIJHQ010000018.1 GCA_903820505.1 Candidatus Omnitrophota bacterium
AGGACCTCCGGTGGCTGATGTGTTAATCACATCCCAGATTATATCAAAAAAAATATCGCCGTCAACTGTTTTCGACGATTTTTTGAACTTTTCCGGTCCACGCCTGTAGGGGGGGGGCGCTTCCAGGGGCTGAACTATTACGATTTTTTGAACTTTTCCGGTCCACGCCTGTAGGGGGGGGCGCTTCCAGGGGCTGAACTATTACTATTTTGTCTACCGCTCAAAGGAATGTCGACCGGTTGAATCGTCTGATCAGCAATGTTATGGATTTCGAGAAATTAGCATTGAGTAAGGTGGAATATCATTTCGTGGAAAACGATATCAATGAGGTGGCGCGCGAAGTCTGTCTCAGTACGGGTATTTTATCAAAAAGGAAGGGCCTGGACCTCCGGGCGGAATTGGGGGAGGCTCTGCCTAGGATAAAGTTCGACAAAGACAAAATCGTCCAGGTGTTGATGAACCTTTTGGGTAATGCCGTCAACAACACCTCGAGCGGGAGCGTGACCCTTTCAACCCAAATGGAAGGCAATGTGGTGCATGTCCGTGTGCGGGACACCGGGAGAGGGATCTCCGCGCAAGACATGCAAAAGCTTTTTATACCGTTCGAGAAGATCGAGCAGCTGCATGAGCAGGAAAAAGGGGGCACCGGCCTGGGGTTGGCGATCTCCAAAGAAATTGTGCTGGGGCATTGCGGAAAGATCTGGGCCGAGTCCGAGCCCGGAAAAGGAAGCGCCTTTCATTTCACTTTGCCGGTCCAGGAACGGAGAAGGACCGCATGATGCGGAAAATTCTAATGGTGGTGGATGATGAGGCCGACCTCCTTTTAGTGACGTCGATCAGACTCAAGGTCGCAGGCTATGATGTTATTGAGGCTGTGGATGGTCTGAAAGCCCTGGATCTGGCGCGGCAGAAGGCGCCCGATCTGATCATCCTGGACGTTTATCTTCCGGGGATGAACGGTGACGAGGTCGCCAGGCAATTAAAGAAAGAAGAAAAAACAAAACGCATTCCCATTATCCTGATCTCGGCCGATGCCCGAACTCTCAAGGAAAGGTCCGGGATGTGCGGCGCTGACGGCTATCTTTTCAAGCCGTTCGAATCAACAGAACTGCTCGGAATGATCGAGAAGTATATCCCTGCCTGAGCATAAGAGTTTAAGAGTTCGCCCGGCCCGTCCCCCTTTCACAAAACCCCAGGGACGGTTCTCGCTAACCACTGATTTGGCTTAAGGTTACACAAGAACCGTCCCCGAAGGCGCTGCTCCAGGCGTAATCTTCTCTTCGGGTCGTCATTCCCGCTTTGACAGGATTGTTCTCGATGTATTCTTTCGTGGACAAAAGATGATTTTCATCCTTAACCACCCAGCTTGAGAACCGGTCTTGAAAGAGGTGCCCTCGTCGTTCGTATTTACGATTGAAATACATTGCGTAGGCAACTTGGATAGCGTGCATGGTCTTGGATAAAACCTGAGTTGACGGTGTGAGGAATAACATGTGAGCATGGTTATCCATCAAACAAAAAGCAAAGCACTGCAGGTTGCGATACCGGCGGTATTTTTCAATGAGGGAAAGGTATCTCAAGCGATCTTTTTCATCCTCGAAAATCTTCTGGCCATTGTTGCCCCTGACACAGATTTGAAAGTAGGTATGCGGCGAAAGTTGGGATCTCGAGGGTCTTGGCGTCATGTTGGTCTCACTTCAGGGACGGTTCTCTTGTAATTGATTGTTATCACGTAGGTTACCGAGAACCGTCCCTGTGTTTGGGCTCATAGCTTTAACCCCACCACTGCCGGTCCGGGCTCCGATATTGGATCGCCGCGGCAATATGCTCCGTCTGGATTTGCTCGTACAGGGCGGATGGGTTGAATGGGTCTTTCGCGCTAAACATGAAATCCAATAGGCGGTTTGGATTTTGCAGACGGAGGTTCAAGTAATTCTTTGATCGCCTTAAAGACGATTTGAAACTGATGGTCATATTTTTTCTCCCTGCCTGCCGGCAGGCAGGCATCTCTTCGATCTTCCGCCTCAACTCCTTATTTCCCGCGAGCATTTCCCTAAGCCGAGTAAAGGTTCGCATGATTTGGATGTTTACCTGAATAGCTCTTTTGCTGTTTAAAACGCTGGAGAGCATTAGGACGCCATGTTCCGTAAAGGCAAACGGAGGCTTGCGTGTTCCGCCCCATCTTGAAGTGCCAAAATGGCGCTTCAAGACTGTAACTTCTTGCCTTGTAAGGACTAAGAGAAAGTCTTCAGGAAACCTTTCCATATTGCGACGCACTTGGCGGGTTAAATACTTCGTTTCAACTCCATAAAGCGCTGCCAGATCTTTATCGAATATGACTTTCTTACCACGCAGTAGAAAGACACTTCTTGCGGAATCAATTTTGTTGTCATGGTTGGTATCCTTCCATGTTTTTTGGGCCCCTATTATCGATTCCCAAAAATGGTGACAACAGTCACTAACTCCACCATTGGCGATCGAGGCTTCGATATTGAATAGCCTCGGCGATATGCTCTGACTGGATCTGTTCGCAGCCCGCCAAGTCTCCAATCGTTCGGGCGATTTTCAGGACCTTGTAATAGGCCCGGGCGGAGAGGTGAAGCTCCTTCATGGCCATCTCAATGAGTTTGCGGCCCTGGAGGTCCGGCGTCGCGAACTCTTTGATGTCCCTTGGAGACATTTGCGAATTCGTTTTGTAAGATCGCAGACGGTAGCGGGACCTCTGGAGCTTTCGGCATTCGCATACCCTTTCCCGTATCACCGCCGAACTTTCCGCCGGTTCCTGGCTTGTGAGCGTCTGGAAAGACAATGACGGCACTTCGATGTGGATATCAATGCGATCGAGGACCGGCCCCGACACCTTGGACTGGTATTTGCGGATCTGCCCGAGAGAACAACGGCATTGCTTCCGGCTGTCGCCGAGGTGACCGCACGGACAGGGATTCATTGCCGCCACCAACAAAAAATGGGCCGGGTAGGTGACCTGGCTTTTGGCCCGCGAGATCGTTATACAACCGTCTTCAAGCGGTCCGCGCAGAGTTTCCAGCGCGTCGCGCCGAAATTCGGGGAATTCATCCAGAAAAAGAACGCCTCCGTGCGCCAGCGACATTTCGCCGGGCCGCGGGTCCGTGCCGCCGCCAGCCAACGCGACCGCGGACGAAGTGTAGTGAGGGGAACGGAAAGGTCTTTCATGGACCAACCCGGGACGTTCTCCCAGAAGTCCGGAAATACTTTGGATCTTCGTGATCTCGAGAGCTTCTTCAAAATCCATGGGAGACAGGATACTCGGGATGCGCCGGGCGAGCATGGTCTTCCCGCCGCCAGGAGGCCCGATCATCAGGATCTTGTGGTTCCCCGCGACCGCGATCTCCAGAGCCCGCTTAGCGGTTTGCTGGCCGCGCACTTCCGAAAAATCCACGGAGCCCTGGCAGCATGTTTTGTTTTCGTAAGGATATTTTTTGACTGGTTCCACGGGATGATCACCAAGAAGAAATTCCACGGCCTCGCGTAGGCTTTTGACCGGGTAGATCGTTGCGTGTTGGGCGAGCGCGGCTTCTCCGGCGTTATCGGCCGGCAGGACAAAGCCGTGATTTTTCAGGCCCGCGGTGATCGCTATCGCGCCTTTCAAAGGGCGCAGCGTTCCGTCGAGAGCAAGCTCTCCGAGAAAAGTCAGCGCGGAGAGTTTTTCGGAAGGGACAACGCCCTGGCACGCCAGGATCCCCAAGGCGATGGGAAAATCAAACGCGGCGCCCTCTTTTTTAATGTCCGCGGGAGCGAGATTGACCGTGATCTTGTCCGGGGGGAAAGGGAAGCCGCTGTTTTTAATGGCGGTCCTGACCCTTTCGCGGGCTTCCTTAATACTCGTGTCCGGGAGACCGACGACGATGAGTTGGGGGAGGCCATTGCTGATATCGACTTCAATGTCGACCGGGAAGGCATGGATGCCGATGGCAAAGGCGCTTTTGATCCGTATCATGGTTTTTATTCTCCTTTTGAACAACAAACGGGGTAATAGTTCAGCCCGAGGAAGTGCCCCGTCGACATCCTCGCATACACGGTCGGACTGATCAGCATCAGGTCACAATTGCGGCAGGATTATTACGGCGGCGGCGATAACGCAGCCAGGAAAGGGAATTCTTTCTTCTTAAG
>CAIJHQ010000019.1 GCA_903820505.1 Candidatus Omnitrophota bacterium
ATGTTTGGCGAAACCGGGTCAATGATGGAATCGACTTAGAAAAATGGCGGCGAGCTTCGCGAGCAGTCATCTTTTCCTTAATATTAAAATTAACAAAAAGATGGCGGGGCCGACGGGGCTCGAACCCGCAACCTCCGGATCGACAGTCCGGAGCTCTAACCAATTGAGCTACGCCCCCACACAGGAATGAGTGCCTGAAGGAATCGGTATTCTAGCGACAGAACCGTGATTCCTCAAGCGAAAACTGGAAGACAAATGGATATGGGCGATTCAGGATTCGAACCTGAGACCCCTTCCGTGTAAAGGAAGTGCTCTAACCAGCTGAGCTAATCGCCCTTGAATTTTTTGAATAGAAATTAGCTCTGTCCTTGGCAACCTCTAAATCTCTGACAATGAGACCAAGGGCTGAGCTAATCCGCCGCAAACTGATTGATCCGGAGGATCATCCGCTGCAGGCTCACAGCACAGTTTTTTTTGAAGCTGAATGAAAGACGCGCCAGATGGAACGTGTACGGAACGTTTCGTTCCTCCTGAAAAGGCGTGAGGGACTGTGCGATTTTTCCCTTTTTGACGATCGCCTTGAACTCCTGGTTCAAAAGATCAAGTTGTTCGCCGCTCAAAGGCTTCTGAATGCGCAGCACGAGTACGTCCCGGATGTAGCGCATCGAATGGTACATCTTGTAAAAATCCGTGATATACCGGACCGCATCCGAAGGATCTTGCGTAAAATACATGATGCTCAGGTCTTCCTCGCGGATCATCTGCCCTTTAACAAGCTGCCGCTTCAAAAAATAAAGAAAATCTTTCCAGTAGGTCGAACCGGGCGCGTCCAGGCATACGATCGGCCGCGGCTCCGTTTTTCCGGTCTGAACCAAAGTCAATGTTTCAAAGCCCTCATCGTGTGTGCCGAACCCGCCGGGGCAAAGAAGCGTCGCGTGGGATTCCCGGAGAAACATCAGCTTGCGCGTGAAGAAATATTTGAAATTCATGAGCTTGAGGTCTTTTTGCATCACGGGATTCGCCATCTGCTCGAACGGCAGCTGGATATTGACCCCGAAACTGCTCTTGCGGCCGGCCCCTTCATTGCCCGCCTGCATGATCCCCGAAGCAGCGCCGGTAATAACCATCCACCCCTTGCGCGCGATCTCCCTCCCGAACCTTTGCGCAGTCTGATAATCGGGAGAATTTCTCGGAGTGCGGGCGGAACCGAAGATCGCGACCTTGCGGATCGCGCGGTAAGGCTCGAAGACCTTCAGGCTGTCCCGGAGCTCCTTCATGGAGGTGTTGATGATCTTCATATCCCCGCGGTCAAGGTTGTCCTTGTAGATCTTCAGGGCCGTGACAATGATCTCCCCGACAAGGTCCGCATTGGACCCGTCCCCCGACCGGTAGATCAGCTCATGGATAAGCTTGTCGATCGCGGGGTTTCCCGTTTGAGGCGCGTGTTTCTTGAAAGGAAATCCCATGATTTATTCACTCACTTTGATCTGGAGGATCAGGTCCCCGGAATGACGGCAAGTCGGGCAAGGCCTCCCTTGTCGCGACAGACGCAATTTCTGTCCTTCTTTGATCCCCGCCGGGATCTTCACAGAAAGGGTTTGCCCCTCCGCCGTGCGGAACGTCACGCTCCCGCCTTCCCGTGCCTTTCTTTTCGAAATTTTGAGATTCACGACCACATCGGCAGATTCTTCGACCGCTTCGTCGTTTTCCTCTTCAAATCCCCCCTGCCCCATGTTGTAGGACCCCTGACGCGGGGAACCGGAAGAATAGACTCGCGTCGAGCCACCGCCGCCGGAGAACAGGTCCCCGAAAATATCGGAGAACGCGGAGTAGCGCGCGCTTGAACGGCTGCGTCCGCCCGAAGAGAATTGCCGTAACAGATCCTCAAAATTGAACCCCTGCGCCCCCGCGAAATTCGCCTGCCCCCCGCCGCCGAATTTCCGCATCTGGTCATACTGGGCCCTGCGTTTTTCATCGCTCAGTACGTAATACGCCTCGGAGATCTCTTTGAATTTGGCTTCCGCCTGCTTGGGATTGTCCGGGTTCTTGTCCGGATGGTATTTGACCGCGAGCTTGCGGTAGACCTTCTTGATCTCGTCCGCCGAGGCCGTCTCTCCGACCCCGAGCACCTGGTAGTAATCTTTTTGTTTCATGGTGGAAAACCCGCTCTTTTCCTAAAATGATACGCCCTCGATGCGTTCGTAGCGGTATCTTATACAAATCGATCCGTATTTTCTATCGGAATAAAAAGAAACAAGCCCGGCTTCGTGGAAGATTTAAAACGGACTGCGGTAAGGAGGAAACAATTACAGAACCGCGGGCCGAAGTTCCTTTTTTCTCCGCATCCGTTTCAGCAACGCCAGAAGCGCGAGCGCGAGGCCGCTGACGGCCGCGGAGGACGGCTCAGGAACTGCCGGCGGAGTACCGTTATATTGAGCCTGAAAGGATGAACCGACCTGACTGAACAACCATTCACTGGATGGACCGAAGAGGCTCGTGTCCACCGTGTACCCGAGGTCCGTGAAGCTCTTGCCGCTGTCCCAATCGATCAGTGTGAATGTGTCGCCCGCCGTCGGAGTAAAGCCGCCTATTAAAGGATAAGGAACAAGTTTGATCACGCTCCCTAAACCCAGAACAACATCACCGCCATAGACAAGGATCTGATCGTATTCATCTCCGGCAATGGTCCCGCCGAGCTCCGCCTCGTAAATCCCGTTCAACGTAAAATTGCCGTTAATGGTCGTGATGCCCGGGGAATTTCCCGGGGCGATGATACCGCCCGCCCCGATCGTAACGGCTCCGGTCACTTCACCGGTGCCCTTGAGGATCTGATTGGCAGCAAGTTGAAGACCGCTGAAAAGCCCCGTCACATCCAATGTCGCGCCGCTTGCGATACTAATCACCGAAGAGCTCGCGATCCTTCCGGAACCCGACAGCGCCAGCGTCCCTTCGCTAACAGTCGTTACGCCGCCGTAGGTGTTGGCAGCCAAAAGAGTGACCGTTCCGCCGGTCGTTTTATTCAAGCCTACCGAACCGCCCAGAATGGCCGACACCGCACCAGACCGCACATCATAGGCGCTCCCGCTGGTCAGCGTGTTCCCCGTGGTGCCGCTGATCGTACCGCTCGACAATGTCACCCC
>CAIJHQ010000020.1 GCA_903820505.1 Candidatus Omnitrophota bacterium
GGAGTTTTTCGATGTTCTGCTCCGCCTCGTAGTTACCGTGCGCGGACTGGATATGGATCAAGGCCGGAGCTGAAGGATCGCCCATCACCGTGTCCGTCACCTGCCCGAACTCGGCGGGGATTTCAAGCGTCTTAAATAGGGACGCGGGTAACTCGGCAACATTTGCGAAGGAAACAGGATTAAAGCTGGTCAATATAAAAGTGAAAGTCACAAAGATCGCGACGCTTTTTATCGAACGGAACTTCATCGAACGTGCCTCCCTGGATGAGTTTAAATGAATCGTACAGAAAGGTAACACTTTTCAAAAAAATTGCAAGGCCTACGTCGAAAATAGTCACAATTAAAAGAGGTTTAAAATGCTATTTATTGCTATATATTGTTTCGAAATAGATTCTCACATTATTTCATTTTTTAAAGACTCTTTTTCTTCATTTTAAATGTATTTGCTAAAAACATCAGAAAATAGTCCGTTTTTTGAGGATTATGGAATAGTCAGAATCGTAACGATTTCAGGAAATATCCAAAAACCCCTAACCTACTTTTTCAGATCTTCAGCGCGGACGGATCGTCCTTCGAATTTTGAGAAGATCTCGTAGGCACAGGGAACAACAAAGAGTGTGAGGATCGTCGAAACAGTCACTCCTCCGACGATTGAGACAGCCATCGGCGTCATGGTCTCCGCTCCGGCCCCCATGGCGAGCGCCGCAGGGATCGCCGCCGCAATCGTCGCGACCGACGTCATTAGGATCGGCCGCAAACGTACGGGACACGCATCCAAAAGCGCCCCGCGAACATCCATGCCGTGCCGCCTCCGCTCATTGGTAAAATCCACGATCAGGATGGAATTTTTTTTCACGATCCCCATCAGGAGGATCAGCCCAATCATGCTGTAAAGATTGATCGAATTCCTCGTCAATAATAGCGCTAAAAGAGCGCCGGTAGCACTAAACGGAAGAGCCAGAAGTACCGTGAAAGGATGGATAAAACTGTTGAATTGCGTCCCCAGGACCATATAAGCCACAAAAACCCCTAAAATAAGTGCGAACCAAAGACTCCCGAACGCCTCCGTGAAGGCCTGGGCCCCTCCCGTAAAAACAATGTGATAATGTTCCGGAAGGATCGTCTGAGCGATCTTCTGGACGGCCTCCAGGGCCTCCTGTTGGGAATATCCCGGTGCCGGGTTCGCGTAGATACTGACCGCTCGCTCGCGGTTCTTCCGCGTGATCGAGAAAAGAGAAGGCTTTGTGTCCGCGGCCACGACATCCAGCAGCGGGACGACTTCCCCGTACTGGTTCCGGACCCACATTTTCCGGAGATCCTTGGAATTGGCGCGATCCCGCCCGACCAGACGGACACGGATATCGTAACGTTTGCCGTTGCTTGTGAACTTCCCGACACGGACCCCGCCGACCATCGCATTGATGGTATTCGCGATCGAAAGGATACTGACCCCGCGGTCCGCCGCCTTCATCCGGTCAGGACGGACCTGGAGCTCGGGCATCCCGAGCTGGTAATCCGTGTCGATATCCGTCATTTTTCCCGAGTCTTTCATCGCCAGCATGACCTTCTCGCTCAGCTTCCCGAGCGTGTCCCAATCGGGCCCGCGAACCGTGAATTCGACCGGAAAACCGCGTTGGGCGGTAAATCCCGTCTGCGAAAGGTCCTGAATGATGGCGCGGTCCACACCCGGCATGGCATTGAATTTTTTGCGGACGGTCTGCATGAATTCCTGCTGAGTCTCGCGATGCCCCTTGATCAACGGACGATCCTTCCGCGGTTTCATCGTCACCAGAAGAAACCCCTGATTGACCTGCCCGCCTCCCCCGGACCCGCCGACGCCGCTGTAAATGTTCTCCACTTCGGGCTGTTTCATCAGGAACGCCTCGGCCTCCTTGAAAAGCGCGTCGGTCACATCCATGGAGGTGCCAAGAGGCAGGATGATCTGAACACGGAAACGGCTTTGATCCTGCGAAGGGACGAACTCCTTTTTCAGCACAGGAACAAGAAGCAAGGACGCCAGAAAGATAGCCATCGCAAAGATCAGGACTTTCTTACGATGCCCCAGGCAAAAAACCAGTGCGACGCGGTACGCATCGGTCAAACGTTTCAAAAAACCGTCCACGACCTTCCCGATCCTGGTCGTGTGCCCGACCACCAGGAACTGCGAACAACGCATCGGCGCGATCGTCAGGGCCTCCAGAAGCGAGAACATCACCGCCACCGAGATGGCTACGCCGAATTGGAAAAAGAATTTGCCGATCACCCCTTTCATGAAGATCACCGGAACAAAGATCGCCAGGATCGCCACGGAGGTCGCGAGAGCCGCAAACGTGATCTCCCGCGCCCCCACCGAAGCCGCCTCGACGCGTGAAAACCCTTTTTCCTGATAGCGTGAAATGTTCTCAAGCACCATGATCGCGTCATCGACCACGATGCCGATCACAAGCGAAAGCCCAAGCATGGTAAACGTGTTGATCGTGAACCCGAAAAAGTAGATCACAAGGAATGCACCCATCAGGGACGTCGGGATCGCCAGCAGAACATTGAAGGTCGCGCTCCAAGACCCCAGAAAGAAGAAACAGACCAGTGACGTCAGTATGACCGCAAGGATCAGGTTCAGCTTCAACTCATCGACAGACTCTTTGATGAATTGGGTGCTGTCGAAAACGATCGCGAGCTTCATTTTCGGGGGGAGTTGATTTTCAACGTCCTTCATCCGCTGTTTAACGGCCTGCGCCACCGCCATCGCGTTAGAACCACGCTGTTTGACGATTCCCATGCCAATCGCCCGTTTCCCCCACTGACGCGAAATGCGCCGGATGTCGGCCAGCCCGTCCTCGACGCTCCCGACGTCCCCGATCCGCATGTTCTTCCAGATCGGACCGCCCCTCACGCGCTGGGGAATGATCAGGTTCTCGAATTGCTCTGGGGTGGCGGCTTCCCCGTAGACCCGGACGTTGATCTCCTGGCGTCCGGTATCGATATATCCCGCCGGAAGGTCCGTGTGCTCGGAACCGATCGCGTTGAGAACGTCCTCGACCGTCAACTCGGCCTGCTGCATTTTCTGAGCGTCCATCCAGACCCGGAGATTCGGGTCCACAAATCCTCCAAGGCGAACTTCCCCAACACCATCCACGGTCGTGAACTGGTCCTTCAAAGTCTCGCTGATATAATGGGTCAATTCTTTAATGGTGCAGTCCCCAGAAAGGGCGAGCCATATAATGGGCTGGTCTTCGGGATTGGTCTTTGTCACGACGGGAGGATCGATATCCCGCGGAAGGTTCCTTTGCGCCTGCGCGATCTTGGTCTGGACCTCCTGGAGGGCCGCGTCAATGTTGCGGCTAATGTTGAATTCCATGGTGATCTGAGAGGAACCCTGCCGGGAAACAGACGTGACTTCTTTGATACCCTCGATGCTCATGACGGCGTCTTCCACGACGTCCGTCACTTCGGTTTCCATGACCTCCGGAGCCGCGCCTTCCCAGGCAATGGTCACGTTCACGACCGGATAATCGACGTCCGGAAGCTGGCTCACCCCGAGGTTCGAGAAGCCGATCCACCCGAAAACAATAAGCCCGATCATGAGCATCCAGGCGAAAACGGGGTTTTTGATCGAAATGTCAGAAAGTGTCATATCTTTTCCTTATGACCGTACTACCCAAAAAATGCAGGGATGAGAACCGAAGTCAGGACCTCGCCTGTCTTTTCCCGGACTTCACCTTCAAAGGTTCCAGATCCTCAAAAAAACCATAAACGTCCTTAAGGTCCTTGAACTCCATAAAAGGTTTTTTGTTCCCCTGAAAAAATTCCTTGAGTTTGGCCTTGGCGAACACAAGATCCGTGTACTGGGCGGGACAAACATCCGAAAGGCCGTCGCCGACGTAAACCGTCGTTTTGTCTTTATGTTCCAGCACGTGCTGCCTCTTGCAGTGGGCGCAACGGAGGCAGTCCGGGTTGATCAGAGGAAAGGACGGCGAAATTTCGTCCTTTTTGAACTTCAGCTCGTTGGCGTAAACCTTCACCCCTCGGATCCCGTTGTGCCGGAGGATCTCTTTGATAACGAAGGAAAAGCTGTCGCTCACGATCATGAACTGGATCCCCGTCGAGCGCAGAAGTTTCAGCAGTTTGCCGAAGAAAGGGTCGAACATGATCGATTCCAAATATTCCGAAAGCGCTTCCCGGGTGACCCGAAGCTCGCGAAGCTGCTTCTCAAGGCATTCCCTGGAACCGATCTTTCCCTCCACCCAGGCGTCCTCGTATTTTTGCCACTCCTCGCCGCTCGCGAATCGGGAGATGATATTGTCCAGAATGTCAGAGGATGTCACGGTATTGTCGAAATCAAAAAACACCATCCACTGTTTTTTCTGCGCCATGCCTCCCTCACGCGGAACGGAATTCACGACCTCGATCCTCCTTGCACCCCTGTCTCCGGCCCCGCGGAAGGACCGCCCAGGCCATTGAAAAATGCTTCCATTTTCTGGGCCACGGTTTCCCGCTCCTGGTCGGCGGTAATGACATGGTAGGAATTATACAACAGAACGATCTCTTTGGTCCTGGAAGCGATACGGTCATGCAGAAATTGGGAATTTCTGACGCTGGTCATGTCATCATCCTTGGCCTGCACCAGTTGAACGGGCGCATGAATGCGCGACAATCTTTTTTCAAGATAGAGTCTCAACCGCCGCAATTCGTAAAAGGCCGTTGCCGGGAAATAAGGATACCCGTACTTGTCTGCCGACTTTAAATTATCCAGCGTCGCATTCTTGTAATATTCATCGACGCGCCGCCGTACCGCTTCGTTCTTGATCCCGTAAGGCGGTTCTTCCTTGAAATAGGCGTAATAGCGAAAGGGCGTAAAATATGCCAAAGGTAACAGCATTCTTGCCCACCACGGAACGTTCCAGCCGTCATAAAAAAGGGTCGGCGAAAGGCAGCTGACGCCGGCGATCTTCTCCGGAAATTCTTCGGCAAGGAGCAGCGACAGAAGCGCTCCCATCGAAAGCCCGGCCACGTAGACGGGCCCCTGGGACGCCACTTTCAGATAGGTTTCCCGAACGGTCTCATAAAAACTTTCCCATTTCGCGCGTTTCAGAATCTCAAGCGGCTGCCCGTGGTCCGCCAAACGGGGACAAACGACAGAATACCCCCGGCGGCTGAAATAATTCCCCAGGAAACGCATTTCGGAAGGCGTACCCGTCAGCCCGTGGACAAGCAACAGCGTGGGCCCTTTGCCGGACCCCAAAGAAAATCCGTTGTCCGGGACCTCGATCCTGGCCGTCTTCTTAAAATTAAAAACCCATTTTAATGCCATAATCCGTCAACCCAAGAATTTTCGCGCGTTGCGTTCCGTGCCTAGGCCCGACCCGAAAAACAAGGTGGCATTTTAGCACGTCAGTTGACCCGAACTATACTGTTTCTTTCCAACGAATCGCCCTGCAGGCACCTTATAAAACAGCATTTTAGGCATTGATTTTGTCTCCCGTTTTTATTATCTTACTCCGTAGTTTACCTTCTCGATCACCGCACTAAAATGGTTTTCAAACGTAGGGGGCTGGCTTACTGTGATTAAATCTTCCGGGAAAAAGGGTTCTGCTGTTCAAACAAAGCGCTCAAACACTTCAAGGGCAAGTGCGCCCGCTAGAGATGAAAAAACACTTCTGGAGATCGAAAAACGGGTTTGTTCTTACGGAGATACGGTCCACTATGCAGAAGACCCTAAGCTTTTTGAGCGCTCGGAAGGTTGTTTTCTCTATGATGGTTCCGGCCGGCCCTATCTTGATCTTCAAATGTGGTATTCCGCGGTCAATCTCGGCTATGGCAATAAACGCGTCATCCGGGCGCTGAACGACCAAATGAACAAGCTCCCGCAACTTGCCTGCCAATACCTTCACCGCGAAAAGATCGAATTGGCGGAACAGATCGTGGAAAGCGTCAAGAAAAGTTTCGGGCTCAAGGGCCGCGTTCACTTCAACGTGGGAGGCGCCCAGGCCGTCGAGGACGCCCTGAAACTCGTCCGGAAGCACACGGGGCGCCAGCATATGCTCGCCTTCGAAGGCGGGTACCACGGCCGGACGCTCGGCGCCTCCGCCATCACTTCCTCCTACCGTTACCGTGAAATGTACGGCGAATTCGCGGACCGCGCGGAGTTCATCCCCTACCCCTATCCGTTCCGCTGCCCGATCGGAAAATACGACGAGGCCTGCGAATCCTATTACATCAAGCAATTCGAGCGGAAGTTCGAGCACGAATATACCGGCATGTGGAATCCCAAGACCGGCCGCTGCGAATTCGGCGGGTTCTTCATCGAAGCGGTGCAAGGCACGGGCGGGTATATCGTGCCGCCGCGGGGTTACTTCAAACGCCTGGCCGCAATCTGCAGGAAATACGGCATCCTGATCGTCGATGATGAGATCCAGATGGGTTTTTACCGGACCGGCAAGATGTGGGCCCTGGAGAATTTTGACGCGCAGCCCGATATTATCGTATTCGGCAAGGCCCTCACGAACGGCATGAACCCCATTTCAGGCATCTGGGCCCGTGAGGATCTGATCAGCCCAGACAAATTCGGTCCCGGCTCCACACACTCCACGTTCTCTTCGAATTCCCTGGGAACCGCCGCGGGTCTTGAGGTCATGAAGATCTTCGCGGAAAAAGATTATTCCAGGATCGTCAATGAAAAGGGCGCCTATTTCCTTAAATTGCTCCGGGGCCTTCAAGCCAAACATCCCGAGATCGGAGATGTCGATGCTCTCGGAATGGCCTTGCGCATGGAGATCTGCGAAGCGGACGGATTCACTCCAAGCCGCAAGATCGCCGATCGGATGTTCCAATACGGCCTTGAGGGCGGCCTTCAGGTCCGGGGGAAGACCTTTGGGTTGATCCTTGATATCGGCGGCTACTACAAGAACGTGATCACACTGGCACCCTCTTTCGAGATGACGACCGAAGAAATGGACCTCGCCCGCGATCTTCTGGATCTCGTCATCATTAAAGCCAAGCGGGGCTAAAGTCGCCTCGCGGCCGCGGTCCCGCGACCGTCGGTTCCGGGTCGCAGGGGAGAAAATCGGATTATTTTCACCCAGGTCCGGTTTATCTGATTTACAGCTTTTTCCTTTTTGTATAGAATCGGCGCACGATGGTTACGGTCCTTCAGATTTACCTGTTCACCCTGCCTTTCGCCCTGTCACCGGGGTCACCGTGGAGCGTGCCCTTGCACCTTTTTTACGTTCCCTCTCTCCTGGCCTTTTTCGGCTTGTGGGTCCTCGTCAAGGGACTTTCTCTAAAAGGTCTTGGGGCCGTCAAGTACCCCGTCCTGCTGTTTTTCCTGTCCCTGGTCATTTCCGTGGCGTTCTCGACGGACCGTGAAAAAAGTTTTCACGAGTTCTATTTCTACGTGCTTTTCCTTCTGTCGTTCCTCGTGTCCTTTTCCCTGCCGCACAACGACAAGGTCCGCGTCATCAAGGCCCTCCTCTTGGGCGCGCTCCTCATCAGCCTGCTCGCGATCCACCAGTATTTCGTGGTCTTCCCCGACCTGATCGATTATCTCAAGGAGAAACAGATCGCAAACCCCGCCCTGAGCCATTACGTCGCTCAGAAAAGGATCTTTTACCCTTTCACGACCCCCAACATTTTAGGGGGATATCTCGCGATGCTCCTTCCTCTTGCTTTGCTCCTCGCGGAGGGAAGAGCGTTGATCCTGGTCTCTGTGGCCGTCGCGCTGGCGCTCACCCAGTCCCTGAGCGGTCTCCTCAGCGCTTTTTTCGCTTTCGCGGTGCTCCTTTCCATGAAGGGGCGCTTAAATACAAGGACAATCCTCTTTTTGTTGATCGTGATGGGTGCGATCATTGCCCTCATTTTCTTCTTAAGAACGACCCGCTGCACGGAATTCCTCCAACCTCTTTTCTCCGGGAGCATGCGCTTCGGCTATTGGAGGGAATCCGTCAGGGTCATTACGGCCCATCCCCTCACCGGGGTCGGTTTGGCGAATTTCGATCTCCCCCAATGCCGTTTCGCGCATAATTCCTACCTTCAGATCTGGGGAGAAATGGGCGTTTTGGGGATCGTTTCTTTTTTATGGCTGGTGGGGGCTGTCCTCGTGAATGCGTGGCATAAAATGAAGGAGCCGCTTCAGAGGGACACCCTGCTGCTTCTCATTGCCTCCCTCGCGGCGTTCCTGTTCCACAACATCCTGGACTTCAGCTTTTTCCTGCCCGAGGTGAGTCTGATCGGGTGGGTATTGTTGGGGTTGCTATATTCGCCGGAGACCAAAACTCCTTAAGCGATATCTTTCATCGCGGGCTCAGCGGGTCAACGCCTCGGCGACCCTCCGACCGTCCAGGATCGCGTCTTCCATCGACATATACCGCCAGGACCCGTAACGCCCGCACGGCACTACGCCGCGCTCCGTCAGGAACTTGACGATCCTTTCGCGTGATTTTTTATAATTCCGGTCATAAATGGGATACCCGTATTCGATATCGTTGATGTCCCTCACGCGGATCTTGTCCCTCCCCGAAAGGATACCCGTTTTTTTCAGATCGTGAATAATACGGGCGGCGATACCCTGTTTCCGGATAGGTCTTGACGGTGAGTAAGCGACTTCGGTGTACAAGGAACGGCCGTTCGCCGGCGTGACGTCGGAAGAGAAATTATGGGGAAATCCTACACGGAAAAAAGAGACGTCTTTTTGCGGAAAATAGACCCAATGCCGCTGATGGGTATCTTTCCCTTCGATCCCCAAATTAAGATTGAAGACGGAGTTCCATCTTAATTTGTCAAAAGCGGCCTTGATCAGCGCCGGTAATCCCTTGATCTTTAAGGCCATTTCCGGAAGCGGGAATGTTGAGATCAAATGATCGAACTTTTCCCTGTATCCCGACGAGGTTACGACCTCTTTCTTAATAAGGTCGATCTCCGAGATCTGACTCTTCATCCGGATATTCTTGACCTGACGGGCAAGGGCCGCCGGGAGCTGCTGGATACCTCCCTTCCTGGGATACCAGAAATGAACATTGTAGCCGAGCTGTTCGCAACTCTCCTCAGCCGCGCCTTCGATGATCTGACTCCTGGAGGGGACCGGAACGATTCCTTCCAACCACTCACAGGTCAATTTTTGAGGAGGAACCGTCCAGAACTTGGTGTTGTAGGGGATCATAAAATGGCGGGCGATACCCTTCCCGAAGACGTTCTCGATCCAATCCAGAAAATCGGAACTGCGTCCGCATCGGGTCTGCGCTTGGGCCCGGATAAAACCCGAAAGACATTCTTCGAGGATCCTGGGCGGCAACCCGTAAAGATTCGCCTGGAAGGGGTAGCGCGTATAACGACCGCATGAAAAGATCCAGGAACTTCTCTCGTGTTTTACAAGATCATCCCCGAAAAGACCGCGGACAAGATCGAAAACATACCGGTGCTTGAAATGCAGAAGGTGCCCGTCATAGTCAAAAGTAAAACCGCCGATCTTTTTAGATCGACAGAGGCCGCCTGGTTCAGCCTCTTTTTCAAAGACCAGACACTCGATGCCTTTCTTTTGAAGGTGCCATGCCGCACTCAAACCGGCCAGGCCGGCACCGGCAACCACGATCCTCTTTTTCACCTTCAAATGTCCACGCCATTCATTTTTTTGGCGAGGAAAAGGCTGAAAAAAACAGCGAGCATGAGGACGATCACCGCTTCCCGGTTAGGGATCCACCTCACCACGAAACCGCAGACCACGAAGAAAAGGGATATCGCCAACATCAGGAACAGCGTTGTCCCTTTGGAGTGCCCCTTTTTTAAATATCTCAGCGCCAGATGGTCATTGCTTTTGCTGAACGCGGATTTCCCCTTCTTGATCCGCATGAAGATCAAAAAGACCGTGTCGAAAATAGGGAATCCCAATATCAGGAACGGCGCAAAAAGGGCCACCCGGTTCCCCGGGGTCGCATAGCGTGCGGTCAATGCGATCGCCGCGAGCAAAAGGCCCAAAAAATGGCTCCCGCTGTTCCCCATATAGACTTTGGCGGGCGGAAGGTTATAGACGAGAAAACCCAAAACGGCCCCGGCCAACGTCAAGGACAGCGCCAGCGTTGTGGTGTCGTTGTTTAAAAATGAGATCGCAGAAAAGCACAGGAGGATCAAAACGGATACGGCGGCCGCCAATCCATCCATGACGTCGAGAAGGTTCACGGCGTTCGTGATCCCGATGATCCAAAGGAAAGAAAAGAGAAAGTTAGGGACCGCGCCGATGGAGCCGATGTTCGTTTTCACTCCGAACAGGATCAGCACAAGGGCCGCCGCCGTCTGCACCAGAAACTTTTGAACGACTGATTGTTCCCTGACGTCGTCCACAACACCGGCCACGAGCAGTATCACGGAAGCGAGAACGCCCCCCCAGAATTCCGGCGTCACCCACGCCTTGGAACTGCCGCCGAGGAACAGGATCATGGTGATGGAAAACGCGAGCGCCATGCAGATCCCCCCGGTCAGCGGAATACCGCGGACCACGAGGAAATTATGTTTCAGCGCAAGTCTCCTGAGTAGCATCCCAAAATAAAGCGACAGCACAACGCTAACGATAAATAGACTAATGAGCATGGGTCCTCGGGTCCTCCTCCAGCGACCGCGCATAGAGGTATTCGGTCTTTTTAATCATGTCCTCTACCTTAAAACGATCGCTCACGCTTTCTCTCGCGTTTTGACCTACCTGTTTCCTTAACGCTTCGTTTTCCAGCAATGGAATAATCTTTTGTAACATAAAAGTCATATCCTGACAAGGAACAAGACCGCCCGTTTTTCCGTCCTTAACGATCTCGCTGACACCCCCCGTATGGGTCGCGAACACCGGCAGGCCCGCTGCCATCGCTTCGATCGCCGCGATCGGCATGCCCTCCCACAGAGAAGTCAGAACGAAAACATCCATTGCTGAGAGAACCCGCGGGATATCCCTGCGCCAACCGGTCAGGACAACATTCGTCTGCAGGCCATGATCGGAGATCCTTTTCTCGATCTTTTTCCGGAGAGCGCCGTCCCCGACCACCAGGAATTTTGTGCGCGGCAGGGTCTGGCAGATCAGAAAAGCCAGTTCCAAGAAATCTTCCAGCGCTTTTTGGGGTTTAAAACACGAGACCGTTCCCACCACAAGATCTCCGGCAGCGATCCCCAATTCCCCGCGTATTGCGGGATCTTTTGTTTTAAACAACGGCTCGTCGACGCCATAATGTATTAAACAATACTGCAACTCCCGCCCGATCCGGTGCGACAGTCCCTTTTTCTTGTCATGATCCGAAACCACAATGATCTTATCCGTGAAAGTCGCATTGAACCGCTCGAGACCGATAAAGATCCGCCGCGCGAGGGAGGGCTGAAAGTCGTTGAACGACCAGCCATGAACGGTATGGATTATTAACTTCACTCCCGCCAGAGCGGCCGCCCACCGCCCCACGATGCCGGCCTTGGAGCTATGCGTGTGAACGATATCGATCTTATACTTCTTGATGAATCTGAAAATTTCAACGAGAGCCAAGGCGTCTTTAAGAGGATTGATCGGCCGGTCCAAATAATCCGAACGGTAAAACGTGAGACCGGTGCATCGGGATACTTCATCGTTCAACAACCCGTTTTGGGCGGTAAACAGGAACAGGTTGAACCGGTTCTGATCGATGTTCTTGAGAAGACTCAGAAGCTGGGTTTGAGCGCCACCCAGTTCCAGCTTTGTGATAACGCAGAGAAGGTTGACCTTTCGCATGGGCTAGGAGAGGTCTATCCTTTGGGAATAATGAACGCGGCAGGAACCGGTAAAGCAACTCATCATATAATCCTCTCCACTCAGTGAGGAAGCGCAAAAGCCGGATGACAAGGCATGTCGGTGGTAGGATTTTAGTTTTAAACTTTAGGAAATGCAAGCAACTGCTTCGAAAGCCAGAGCCGCTTACAAAGCTAAAGGCCGGAAGAACCTGTCCCCGGAACGAGCGCCCTATCCCTACGGTGCAAAATGCTGGAACAGGAAGGAGTGGATCGTAAAATCAAAGCTGGTGTCCCCCGTTGCGTCCTGATCCACCACGATATCGACCTCTTTGACCGCGTTTAGCAGGGCCTGATCCGGCAGCTGGATGGCAAGCCGGCCGAACCGCACGCCATTGGCCAATGTCTGTGTCGTCGTATAAACGACCTGACCGTTGGCATCTTTAAGCTCGATCTTGATCGTCACCGGAGTATCCTCGGTCGTGTAATGCATGACCAATTGGTTCGCTTGGGCGTCATAAGCATGATTGAATTTCCAGTAGTGCCCGCCCCATCCGTTTGCCAAAGGCGTATTTTGAACAAACTGCGCGCCGTAAATACCCGTGGCCCCGGTCACGTAAACACTGGGAAATGAAGATACCGTACCTTCGGTAGCAAAATTGCTGAAGACCGCGAACGACCGGTCAGGAATTTGCGGGGCGGTCGGGAGTGCAACCGTCGTCCGCGTGATCGACTGCAACCTCTTGCTGGCGGAATCATAGAGAAGGTTATAGGCGCTTTCCAGACCCTTGTTCCTCAGATAGATCTCAAAATCATCCGGGCCCGTCCCTCCCAATCCGAGAACAGCCGATGCGACGTCGATCCCTATATACTCATGAGATATTTCGCTTGAGGACCTCGCCGCGTCATAGAAACCAAAGGTATTGTTCAAGCCGAAAATATTATCGAAAGAATCCAGCCAACCCAGCACGGCATACGGATCCATTTGAAGCGCCGACGCCAACGCGTAAGTGGAACCCACGTTCATCAGCACCGTGTCATAATAATTCGGAAGATTTGAGGGGTTCGTAGCCTGCTCGGCAAGGCCCGGAACTCCGATGGACCCATAGTAGCCGCCCTCGGGAAGCCCGCTGGCCGACAAAAGACCCGGAAGGTTATTCCGCGCCGCCCAGTCCATCTGGCTGACCAACTGATTGTAGAGCATGTCGCGGAACCCGACAAAATCACGTTCATCATTACGAAGCATCGGCCAGAAAAATTGGAACGCGGAACCGTCCCATGCGGTCAGATTACGGATAACATTCCCGTTGCTGTCCGTGTAATTAGCCGTTTTGATCACGAGATTGTCCCAAACCGCTGACGGGATCACGCCCGGAAAGCGCGCAACCAAGAACGCGATAGCCCCACGAACTTCAACAGCCAGACGGTCCACGTAGGACGAGAATTGTCCGGTACTTGTATCGTAGCTCATCTGAAAAAGCCCGAAGGTCGGGTGTATAAAATCGTGATAGCCTTGGGCCTGGGCATCGATAAAACCCTCTGTCTTTGTAATGATCTGATTGGCCAACACAAGGTTCGCCCCGCTCAAATTGGAACTCTGAAGAGCGCCGACCATGACAGCCAGACTCTGCGTCATGTTCGCGTTATCAAGAAATCCGATACTAGTACCCGTCGGATTCCCCGTCGCAAGATCCAGCCACGGAATGAGATTGTGCCACCCATGGGCAGACTGCACGTGTACAAGGCTGTCCAGGACCGCGTTGAGCTCGGTTAACGCCTGAGTGGTATTTAGACCATTGCTCAGAGTCCCTTTGACCACATCCCCAAGGATCTGGGCGTAAAAACCGATCAGCGTAGGTTGAGTATAATTTGCGAAACTGCCATCCATCGATTGGTGGTCATAAGGAAAATGGGTTCCAGGATCCAC
>CAIJHQ010000021.1 GCA_903820505.1 Candidatus Omnitrophota bacterium
CCTTTGAAAACTTCCTTAAAAACACAAATGTTCCAAATTGGTGGGCAGAAAATGTACCAAATTACCAACATATTAAGGCAACCAATTTATTAAACACACAATATAACTTTGAGGATCTTCCATGGTGGGATTCAAACGTGAAATCTAATCCTACGAATCTATTCAAGCTTTTTTGGTTAACAGCACAAAAAACCCAGTTTTTTGCCAGTGATGATTTCGACGGTATTTGCGCCATTGTATATGATAATGAAGACCGGGTAAAAACGGCGGCATTAGTGACACGCAATGAAATCGCTGGTGAACGGCAAAGACTGAATCTCACGCATGAACTCGGCCACCTTGTATTAAATATAAAAAATGGGGTGGACGAAGAGAAAGCAGCTTTCCGTTTCGGGGCTGCGTTCTTGGCGCCGGCACAAAAGGTCTTCCAGGAAGTAGGGAGAAAAAGGGCACTAATTCAATTGCAAGAACTACTTCTTCTAAAAAGGCAATTCGGCCTTAGCATGCAGGCCTTAATATACAGGATGCATGATCTAAATATAATAAATGAATCGTATTACAGGCAATGGTTTGCCCGGATCAATCAATGCGGGTGGAAAAAGCAAGAACCTGAGGAGTGGGCTTTTGAGACATCACATTGGCTGCAACGAAATGTATTGCGTTTAATCGCAGAAGGAATATTGAGTCAAATTGAGGCAGAAAGAATAATTGGGGAAAAGTTGGCATTAGATATGCCTGCTTCGGTGATTGAGCGTCGGGCATTTCTAAAGTTGCCCTTGGACAAAAGGCGGCGAATATTGTCCGACCAGGCTTCGAGTATAGTCCAATATTACAAACAAAATAGCGAGTGGAAAGGCGTGGAAGGCGGTGACGTTATTGAGTATTAGCAGGCAACCCAAGAGAGGCGAAATATGGATGGTTGATTTTGATCCTGCCAAAGGAGCAGAGATCGAGAAACCGCGTAGCGCGGTAGTCATAAGTTCAGATTCCGTTGGCGTATTACCACTTAAAATTGTAGCGCCTGTTACTACCTGGAACGAATCATTTAAAGGTAAACTGTGGTTAGTGGAAATCGCACCTGACGCAAACAATGGATTGACACAGCTATCAGTGGTAGACGCGCTACAAATTAGATCCGCGGACGTATGACGGCGATTTATAAACCGCGTCGGGAGAGTATCATCCAGTAAGATGGAGGAAATCGCTGCTGCAGTTGCAATTATTGTAGAGTACCAGTAAAACGTTGGTCCCGCGTAGCAACTACTCTATTCTCTGACTCGATCATGAAAATCAAATGCTCCAATTATGGTAAATTTTACCGTAGCAGTGTGTCAGAATTGAAAGAACAGGAGTTAGTCAAGATGTCGATCAGGGAGCGCCTCATTGGAAAGATGAAATCATTGCCTGCGGATAAACTTGAGGAGGTTGCCGGGTTCGTCCAGTTCTTGGAGTTGAAAGAGAAAGATCAATCAGGTCTGGCGGAATATGGCATGGGCGACTATTTGAATCAACTTTCAGCCTGTGAAGAGATGTTGGCCGCCGGTAAGATAAAGTGGAGCCAAACAGGGGAGACGTTATCGTAGTCGATTTGAACCCTATTGCCCCATTGCGAGGCCGAAGGCCGCGGCAATCTGTCCGCGTTGGATGGATTGCTTCGTCGCCTGCGAGCGCTTTTACCCTCGACATTGCGGGGCCTTCTCTCGCGTTCGTCATTGCGAGGCCGAAGGCCGTGGCAATCTGTCC
>CAIJHQ010000022.1 GCA_903820505.1 Candidatus Omnitrophota bacterium
CCGACTCCCGCTAACGTGACCGCTCCGCCGCCTGCGTTCACGGCGAGACTATCCACCCCGAGCGTTGCGGCATCGACATCCGAGCCGCTAAGATCAACGTCACCGCCTGTACCGGCGCCGACGGAATCCAGTGTAACCAATCCACCGGCACTTAACGTGATACCACCCGTCGCGCCGCTCAGATCAATATCCCCGGTGTCACCGCCGCTATTGTCCGTATTCACGTCACCGCCCAGGGTCGTGACACCGCTTGTCGTGATCGTTAAAGAGCCAAGTGCTGTGGTCGTGCCGATACCGGCCAACGTAACATCTCCGCCGCTTATGGCCAGCGATTCGGTCCCTACGGTCGTGCCATCCACGGTCCCATTGAAGATGAGCTCACTGGCCGAAGTATTGCTGAAAGTTCCGGCACCGCTCAAAATAATGCTGCAGTCAAAAGTTTGATCCAACCCGGCTCCAATAGTTGCGTTCATGGTGATCGTGCCGCTGGCATCGAGCGTAAGCGTGTCGTTGTTCGCCCCCCCGGCGCCGATCGTATAGGACGCGAGCGTACCGCCTGTGTTGTCGAAGGCAATATTCTTGATCGTGACGCCCGTGGTCAGATCGATAACTCCCAAGGGAGCGCTCCCGAACCCCGCATCAAATGTCGCCGTATCCCCGGTTCCGGGCTCCGCCAACGGTGCATTGCTCCAGTTGCCGCCGCCTGCATCTTTCCATGCTCCGTCAGTTCCGCCTACCCAGCTCGCAGAGCCTGCGAACACAGGGGTGACCGGTGAAAAAACCAGGGAAAGGATCGCAACAACAGAGAGGGCTTTTTTCATTTTGAGGAACTCCTTTTTTGAAAAATCGCTAAAAATTCTTCGACGACCTTCAACAGCCCACGCACCCGATAGACTCGGTATGCTTTGTTCGGTAGAAATGCAGCAGGATCACAAATGACCAAAGACGCGGCGATTTTATGCTTCTGTATAGAGAAACGCAACTTCTTTATTGCTTCCGTCCGTCGTGGGTTCAGAACCGCCAGTGGGCAGGAATAACTGTCGCTTTATGACGCAGACAGACGACCAGCATATGAATCGCAACTGCGCTTTTTGAGCTGTGTTAGCAGCGGTAAACCGTGGTGATAGCGGGTTTATTTCTAATATGAAGCGATAAGCCGTGAATTGCGCGCTTGCCCCGTTTTTCAGGCAACGGTACTAGACAAACTTAGAAATCAAAACGAACGGTCCCGTAATAGGTGTGGCTCTGGTATTCGTCCTTGAGCTCGAGGTCATAATTGCCGGTTACCGTCATGTTCCCTTTGTTCAGGAACGCGATCTCCCCACCGATCAAACAGCCGTTCCGTGCCGGTTTCGCTCCCTTGGTCTCGAACGAAGGACCTCCCCCTCCAAACGTCGCCGTGGATTCATACCGGTCATTCATGTAATCGAAGAGCCACGCCGCCTTGACCGAGGGAATGAACGTCCCGGCCTTCTTGCACTCGATGGGATAAGCGAACTTCGTGCCGAGCCCCTGCTCCAACTGATTGAACCCTTCCCCGTCCACCCTGAGACTGAGGGCCCCCGCGCCGTCTTCCTTGTACTTGTTCATGTACAGGTAGCTGTACCCCAGAGAAACGAAAGGCGTGAACTCAAAAGCCTTGGTCTTCTCCGTGACGAACGTGTAGCCCGTCTCAAAACGGGTGGAGTACTGCTGCCCGTGGCTGTCCGCCTTCGCGACACGGCTGTCCCCCGGGAGGAACACTTCGCGACGATTATCATAATTGTTTTCCGTAAAACCAACCATCCCGTCCACGTACCACGAGTCTTCTCCCGGATTGCGAACCCCGCCCTTGGGACCTCTCTTGACTTCATCGCCCGAGTTCTGCGAAAGGGAATCATAACTGCCGTAGACCATTCCTTGCCAGCTGTCGATGTCCGAGCCGGGGCTGCCCGCCGTTTTGGAATCCACATTTGCGAACCCAAAGCCCCCCGCAAGACCCATGCGGACATGGTCGGTCAAAAGCTTGTCCGCACCGATCGTGGTCCCGAAAACGTTCGCCTGATATCCTTCGATCCCTTTCCGGGCATCCTGCTTGACATGGCTCCCGAGTCCCTGGATCCAAAACCCGGCGCCGTGGAACATGTCCCCCGTCGAGAGGCCCGCCTGCGCGATGCCGCGCCGGATGAAGCCAAGACGGTTGCTGACGCTCCCGAAGAACATGTTCGCGATGGCCTGGCTGCTCTGCATTGTTCCGGAACTCGTGTCGGGGGTCATCGTTTCGATCGCATCCGCAATCTCGCCGGTCGATCCCATAGCGCTAAGCGTATTGATCACGTTCAACATGTCCCCGGTCGCCGTCCCGCTTGCCGCAAGGCTGTCCAGAGCCTCTCCGGCTCCCGATCCGGTCCCGGAAGCGATGCCGCTAAAAGAATTGGCGCGGGTCGCGGTGACCGTAAGAGTATCTTTGCCGGCATTCGTGGTCGCCGCAAAAGTGTACATGGCGCTGGAAGAAACCACCGTGGCCGGAGCCGTAATGCCGCCCCCCAGCGCGACGCCGGTGAGGACGTTGACGGCGGTATTGTTCGGCACGTAGCCGCTGACTTTCATGGTCAGGGAATCACCCGCGTTCACGGTCGCTACACCGTCTGCCGCGATCGTCCCGGCAGTTGTCCCGCTGATGGTGACCCGCAGTGCGGACCCGGCATTTTGTGTATAAGTGCCTGTCCCGTTAACATTGAGCGTGTTGAGACCTATGTCCAGGACCGCTCCCGCGCCGTTTAAAACAAGATCGCCGTTCATATTCACACTGCTCGAAAGCGTAACGGTACTTGCCGTGGTCGACGCGATCGTGATCGTGTCCGCCCTGACGGAATGGCCGAGGTTCGTCGTGCCGTTAAAATTCACGGCTTTCAAATGGGTCACGGGCCCGACGGTTCCGATATTTCCCCCGGTCGTGGTCGCGCCCAAAAACGTTAAAGTCCCGGTTCCGTCCGTCCCGGTCGTGACCTTGCCGACATTCTTGCCGTCGGCCACCTGAACGAGCCCGTCATTGTCAAAAGTCAGCGTCCCGGTAAGATTGCCGTTGAGGTTCACGGTGCCGTCACGGACGCTGAGCGTTGTGACGAAGATGTCGTTCTGGAACGTTGTCGTTTTTCCCGAATCGCCCGCCTTGATCTCTTTGAGGGTCGCGGCGGCCGTGCCGATCTGCCCCGTGAAAGTGCTTGTTTCAAGATAGCCGTTCACCGAAGTGGTCGCGCCGGCGAGCGTTCCCTTATTGTCCGTCGTGGTCGTGATCGCGGCGGTCATGTTTTTTGTGTCGGCGATCGCGATCGTCCCGTTCTTCGCGAAATTAACGGTAGCCGCGAAAACGTCCCCCGTGAATTCGACCGTCTTGCCGGTGAGGTTCGTCCCGGTCTCGATCAATTTCAACGCAGCGCCCGACGCTCCGACGTTGCCCGTAACGGTCGAGGCGCCCCTGAACGAGAGCGTTCCGGAATTGTCGGCCGCTGTTGTCACATCCGCGGTGATATTTTTCCCGGTATTCATGTCGACGGTACCGTCCGCCAAAAAATTGAGCGTGGTCCCGTTGAAATTCCCCTGGAAGTTGATCGTTCCCGTCCCCATGACGGTGGCTGTGTAAGCGTTCGTGGCACCACCAAAGGTCGATATTCCTCCGGTAAAGCCGCCCTGGACCTCATGGAGCCTGTTTCCTGCCACAAGCCCCACCGCGCCCGAAATGCTGCTAGTACCTTTCAGGATAAGCGTTCCCTCGTCATCGGCGCTGGTCGTATCGCCTCCCGTGACATCCGTGCCGTCCTCGAGAGTGAAGGTCCCGTCATTGGCAAACCTCAGCCCGTTACTGACATAGATATTGTCCGCCGTAAGAGAAACATTGTCCGTTCCGTCGTTCCGCAGGCGGTACAAAGCGTCCGTCCCGCTATTGCCTCCTATGTCGCCTCCGACCACGACCGTGCTTGCCCCGCTAAAAGCAAGCACCCCGATACCGTCCGTACCGCTCGTGTTCGAAATATTATTGCCGACGGTCAAGTTCACCCCGTCGCCGAGCGCGAATTCACTCCCCGTAAAATTTGCGGTGAACGCCATATCCTGAACGGACACATTGCCCGTTCCGGCGCCTTGATCGACCGTAACCGTCTTATTGATGGCGCTGGGACTCAGATTGATCTGTTTGATCGCTCCGTTTCCGGCTTGTCCGATATCTCCGGTCACAGTCGACTTTCCATTGAACGTCACCGTTCCGGCGTTCGCGGAACCCTTACTGTTCGTAATGGCATCCGGATTAACGCCGTTACTGTTGACCGTTGAACCTGCGGTAACGGTGAGCGTTTTATCCGCGGTAAAATTACAACCGTCGGCTTTTCCGTTCGCGTTAATGTTGACATTGGCGGATACATCTTGAACCGCCGCAAAAGAAGGGACGGGCACCGAAAAAATAACAGCGAGGGTTACGATCAGAGAAAGGAATTTTTTCATACTGTTTCTCCCTCTTTTTGGATCGAAAAAGCCAGGGAAATACCGGCAGGCTCTCACGAAGACACTTACTCGGGCTTTCTATGCAAAATCCGGAAAAAATGTTCGAGATCTTGGTTCTTTATCCCGCTGAATTTATCGTCACAAATCGGCTTTTCATTAAAGACTCGCCTACCGAAAGCGTAAGCCCCGATTCAACGGGATAAAACAACATGTCGCGCGAGGCTGTCTTTGCGCCTCGGCAATGGAGTCCTTGTTCATAAAAACAAGCACGCGCCCGGAGTGAGTCGAACACTCAACCTTCTGATCCGTAGTCAGATGCTCTATCCAATTGAGCTACGGGCGCAAACTACATTAATCGTTCTTTTGATGTATATCTTGTTTGCGCCAGCACCGTGGTGCGGGCACATGAGACTTAACTATATTATTTCAAAGGGGTTACAAAAACCATGACCACCCAGCCACATTCCCCGAAACAGCCTTTGAAGCAGGTCCGCAGACGGTGGCGTATTATACGTATTTTCTCGGGGATTGCAAAAAAATCTAAACGGCCTCCGCTTTACGCTTAGGCTACCTCTTGAAACCGAAATGATAAAAACAGGCGGTCGCTACCCGCTAGGCCTTCTTTTTGCCGCCTGCGATCTCTTTCCAAGTCTTTGCGTTCTGTTGGGCGATCTTCTTGGTGTATTTCTTGCCGCTCTGCGCCTTGATCGTAATGGGGATCTCTTTCTGGCCCCGCTGAAGGATCAGGGAAACCTTGGCCCCGGATTTGATCTTATCGACGCGTTGGAGCTGGTCGAGTTTGCTCGTAAAGTCCCGCATGCCGTTTATCGAAACGACCACATCCCCCGCCTGCGTCCCCTTCTTCTCGGCGTCCGTATCCATATCCACGTGCCTCACGACCAGCTGTTTCTTTTCCCGGTCAAAAACAGTGGTGAAACCAAAAAAAGTGTCCTTCTGCGTTAATGCCTCATATTCCTTGCGCCGGACGGTGGTCTCGGGGAACAGTCCATAAAAGGCCTTGCATTCTCCCTGCAATGCCGGGAGCAGTTCGTCCCGCTCCCATTTCGCGATGTTCCCTATCGCGGTACCGGCCCCGGCGTTGGCCGCGGTCTTTTCCGAACAGGCGGCGCTTTCAACGCGGCGCATTGCGTCCTCTCTGCATTGGATATTCGTCGCGTCCATGGAGGAGACCTTGGACAGGTTTTCAATTAAAAGGTCCCTCCAGGCGTTCAGACGCGGGTCTTCCGCGGCGACCCCGGACAGCCCGCTGATGACGGCGTCCATGAGCGCCTTCGCCTGCAATAATTCCTCCGGAACACCCATTCTGCGATTTCTCACAAGCTCACGGGACTCGTTGTCGAACGCGATATGTTGCAAAATATTATGTTCGATCAGCGCGCTCGTCGCCCCGGCGATCTTTTTCATCATCGTTGCCTCGTCAACTTTTTGCCGCCCTTGGCCGCTCACCGCCTCCGACGCGGCCAAACGGGGAACGGATGTTCCCGCCGCAAAACCCAACAGTCCGATCGTTATCAGAATGATCGCTTTTCTCATTCTTTCCTCCCCTTCTCGTTTTTTAGCCAAAAGAACTTTAATGTTTGTCCCCTTTTTGGAGATTGCCGCCTTTTCCATAAGGATCCGAATGTTCCCAGTGGCGGTTCCAGTTGTCGCGGTATTTTTTAGCGACCTTTTTGTCCCGGATCACAAGGAGGTTCTCGGCGTTCTTGTCTTCCGCGGCGTTGGTGAAGTTAAAGGACCCCGTCAGGACCGTCACGCCGTCGATGATCATGACCTTATTGTGCGCGATCGCGTGCTTCGTATCGACCCTCACGGAGACACCGGCCTCAGCCAACAGGTCGAGCTTGCTTCCTTTCGCGCTCAGCTGGCTTTTGTCCAGGAGGACCTTCACGTTCACGCCGCGTTTGTGCGCCGCGATCAAGGCCTCCGCGATCGGTTTTGACGTAAAGGAATAGGCCTGGACGCGAACGTACGCCTCCGCCCAGTCCAGGTTGTCGACGATGGCTGCGGTACATCCGCCGTGGGGAGAGAAATAGACTTCTTCTTCGGTCGTAGACGGTTTCGCCTGCAAAAAAGCAGGCGAAAGGAAAAGGGTCAGGATGAGAATCGTCAGACACGCTAGAATTTTGCGCAAGGCGCCTCCTTGGTACCGGTCACTTCCCGAAAAGCACGGATTGGCCCGTGAAAAAAGTCCCGGCAACGCACGCGGTCATCATGCACGCGAGCGTCGCAGCGGCAAGGGCTCTGAACGCGACGCGGGTAAGGTCCCGCGTACGGGCGGGCGCCAGGGCCGCGGTACCGCCGACGAAGATCGCCATGGACGCCAGGTGCGCGAACCCGCAAAGTGCGTACGTTGCGATCACCACGGAACGCGGGTCGCGGAGTTCACCGCTCGCGAGCGCCGCGGCAAGGTCCTGGTAGGACACTACCTCCGTCAGGATCAATCTCTCCCCCACGATACGGGACACGGTCCAGGCTTCCTGGAAAGGCACTCCCATGATCAGCGTAAAAGGATAGAACACATAGCCGCATATATTTTTGAGGGACAGGTCCAGGGTCAGCCCCGTCAATGCCTGGGCCTTGTGCCCGAGAAAAATGAATCCCTTGTCGCAAAGCGCTAGCAGTCCCAATATCGCGATCAAGAGCGCCGTGATCCCGGCGATCATCTTGAGCCCCGCATTTGCGCCGCTGATGATCGCCTCAAAAATACTTTTGTCTTCCGATGCCGGAGGCGCGACGTGAACGCCCAGGGTTTCGGGGCGACCGGCTTCCGGGACCATGACTTTGGCCATGATCAAAGCGGCAGGCGCCGAAAGGAGCGAGGCGGAGATCAAATGGCCGGCGATCGCGGGAAAATAGGTTTTAAGGCTGAAGATATAAAGCACGAGGATATTGGACGCCACGGTGGCCATGCCCGCCGTCAGCACGACGCAAAGTTCGGAGCGCGTCATGGTGTTCAGGAAGGGCTTGATCGTGAGCGCGGACTCCACACCGACAAAAATATTGGAAGCCGTCACAAGCGATTCCGCGCCCGAGACCTTCATGAACTTCGTAAAAACGTACGCGAAGCCCCGCACGATCCGCGGGAGGATCCCCAGGAAATAAAGGATCGACATGAGACTCGAAAAAAAGATGATGGTCGGAAAGGCCTGGAACGCGAGGATGAACCCCAGCGGCGTCTCGCCGTTCCCGGAATCCTGCCCCGGCGAAAGCGCGAGCCTCCCGAAAACAAAACGCGCGCCCGCGGAAGCCGAGTCCATCACGCGGATCACCGCGTCGTTGATCACCAGGAACATCTTCGTCCCGGCCGGCACCGTAAAAATAAAGAACGCAATAAGCATCTGGAGCAGAACCCCGAAGATCACCACCCGCCAGTTGAAGTTCTTCCGGTCCTCTGAAAAAAGCCACGCCACGCCGACCAATGCCCACAAACCCAGAAAACTGATCCCGTTATGATAGCTCACACGTTACGAACTTTCTTTTGAACAGCCTGCGTTATTCAAGAAGGACTTTGTTGCGGAAAAGTATACCGTGAAAAATAACGGCCCGCACTATTCAAAAACGCGGACCGGACCCGGAAGCTTCGCTCACGAAGCGCCGGGCAATACAGCTTCGACCGCGGGCACGATCAACGCGGCCTGCCAACGCATCATGCCGCTCGCTTCCATGATCTTCTCGACCGACCGGGGCCGGTGCCGGACCACAGCGGTCACCGCGGCGCGTGACGCCAAAAAAGAAGGATCGATCCGTAATTCGGCCGCGATCTTCTTGCACGCAGCGAGCAGCGCTTCTACTTTTTCCTGGGAAGGCCCCGGCCCCTGCGAACGGCCCCTCTCCGGAGCGGCCGGCCATTCCACCGGAGGAAGATCCCTCGCCGCACGGACCGCCGCCTCCAGACGTTCGAGATTCTCGCCGGTGATCCGCTTCAGGAACGCAGGCCCGGGACTGAGCGGCGCATGAGGTTCTTTCGCCCGCCAGGCAACAAGCTCGAGGAGATCCTCGTTCCTCATGATCATAAAAGGGGGGCGGTCCCTTCGTTGCGCCGCGTCGTCCCGCCACTTCCAGAGCTCCCGCAGGAGCACGAGCGCTTTCGGGTCCAGTTTGGAAGACCCTTTGATGCGCCACGTCTCCTTCCCTTCATTTCTTCCCGGAAGACAGGCGATCTCGACGGCGCGTTCGCAGCACTCCCGGTGCCAATCCGTCCGCCCGAGCTCCCGGAGCCGCGCGGCCTGGGCGTCGGCGATCGCTTCCAAATATTTTGTGTCGTCCGAAGCGTAGAGAAGCTGTCCCGCGGACAGCGGCCGCCTCGACCAATCGGATTTTTGCCCCGCGTGCGAGAGAATGGCCCCGCAGAATTTTTCCGCGAGCGCGCCGAGGCCGATCTTCTCCTCGCCCAGGACTTGCGCTGCTAGCATGGTGTCAAAAACAGGGGCCTTCGGCCGGAACCCGAACGACTTTTGCAGCATCCGGAGGTCGTAGTCCGCGCCCTGCAGGATCAGTTCTTTCTTGGAGAGCTCTTCGAGGAATGTTTCCGGAAGAAGGCCGGCGAGAGGATCGACGATATAGTGGGCCCCCGAAAAACTTAACTGGATCAGACAGACTTTCTCGAAGTAATGATGCAGGCTGTCCGCTTCGGTATCCAGGCCCACGCGCCCGACACCGCGAAGAGCCTCGACGAGACACTCTAAACCCTCTTGATCGTCCACATAGGTATGTCCCGGACCGGTCTTCAGATTCAAGTTCTTTTCCTCAGGTTCACGGACGGTTGCGGCGCCCTGCTTTCCGCGGCTCAGGAACGCCCTTCGCGCAAAAGTCTATCCCAAAGGCCCCTGTGGGTGAAGGGAAAAAGGGACGGCCCTCTATTTTCGTGTGCGCTCGTGTGACGGCGACTTCCCTTCCGGGTCCAAAGTTTCATTTTTTTATTTTGCGCGGATTTTGTGATATATTCGGGGGCCATGAACCTCCTTTTTCTGATCTTCTGCTCCGCCGCCGTTTTGTTCGTGGGTTACCGGTTTTACGGAAATTTTCTAAGCCGGTTCCTCGGTCTCCGGGATGATATCGAGACCCCGGCGTGCGCGCTCCGCGATGACGTGGATTTTGTCCCCGCGGGAAAATGGTATCTTCTGGGACAGCATTTTTCCGCGATCGCCGCGGCGGGGCCGATCGTGGGCCCCATTCTCGCGGGTATGTGGTTCGGGTGGATACCGACACTTCTCTGGGTCCTTTTGGGCGGCATCTTCATCGGCGGCGTTCATGACATGCTTACCGTTACGGTCTCGGTCCGCCATCAGGGGAAGTCCATCGCGGAAGTTTTGCGGGAATTCATGAGCAAACGCGCTTATTTTCTTTTCCTCTTTTTTCTTTGGTTCTCGCTCATTTACATCATTACGACCTTCACGGACATCACAGCCGGCACCTTCACCGATCCGGTGAACGGCGCGGGCGTCGCCTCCTCCTCCATGATGTATCTCGGCCTCGCGCTCGTCATGGGGCTCGTCCTCAGAAAATTCAACCCACCATTAGGCGTTACCACGTGCATTTTTCTACCGCTCGTTTTTGTGGCGATCTACCTGGGACCTCATTTTCCGCTCACGATGCCTTCCGCCTGGGGCCTAGACTCCCGGGCAATGTGGAACGGCGCCCTTTTGGCTTATTGTTTTGTCGCCTCCGTGATTCCGATGTGGCTTTTACTCCAGCCGCGGGGTTACTTGGGCGGATTTTTCCTGACCTTGATGGTGGGCGTGAGCATGCTCGGGATCATTGTCGGGAATTTCATTCAACCCTTTGTGATCCGGTACCCGGCGTTCACGGGATGGTCCAGCCCGGAAGGGCTCCCGATCCTGCCGATCCTCTTCACGACGGTCGCGTGCGGCGCCTGCTCGGGATTTCATGCCATGGTCTCTTCCGGGACCACTTCCAAGCAGATCGCTAAAGAATCCGACATCAAACTGGTCGGATACGGCGGCCTTCTTCTCGAGAGCCTTGTGGCCGTGATCGCCCTCTCGACCCTTTTGATCCTCACCACTTCAAAGGCCGGCGCGCTCCAGGACCCCAACCAGATTTTTGCGAACGGCGTCAGCGTCTTCCTGGGCCGTCTTGGGGTTCCCGAGGGTATGGCCCTCAACTTCGCGCTCCTTGCTTTCGCCACATTCGTCTACGACACCCTGGACGTGTCGACACGTCTCGGACGCTATATTTTCGAAGAACTGACCGGGTGGCGCGGAAAATGGAGCCCTTACGTGGCAACGCTGATCACCTTAATCCTTCCCGCGACCTTTGTGATGACCCGGACGACGGACGCCTTCGGGAACGTGATCCCGGTCTGGAAAGTGTTCTGGTCCGTCTTCGGAGCGAGTAATCAGCTCCTTGCCGCGCTGGTGCTCCTGACCATAAGCCTTTGGCTTTTCAAGAACAAGAAACGCCCTGATGTGGCCTTTTGGCCGGCGGTCTTCATGATGATCGTGGCACTGTGTTCTCTTTTTTTCATTCTGGGTCCGTGGATCCGGGAAATGTTCGTGAGCGGAAAATTCATTTTCAATCCCCGGGGGATCACGGGCATTTTGCTTGTGGCCCTGGCTTTCCTGCTTTTATTCGAGGGAGTGAATCTTTTTCTCGAGACCCGTTCCCACAGATCGCCGGCGGCATAAAAGGGCGCGAAGATCCTTCGCGCAAACCCGCCTGTTGTTCAGGAAACCTCAGCCCGTTCTAGGAGCGGCTTGACCTACCGGAGTACATACTTTTATTTTTTCTTTTCCGCGGACGGCGCCCCAGCCGAGGGCTTCCCGCCCGGAGGCATGCCAATCTGAACCGCGAGGCCGGCCGCAAAGGCGGCGAGGCCCGCCATTTGGCTGATGAGCGTCGGAAAAGGAAGGCTTTCCACCAAAAGCACGGTCCCGAGCAGGGCCGACAGCACGATAAGCGACGCGTCCAGTAACAGCCAGGCCAGAAGGAACCCGAGAAAACCGCCTGCGAGATAAACGATCCAGGTCCAGTCGCTCCCCAGCGGCGTCAACCGCACGAACAACCACACGCCGGCGTATCCTCCGGTGATGAATCCGGCCACGGCCACAAGGAACTTTTGAAAAAAGGGCGCGATCAAAGCGCACGCCACGCCGCAAACGATGCCGATGAGGAACGAGACCAGGGGGGAAACGGAAAGAAAATACTGGGCGACAACTCCGGACCCGTAAAGAAAACCCGCGACCCCCACAAAGAACCAGAAAAGTCTCTTCCCGAAGAAAAGCAGGATACCCCCTGCGAGAATACCGAACAAATTCATCGTCGACAGGTTCATGGCAAGCGCGCTCCTTTTCTTATTCTATCGCGAAACTGGCGTTGACGACGGCGGTGACTTTTTTCTCAAGCGAGCTCGTGTCGTTCATCCCCCAGTCGGAGATCTCGGTGGAATTGACTGGCGTGATCTGAAAAACGCCCATCTTGGCGGACCGCATGACGCCGATCCTGTTGCCCGTGGCCTTGACCATGTTCTCCGCCCGGAGCTTCGCGTTTTCCGTCGCCTTGGCCAGCATCTCGACCTTCAGTTCGTCGAGTTTGGTATAGAAATACTCGGGACTCCCCGAATTGAACTCCACTCCCTCATTGATCAACCCCGTGGCCTCGCGGGAGATCCGGGCGATCTTGCCGACATCGCCGGAGCGCACCTCGACCGACTGTTTGAGGCGGTATCCTTCGATATCGTTCGTGCTGTTCCCTTTGTCATTTTTCTTATAGATCGTTTCGGTCTCGATCTGGCGGACGACGATCTCCGCTTCCGTGACGGCCTGCGAAAGAAGGTATTGTTTCACTTTCGCGAGGTCCGTGCCGAGTTCCTTATAAGCGGTCGCCAGATCGATCCCGCGCCTCGCAAAGGACCCGGTCCAAACCGCATAGTCGCTTTTGATGTCTTTCTGCGCCGAACCCGTCACCGTGATCTGTTCCCGCATGAACTTTGTCACCGATAAAAAGCCCTTGGAGAAAATAACGCTTGAGACGATCGTCGCTCCGGCGATACAAAGCCCGAGGATGATGATCTGGGTGTTCTTGAGGAAATTCATTTTGCCGTTCGTGGATTCTTCCATGGAGGGTCTCCTTTTTTGCTGCGGCTTTTTGCGGCACGCGTATCGTTCTTTGGGTTCGGAACACTTTCCTGCGGGACGGAGGCTGTAAAACTCCGTCTGACGCGGACCAATCTTAACGTCCTGTTCAAAGAAAACTGAATAAAACAAAAACCAGCATTCCCTCCCGGTCCCGCCGCGAGAAAACGGGCGCAGCACGACCCCGTCAAAAAACAAGCGGCCCCGACAAATGAAGAGGAGATAAAACGGCGACGATCCTTACGGAACCGCGAAAACGGGGCCTTACTTCCGCGCTTTTTGGAACATGACGGCGTGCCGGTTCGGATTCGGGATCGGCAGGCCTTGACCTATGTCCGGAAAATCGACGGGTATCGGGAAAGTAACGAGCTGAACGACGCCTGCGGTGGTATCGATGACGAATTCTCCGAATCCGGCCGAGAATCCTTCCCATTCGGACTTGTATTTCGAGGACCTGGACTCCGCCCACGGCGCCATCCAGCCGAGCAAAGTGTTCTTAAGGCCGAAAGCGAGCTTTCCCCTGGTTTTGCCCCAGTAGGTCGTTTCTTTAGCCCATGGAGAGGCGGCGTAAACGGGCACGGCAGCAAGGAAAACAAAAAGAACCGCCGCCAAGAACCCCGCGAATATTTTTTTAATGGTTGTATTCATAGGCGATTCCGCCGCGAAGGATTGGTATATCGACCGGAACGGGAAACGTTGCCGCCTGCAGAACGCCGCCGGCCGTATTGGTGAACGCGTAAAAGAGCCCCTTCCCCAGGCCGTCAAAGAAATATTTTCCGTGCCTGGGTTCGAAAAGGATCGCCATCCAGCCGGTGCTGATATTCAGGAACCCAAGCCCCAATTTATGCGCGGTCTTGTCCGTATAGGTTTTTTCCGCGGTCCAACTGCTCGCGGGGAAAAGCCCCTCTTTCACGGTCGTATCCACAGGTTCTTCGGCGATCACCAGAGGGCAGAAAGAGGAAAAAAATACGGCGCACACGACAACGATCCGCGCCCAAGATCTGAAGAGGAAGGTTCCGTTATGTTTCATAACGGGGAGATATTAATGTCTCCTCCGGGATAAGTCAACTCGCACCTTGAGGTCACCGCGAAACGCCGGCGGCCCCGGGGATGCCCGGCAACTTTTCAAGATACGACTGAAGCTCCTGGCGGATCATATGGAATTTTTTCGCCGCGATCCAGTCTTTACGGAAAACGCCCGCCCCGAAAGCGATCGCGCTCGCCCCGTTCTTGAAGTAAACGCCCATGTTCTCGGAAGTAACGCCGGAGCAGGCCAGAAGCTCGATCCCGGGGAACGGTCCTTTCACTTCCCTGAAATATTCCGGACCGAAGCACCTCGCCGGAAAAACCTTGACCATCGTGGCGCCGGTCTGCCACGCCCGGTAGATCTCCGAGGGGGTGAGCGCCCCCGGAAAAACGGGGATCTTGTGCCGGGAGCAGTACCGGACCACGGCCTCCACGACGACGGGGCTGACGATGAACGTCGCGCCGGATCCGAGGGCGGTCTTAAGGTCACGCAGATCCAAAACCGTCCCGGCGCCGATCATGAGTTTTTTTCCGTACCGGGCGACGGCCTTTTTGATCAATCCCCCCGCGCCGCTCGAGTTCATCGCGAACTCGACGGTCTCAAGCCCGCTTTGGACCACCGCGTCCAGCAGGGGCTCCAGGGAATCGTGGGGAATGCCGCGCAAAATACCGAGGACCGGTTTTTTGCGGAACCTCGCGAGATCCATTTATTCCACCGTCTCGCTGCCGGCCAGGCTGTCGTAAAACTCGCGGTAATTCTCCTTATGGTCTCCGGAGCGGAGTTCCAGCGCGGCGCGCGGATGTTCGTCCAGGATGCCCGTAATGGCATAAGGGATCACGTAGCCCCATTCGATCTTCTCGCGCAACGGAATGAACTCCTTCGAGATCAGGTCAAGGATGGGGCGGATGTTGAACTTGGGATTCTTCAGGAACCCGAGCAGGAGCTCGGTCGGACAGTTCCCCGCCGCGCGGCCGAGACCGTAGACGGTGCAATCGAAATAGTTGGCGTTGTGAATGATCGCCTCGATCGTGTTCCCGAAGGCCAGCTGCTGGTTGTTGTGGGCGTGGAGCCCGATCTCCTTGGTCTTGATGATGCTTTTTGCCTTTTTGATCAGGTATTCGGTCGTTTCCTGATAGAGAGCGCCGTTACTGTCGACCAGATAGACGACGTCGCAGCGACATTCTTTTTCAAGCTGCGTGAAACATTCGTTCAACTCCACGTCGTTCACCTTGGAAATGGCCATCAGGTTCACGGCGGTCTCGTAGCCTTTCTCCGCAAAATGATTGGCGAGAAAGATCGCCTTGTCGACGTCCTTGACATAACAGGCCACGCGGATCATGTCCACCGGGCTTTCCTTCTTGGGCTTGATGTCACTGACGTCCACGCGGTCGACGTCGACCATCACGGAGATCTTCGACTTCGTTTTGATCCCCTCGGTGACCCTCCGGATATCCTCGTCGTCGCAGAATTTCCAAAGCCCGTACTTCTCTTCGGGAAAAAGCTTTTTGGAATTCTTATAGCCGATCTCCATATAATCGATGCCAGCCTCGGACACCGCCTTGAAGACCGACCGGACAAAATGATCGTTGAAATCGTGATTGTTCATCAACCCGCCGTCGCGGATCGTGCAATCCAGAACTTTGATCTGCTCCCGGAACATAAATACCCCCTTGAAATGAAGATCGTGCCCGGCGCTTACGGCCGCGCGTTCTTTCCCCTCGAAAACGCCAAGATTCTATGGCAATCACGGTAAAATGCAATTTTAAAATATTAACGCGGCTGCGGGGCCCTTCCTCACGGCAGAGGATATTTTTGGGGTGAACTTTTGACGGACGGAACCGGTTTGCCGTCGGAAGAAAAAACGCCGCTGAACGACTATGGCTACAAAAATTTGAGCGACTTTAGAACGCGCTGGAAGACAGGCCCGTAGATCTTGAATTGTTCGTCCGTTCCCAGAAATGTTATTTCAAAGGACTCGCCGCCCCTCGCCATAATGGTCTGTTCCTTTTTCATGGTGACGCTTTTGGCCCCACTATTCCAAAGCGGTAAGGACAACGTATAGGTGTACTCCGTTTTCAACGCCTTTTGTCCGGCGATCTCCGTGTCCCCCGAAGACAGGACCTTGAACCCCTTGTAACGGCTTTCCGTCTGGAGCCAGGCATCCATCAACCCTTTAAGGGTACTTCCTCCGGCCGCCAGGGACCTTTTGGTGATAAATGCGCCGGGCATCACGGGCGAATTTTTATCCGTGATCCCCATGACCTCCACCATATCATAGTCCCCTTTATAGCTTCTCTCCCGGACGCGCCATGTGTCCGGATATTCGAACATGAAATTAAAGGGAGGATTCGCGCTTTGGAACGCCTTGAATTTGATCGCCGGCGGCAGCGCCGGTCCGGTTCCTGTTTTTTGCGCGGACAAACGCCCGAGAAAGAGAAGGGCCACGATCAAGCACAGAACAAAAACCGCTTTCTTGAAAAGTTCATCGTTTTTCATTTTCATCCCCTCCGGATCAGTAATCAAGAAGTTCCGAATAAACCGTCATGCTGCTGAAGAATTGTGTGACGCTCGTGTTGGTGAACGACAGGGGGTTCCCGCCCGAGGAAAAAAAGGACTTCTCGGTTTCCTCCCAACTGTTGCTCAACACGATCGCGGCGCTATCCATAGGATCGGTCACTTTGCTCTGCAGTACGTCCCACACCTGGAACCCGCCGACAAAAGAGTTGTACTCCTGCTTCAAGGAATTCTGCGACCTCGGGTCCACGAACGTCGAGGGTTTTACCCAGGTATCCGGCGGCCTGCCGAAAAGTTTTCCCCCGGTATCCCAATCCTCGTCCCAAAGAGCGTGCATTCCCTCGTGCGCGATGATCGACGCGATCATTTCTTTGGGCGCGGTCGCGTAGGTGCTGTTGATGACGATCGCGTGAACGATGGGATTGTATTCTCCGACGATCGTTTCGGTGCCGCCGGTCCCCGTAATATCATGCATTTTCCCGAAGAGGATGGGGATGCCGTCCGTTTCAAGATACGTAACGATATCATCCCAGACGGAGGGTGTCCGGCCCACAACGCTCAAAGCGGGAGGTTCGAGAAGGGCGGAAAAGCTCCGGGAGTTATCCGTCAAGGTCGTCATCGCGTCAGTGCTTTTAGTTTCGTAGACGCTGTTGGCGGCCGCCTGTCCGCAAACCTCCGAAGACATTTCGGACTCCGACCAGCTTCCCGAGCTTGTATTTTTTCTCAGGCTTCTCACCCCGTAACAGTATGAATTGGTATTGCTGACGCTGTCCGCCCAGGTAGAGCTTCCCCAGACGATCCCGGACGTAAGCTCTGTGTAGGTCGGTGGCGTTCCTGCCGGAACGGCAACATTTTCACGGCGATAGATCTGGTATCCGTCCGCCTCGGTATTCCCCGCGAAGTTAAGGACAAGCCAGCCGTCGTTCGCGGTCAATTGCAGGCCTGTCGGCGCGGCAAAACTGGTGTCCACGTGGGCCGCTTCCGTCAGGGTCGTGTAAGTGGGGACGGACGAGCCGATCGACGTCGCGATCCCGCCCCCGCCGGAGGAATATCCCAAACCCCCGCTGCCCGAACTGCCTGATGACCCGCCACCGGAACCGCCCCCCGAGGATCCGCCGCCGGAAGATCCTCCGCTCGAACCGCTCCCCGAAAAAGAACTCCCTCCGATCGGCGAATAGCCGACGAATCCGTTCTTGTCCATGGCGATCTCTTTGAGCCAGTTATCGAGAAAATCCAGCGGGGTCGCGACCGCTAAAAAATTCTCCGGCGTCGCGTTGATGACCTTGTATTGATAAAACCCGCCGCCCACCGTAAGCCCGAGAGCAGCCCGGATCCCCGCCTCATCCGCAGCGGCCACGAATTGCCCGGCGATATCCTGAAGCGTAAGCTCAGCGGAACGGATAGCGCCAAGGCTTTGGACCGCTTCCGTCTCTTTGGCTTTTTGTGTTTGGTGCAAAACGCGCGGGATGACCATTGCGGCAATGATGCCGAGAATAACAACAACGATCATGATCTCCAGAAGAGAGAAACCCCTATGCTTTTTTGCCACTTTGTTCCCCCCGCATGGTTTCTTCTAAAAGTCTTTTGTTCTGAAGGGCCGACTCAAGATGGGGATCCAATGCCAGCGCCCGGTCCCATTCCCCAAGGGCATTTTCGGCATCATTTATCAAAGCATAAGCAAGGCCTGCGTTGACATGTCCTTTAGCGTAACCATCATCGGTTCTGAACAACCTCCTGTAAGTCACAAGGGCCACCTCAGGCCTGTTCGTCCTGAGGTAAAGAAGTCCTATATTGTTTAAAACCGCCGGGTTGTCCGGATCTTTCTTCAAAATGTTTTCATACTGCGCAATGGCCTTATCGTATTTTTTTTGTTCAACAAAGAGTTGCGCCAGACCGTACTGCGCTTCCGGGCACGCGGGGTCTGCCGCGGCAACTTCTTTAAACAGGCCTTCGGCCCTGGAAAACTCTTTTTCCGCGGCCGCAACTCTCGCCAATCCGGCGCGCGCAGCGCTGTTCCTGGGATCCACGGAAAGGGCTTTGTTGTACTGGAATATGGCGGCTTCGTACTTTCCGGACCGCAGGGAGATCTCCGCGAGATTCAAATAAGGTTTGATGAAGCGCGGATCCGCTTGGATGATCCTCCGGAGGATCGCTCCGGCCTTTTCGAATTCGCCGAGTTGGACCAAGGCGGCCGCCTGATTGTTCAATGTTGCAATATCATGAATGGGCTCGAGCTTTTCGAACGTCTCCGCGGCCATCCGGAAGGACCCTGCGGCATAATAACAGCTGGCGAGCCCTTGTTTTACTTCCCGGTTGGCGGGACTCTTAAGAACAAGGTGTTCGTAGATCCTGACCGCCTGAGGGAACTTCTTGGCTGCGTAATAACAATGCGCAAGATTCGATAAGACAATGTCGTTTTCCGGGTCCCTTTCGAGGATTTTAAGAAAATTCCTTTCGGCTTTCTGCACCTCGCCGGAAGAAGCATAAGCGCTCCCAAGGTTGGCGTAAACAAAAAAGCTGCTCTCGCCCTGGCTGATCGCCTGCTCAAAAGACTCCGCCCCTTCCTTGAACTTGCCCTCCTTGTAAAGTTCGAGCCCCTTCGCGAGGAGGACTTCCCTGCCGCGGACTTCCACCAGAGCTTCCTTGGAACCGCGCCAGATCATCCGGATCTCGCCGGTCGGGATCTTGACCTTGCCCCCGGGGGCCTGCACGGTGACGAACTGTTCGTCCTCTTTGAGGATCTTGGTTTCAATGGAATTGCCATTCTTAAGCAGGATAATTTCTCCGTGGACAGGCAGAGAGGTGAGAAAAATAAAGGAAAATATGGGAATGGTGCTTAAAAGGACCGTCGCGCTGTTTTTCCAGTTCAAAAGAACGTCTCCTTCCACCGTAACATCCGGGCTTCAAATCCCTTCCCGTTCCATGACGACGGCTTCCTTGGCCGCCGCGTGGACCGTCATTTATTAACGGAATAAATGGCGGAGAGGGGGGATTTCTTCTCCCCCAGCCGCCTGTCGGCGACTTCCTCCGAAGCCGGCCGCCCTCACTCTAACCGGTGGCGTTCGGGTCGCACTGATTGTCTATAAAAAATTCTCTGGAAATCAGTGCTGCACTGACTTCCAGTAAAAATTTAATGGAGAGTCAGGCGGCTTCAAATCCCTTCCCGCTCCATGACGGCAGCTTCCTTGGCTGCCGCTTGGACCGTCATTTATTGACAGAATAAATGGCGGAGAGGGGGGGATTTGAACCCCCGGTGGCACTTTCGTGCCACAGCGGTTTAGCAAACCGCCGCACTAAACCGGGCTATGCGACCTCTCCATAAAAAAAGACATTGCTGACTCCGCACCGGAAAACACGGAACATCCGCTCCCGCCGAATCGAGGCATAATATACCAAATCACGCCGTAATAAGCGTAAAAAATTCTTCGTTTTTGCGGCGCTTTCTGTCTAAAGACAGGGCCGCCGAAAGCTTTCCCCGGAACATTTCTATTTTAGCCGGACACTCGATGACTGCTTCTTGTCTTGCGGACGATCCTGTGATAGCCTAACGTCCATGACATCTTTTTCCCGGGCTGTTGTACTTTTTCTGATCCTGTCCGCCGTGGTTTACGTCGAAAACACCGCACTGGCTCTCCTGATCCCTGCCAATTTCAGGGCCGGCGGCGTAGTGTCGGGACTGCACGCCTTCAGGCTCATGATCCATAATATGTGGGCCTTTCTCGCTTTTTTACCGGCCCTTTTCAGCCTCCTTCTCTTTCCTTCAAAAAACTTCAAAGTCCAGGAGCGTCCGTCCTATTCTTTTCTCGTGGCTCATGCCGCGTCCCTGGTGCTGATCAGTTTTTACTTTTTCCTGTTCCATACTCTCGCGCTGGACCCGCAGCATCCCGTGCGACTGGCCCTCTGCAATATGTTCGGTGTCCCGACAACCGCTTTCCCTCTCCGGCCGAACCTGCTCTTCGCCGCGGTCCTGATGGCGCTGTCTTCTTATTCGCTGTTCCGCACCTTTTTCCCGAACGGATTCGAACGCGGCTATGCCTTGACGGCTTTCATGGCGCTCGTGATCGCGGTATTCCACAAATTGTTCCTCTTCCCGGCGATGATCTGGCAGTCCACGTGCGGCATCGTGGGCCAATCGGTTTACGGCGCTTTGCTGCTGACAGGATTTCGCGCCGAGCTCGCCTGGGACTCGGGCCCTCAGGCTTCCTTCCCGATCGTCGGGACCGACTCTTTTACCGTCGGCGTCTACACTCCGTGCTCCGGCGTGGAAGGATTCACCAGCTTTCTTATCGTGTTCGCGCTTTTTATTATCATTAACTGGAAAAAGCTCGACATCGCCAAGGCGATCTTTGCCTTCTTTGCCGGTCTTGTCGCCATGTTCGCCTCCAACGTGGTGCGGATCTATATCCTGGTCCTCATCGGCCATTTCATCGGAAGCGCCGCCGCCGTTCAGCTCTGGCATTCTTACGGCAGTCTTATCTTCTACGCCCTGGTCATCATCGCCCTGATGAGCGTGATCCAGAAACGGATCATCATACCCGACGAGCCGGAAGATCCGGATGACGACTCCTCGACGGACTGAGCCGCAAAAAATCGCTGTCGGTTCATGAACAAACAACGGATCAGACCTTTAGGGACGGATAAAAAAGAGGCGGGAATTATTCTTAGAAACTCGTCAGCGCCGCTGTTGTTCGGGCCGGCGGGCGCCATCCAACACAAAAAACTACTTCTCTTCCCGGTCGGAAGCTTTCTTGAGAGCGTCTAAAAAGACGGCGTTGACCTCGAACTTCAGCGATTTAAGGTTGGCGACATCTTTCCAGCTGCTCTCGTAGTCCTTGGTATCAAAATAGGCGATCGCCCGGCCCTGGTAAGCGGGCCCGAACTCAGGGGCACGCTTTATGGCTCTCGTAAAATCCTCGATCGCCTTGCGCGTTTCTCCCATTTGACCGTAAACAACGCCTCGCTTGTAGTAATAGATCGCCGCGGAGCGGGGGTCGATCTCGATCGCCCGGCGGTAATCGCTGAAGGCCAGTAATTCACTGTTCCCTTTTTGAAAATACGCGTCGCCCCGATATCCGTACGCATCGGGCTGGCCGGGATCGAGTTCGATGGCCCGGGTAAAGTCGGAGATCGCGTTGTCCCATTCCTTTTTCTTGGCAAAGGTGGCCCCCCGGTTAACGTAAGCGCGCACATTGTTCGGATCGAGCTCTACGACTTTGTCGAGATCGGCCTGGGCCCGGTCCAGATCCTGGCTGGCCAGCCAGCAGAGAGCCCTGTTGTTATAAGCGGCGAATAACTTCGGATCTATTTTTATGGCCGCATTGAGGTCCTTGATGGCTTTGGGATATTCCCCTTTCTCCATGTGCACCACGCCGGCCTTCAATTCCTCTATCGCCATCGTTGTTGCCCACGCCGGCGAACGGGTGGCCTTAAAACGCACGAATTGATACCCTCCCAGCAGCATAAGACCCGCCGCGAAAACGATCCCCAGCACGGTTTTGACGCGGGATGTATCGGAATTCTGCTCCATTAAGCTTTCTCCGGTCTGATAAATACTTTTTGGACAGAACGATCTGACTTTCGCGCTCAGAAAAAACCGGTTTTCCGGACGTTCCGAGAGCCTGCGCGTAATTATAATACAGAATGCGGTTCCATATCTTAAAAAATCATTGTTCCCGCGTTCTGCCGTCACATGCCCGAAACGCTGTCCAGGAAAGGACCCCGGGATCGCACACAATGAACCGTTCCGATGGAAATGTTGGTTGATACCGTGCGGGACAGCGCGGATTAAGCCGCGGCTTCGTCTGCGGTCAGGGCGGAAGATTTCCGGAAAACGGGCGGGAGAGAACGGAAAGCGGCGCGCACTGTGAGGAAGAATAGCCCGCCGCCAAGACAGATCATTTCACGTTCAAAACGATGCAGGCTCCAGGCGACCAGAAGACGGCGGCTCACAAAATGCGACAGGCCGTCCCACCGGAACGGCATGGACTGAAACATCTGGATCTTCTGGGCCAAATGCGCCGACTGGAAGGGCCAAAAAAGGGGCTGTGACCAGGGGCTGAAAAGATCCACGGCAAGATGGGAGGTGTAGGCGGCGAAGGAGAGAAGGAACATCTTGATGAATCCGCTTTTTTTCCAAAACCTGGCGATCGAAGCCGTCACAAGGCTGCAAACGATCGCTGCCGCGAAGCTGTGCGTGATCGTCCGGTGAAAAAGGCTGGAGTGCCCCACTAAAATTCCGGGGATCCAGTCAAGATCGGCCGCGCTCGCGACAAAGGCGAAAAGAACGGCCTTTTCCCAGCCCCAATTCTTGTTGTCTCCCGCGCGATGGATCGCGCAACCAACGAGCGAGTGCAAAATAGGAAAGGCCACTTTGAGCTTCCTTCCGTCATGATAATTTCCGCAGGGGTCTGTTCCCCATTGGATGGCAAAAGGTAACACGCAAGCCACAAAATAGCTATATAACAAATACCATCACGGGCGATCAATAAACAGGGGGAACGGTCCGGTAGGCCGGGAACAGGGCTTATTTCAAGTTGCTTGTCCGCCCGAGGAGATGGGAGTTCTGTTTTTTTCAATACGGCGTATCTCTTTCTCGTTCCTTAGAATGGCGGCCCTTGCGGCAAAAAGAACCGTGAGGAACATGAAAAATATCGCGAGGATCCCTTCCCTGAAGCCCCGGGCCTCGGAGTGATAGGCATCGAGAGATCCGTGAAAAGCGAAAGCGTTGATATAAGGCGAATCATGGGCGGCCGCGTTGGCGAAGGCATTGAGCTCGAAGGAATAACGGGAGACGGGTTTCCCTTTTCCGTATCTCAAATAATCGGCTTCTTCTTTTCTCATAAAATAACGCGGGGCGTCCGGAAGGACCGCCGCTGATCCGCACAGGATCATAAGGAGGACCACCACAAGCAGTTTTTTGGATGTCAGCCTCAACAGCCACGGAAGGCCTAAAAAGAACGGGAAGCTCATTCCCGCGGCAATATGCATGACAGGTGTCGCCATGGTCAGGCCCCCTTCCCGAGGTCTTTCAGCGCCTTCTCCTGCATTCCAAGGTGCCGGATAAAAACGGTCAGGAAATAAAACCAGACAAAACAAATAACGGCAAGCGCCCATACCCCGCCGGTGGTCCGCAGCTCACGAAGGAACCCGTAAAAGAAAAAAATATTGTTGATGGGGTCCTGCGCCAATCCCGCTGTCAGGGACCGGAACGGGAGGTGTTTCAGGATGCTCGGCAGAAAACTCCACGCCTCGAAAAAAAGGATCCAGAACGGCGCTACCGCCAGGGTTTTTGTGTCGCGTCCTCTTGCCGTATAAAGCCCCAGGAGGACCACCAGAGAGACCAGAAGCCCTGCCGCAAGATGTTTAAGCACCGGGATCGCTCCCTTTCCCGTTGACGAGGATATTCAAGGCAAGATTAAAAAACGTTTGCTGTCCGGACGAAACGAAAAACAGCACGAGATCCGCCTTCCTTGGCGGGCGCACAAGTGCCGGCCCTTACACAGAACTCCGGGTTCGCCCCACGATGATCTTTTCGATCTCCCGCCGTATTTTTTCGCTGTCGTGCCGTACAAGCTCCGTCTCATGGCACACGTCGCCGAGAACGATCTTCGCCTTGGTAATATCCTTCAGGGCGTCCATGCTCCTGATGTTCACGGGAGCTTGCCCCTTGTCCGCGTACCGCTGTATCGCCTCTTTTGAAAAGTACGTGTTCGAATAGACCGCGTAATCCAGATAGTCGCCGCCCATGTAGCGGACGATCTCCCTGGTGTGCTTTTCGGCGTCATAACCGCTGGTCTCTCCAGGCTTGTTCATGAGGTTGCAAATGTAGACCTTCTTTGCTCCGGTGACCGTCAGGCCCTTCCGGATATCTTTGACCAGAAGGTTCGTGACAATGCTCGTGTAAAGATCTCCCGGTCCGATGATAACGAAATCGGCGTTGATGAGCGTCGAAAAGATGTTCCTGCCGCATTTCGCGTCGGGTTCGTGCCAGACCTTGACGATCCGAAGTTCCGGGGGGCGTCCTTTGCAGAGATCGATCGCGCTTTCCCCGCGGATGACCTTCCCGTTCTCAAATCGCGCGCAAAGCGTCGTCGCGTTCTCGACCGCCGCGAAGACGATCCCTTGCAGGTAAAGGAGGTCGCTGATATTACGCACCGCTTCGACCATGGACCCTTTCATCTCGGCAAGCGCCATGAGCAAAAGGTTGCCGAAACTGTGCCCGACAAAATGCCCGCCCTTCGTAAAACGGTACTGCATGAGCTGGTTCATGAGTTCCGGGGCGTTCGAGAGGGCGATGAGGCTCCGGCGGATATCCCCGGGGGGCAGCATGCCGAACGAGGCCCGCAGGCGTCCCGACGAACCGCCGTCGTCCGTGGTGCTCACGATGGAAAAAAGGAGCGTATTGCGGATATCCTTCAGTCCCAACAGAAGGTTGAAAAGGCCGGTCCCTCCCCCGATGCAGGCGATCCTCTTTTTTTTGTACCGGACCGCGTTGAACCGGACGATCAATTCGCGGGCATGATACGGCTTCAGGATATAATCGGAGGCGCCGGCGTCTTTGGCGGCGATGATCCTCTCATGACTTTCATCCGAGGAAATAATGATCGACTCTTTTCCGGAAAGCTTGGTGAACGCGAGCATCTGATCGCAAAGTTTCCGGGAACAGGTTTCATCGTCGATGATGACCGTTTTGATGGCCCGGTCCTTCGCCTTTTTCAGGGCGTCTTTTTCGTCTCCCAATGATTCCACGAGACCGGCCAGGGGAAAAAGCCTGCTGCGCATTTCGGCCAGGAAACCGGCACTTCCTACCAAAAGAACTGATTTTTCCATCTAGAGATCTCCCGTTCTATCGATTTCCGGTAAAACTTTATCTTCTTCCTTTACACAAATAATTCGTCACGACCGCTTTCAACCGGCGGTATTTATTGCCCGGTCGCCAGGAGAAGGTGCTTGACCGTGCTCAGGATGATCTGCACATCCAGGGCCAATTCCATATTTTTGACGTAATAAAGATCGTAACTGAACTTTTCCTTCAAACTTTCAAGGGTATCCGCGTAACCCTGCACCACCTGCGCCCAGCCCGTGATCCCGGGCTTGGTATAAAGGCGCAAGGCGTACTGCGGGATCTTTTTTTCGAGCTTTTCGATGAAGCTCCGCCGTTCCGGCCGCGGGCCGACAAAGCTCATTTCCCCGACCAGGATGTTCCAAAGCTGGGGGATCTCGTCCAAATGGGTCTTCCGCAGGAACCTGCCGAAAGAGGTGACGCGGGGATCGTTCTTTACCGCGAGCTGAGCTTCGCCTTTTTCGGCATCCGCCCGCATCGTGCGGAATTTGTACATCCTGAATTCTTCGCCGCGGAACCCCACCCTCAACTGGGAATAAAGGACCGGCCCCCGCGACAGGACCTTGATCGCGATGGCGATCAGAATGGCCGGGAGCAGCAACAGCGCGCACAGGAACAGGGTCAGCGCGAGGTCCAGCACTCTTTTTTTCTTGATCCACGCGTACCTTTCCTGATGGAGGCACGCCGCCAGAAGCTCGGCCTTGTTGACCAGCTCGTAGGGTATCTTCTGGGTCACTTCCGCGCACAGCTCGTCCAGCATGATCATGCGGACACCCTGCTGCGAGGCGATCATGAGAAGTTTTTGGAGTTCGCCGTGCCCGTCGTAGCCCGGGCTGATGACCAGGGTGGAGATCTTTTCGGATGAGATGATGCCGTTCAGCCGGGAATAATCCCCCAACAAAGGCAGGCCGTGCTGCTCGAGCGCCTTATTGTCATGTTCCTTCACATGGCCGATCACTCCGATGATCTTTATCGCGACCGTCAATCGCGGCCGGAGTTTCAAAAAATCAAAATACCGTTCGTCTCCAGGCGTGTACCCGATCAAAAGGGCCCGGTCCTTGGGCCCGAAGATCCTGGCCAACACGGTGACCGTGAGCTTGCAAAGGGTGATCGCCCAACCTTCGAAAAAAATGGCTGTGACAGTTATCGGAGCTATGGCGGGACACAGGGTATGGACCAGGATCAGCTGGAGGATCATGGCGTAGGCCATGGCCTTCCACAAGGGAATGACCCGGACCAGCGTGTCGAAATAGCGGTAGCGCGGGTAAAGATCGGCCAGGTAGAAAACGAGAAAGATCGGCCCCGTCAGAAGCACCAGGAACCCGAGGTTCTCCTGGAAAATGATCGCGGCTCTTGCGGCGCCGAAATAAAGCGCCATGGCAAAATGAAACCCGAAAAGAACGGCCGCGCCGTCCAGCAGGATGCTGAACCTTTTGAAAAAAATGACCCTCGCGAACCCGTAATTCTTTCTTTGCACGCTTTTCGCCAACTTATATTCTCCTCTTCAAACGCTCTCGCTGTAATTGTACCGCGCAGGATAACCCACACCATTTATCGGCAATCGGGAGCTCTTCTAAAGCATCGGGAAGTAACGGTGGAGCAGGAGGGATCGGGGGAGAAAGGGCTAGAAGCTGTTTCATAAGTATGCGTAACCCTATAAACAGCATGTCATTCCCGCATGCTTTAAGCGGGAATCCAGGGATGGTTTGTATTCTGGATCCCCGACCTGCCTGCCGGCAGGCAGGTAAAAACGTTCGGGGATGACAATGAAAGAACAATGCCACAAAAGCACTTACGGCGACTTATGAAACCGCTTCTAGATCTTTTCGCTTAATGTCTGGTTTTGCCAGTAATAGTGAAAATGGCTTTCTTTGTTCGCGAGGAGCTCGCTGAACGTCCCCTCTTCGACCTTCCGCCCCTTTTCGAGAACGACGATACGGTCCGCATTCTGGACCGTGGAGAGCCGGTGGGCGATCACGATCACGGTTTTATTGACCGTGACTTCCGCGAGGGCTTCCTGGATCAGTTTCTCGGTGGTCGAATCAAGAGAGCTCGTGGCCTCGTCCAGAAGAAGGATCTCGGGATTCTTCAGCATGGCCCTCGCGATCGCGACCCTCTGCCTCTCCCCGCCCGAAAGTTTTACGCCGCGTTCCCCCACAAGCGCTTCAAGACCGATGCGTTTGACCACCGGCGTGAGTCGCGCTTTCTGCAAAATTTCCTCTACCTCTTCGCTTGAGATCTCCCGGTCCAGCCCGTACAGCAGATTCATCGTGAAGGAGCCGTTGAGCAGGAAAGTTTCCTGGCTGACCAGCGCCATTTTCGCGCGAAGGGACTCCGTGGTGAATTCCCGGGTATCCGTCCCGTCGATAAAGATCGAGCCGGGCGGATTGTCATAAAAACGCATCAAAAGATTGATCAGCGTCGTTTTCCCGGACCCGGTCGCGCCGACAATGGCCACGGTCTCCCCCTTTTTCACGGTCAGGTTAAAATGGTCCAGGATCTGCCGTCCTTCGACATAGGAAAAATCGAGGTCCCTGAATTCGATCTTGGCCTTCAGGCCCGTCAGGACCTTGTCCCCCTCCGGGACAAAAAATTTGTCCTGATCGTTAAAGACCTGCCGGATCTCTTTAATGGGCCCGCGGACGCTGGCCAGCATGCTCTGCATCTCCCCCAGGAAGCTGAAGCTTTGGGCGGCCCGGCGCATGACGAAAAAAAAGACCATGTATTCCGCGACACCTCCTGCTTTACCGCGCGTCAGCATCACGGCCATGACCCCTACCACCAGGAGGATCATGCAAAGGGTAAAGACCTCCTGCATCGGGGTGACAAGAAGCTGCTTTTTTTCGATGCTGAAGTAAAAGTCCCGGACACGGGCGTTCGTAAAGTTGAAATATTTTTTTTCTTTTTCCTCGTTCGTGTACGCCTTGACCAGAAGGATGGAGGAAAGAGCGTTGGAGATCCTTTTTCCGAGTTCGGAGTAGGCCTCGCTCCAGGCCTCGGACGACCTCCGGATCCTCTTGATCAGGTTTTGCAGGACAAAATACGAAACCGGAAAGACGATCATCGAAAAAAGCATGAGTTTCCACGAAATGAAGAGCCCGATCCCCAGATAAACGAACAGGGCGAACATCTGGTAGAGCAACCCGTTGAAGACGCTGACGGTCTGCGAGAGCTGGGTCACGTAAGTGATGATCACCTGATGAAGGTGCCCGAAGCTGGCATGATCGAAGAACATTTTCCCGAAACTGAGGTAACGGGCATAGATCATTCCGCGGAGTTTGGCCGCGAAGCTCAGGACTTGATAGCGCGTCACAAGGGACTGAAAGTAACACAGCGCATTTTTTGTCACTCCGAAAAAGAAGACCATCAGGACAAGCAGGGTGAAAACGGCCTTACTGCTTTGCGGAAGGGTCCCGGGAAGCAGGTTGACCACCGTTTTCAGGACCGGTATTTGGTTCACAAAGGCGTAGTTCTTTTCGAGGATGCCCCGCAAAGTCGGGATCAAAAGACCGATGAACGCCCCCTCGGCGAGGGCGGCGGCAAACGCCAAAGCGGAGGAGGCGACAAAGATCCGCGGGTCGATCCCGGCCTCCTTCAGGAACCTGAGGGAGGCTACCCAAGACCGGTAGACAGGCCACCGCAACAAGATCGAACTTTTCATGGCGTCCCTATTCTCTCCCGGGGTTAAAGACCATCAAAACACACCTTTCGTCTTTTATCGGCACAAAAATACCAAACTCCACCCTCGACACGGTTACACATCTTTAGTCCGCTAGATAATATCGAACGGCCCGGGCGCGGCCTGTCCGCGTGAGAACCTTCGCCTTGATAAGCGGGACGACGAGTTGATGGACGCGGGCCCGTTTGACCTTGAGTTTCTTTCCGATCAGAGCGGAACCCATGCCTCCATGCTCGCGCAGGACGGCAAGAAGTTCTTCCTGTTTCGGGGTCAGAAGGACCTTTCTTTTCGTGGATCTTGAGACCGCCTTGATCCTATCAAAAACATCTTCGCAGGCGACAAGAAGCCCTTCCGCGATATATTCGATCCAGAAGGTCAGGTCGCCGTCCAGTTCCCTGGCCTGTTGGATCTTTTCATAATAACGGTCCCGGTCTTTTGCGTAAAAATCGTCGATCGCGAAAAAATGACCGGGGTCAAAACCGCGCCGGTAAAGGATCCACTGGGCCGCGGCGCGGGCGACCCGCCCGTTCCCGTCCGAAAAGGGATGGATAGACACGCATTGATGATGAAAAACGGCGCTGACAATGACAGGGTGAACGCCTTTGCTTTCCCGTACCCACTCCAGGAGTTTCCGCACCCGGTGCGGCGTTTCCGACGGCGGTGGCGGCGTGTAAACGATGCGGCCGCGGCCGTTCACGACATAATTTTGCCTGGTTTTATAATGGCCGCTCTTGTCTTTGCTTAACGATCCGCTCGTGATCAAAGCGTGGAGCCGCAGAAGTTTTTTTTCATCCAGGTTCCGGCCGCTTTGACGGATGGCCCACCTGACCGCTTTAAGGTAATTGCTGACCTCCAGCGTCTGACGCGCGTCGGCATGAATTTCACGCGCCTCATTGATCGCCGCGACCTGCTCGAGTGAAAGCCGGTTTCCTTCTATGGAGGTCGAGGAGTGCGCGTTCCTCCGGAGAGCTTCTTCCCCAAGCTTTAAGCGTAGCGAAAGCTGCAGCCGGCTCGCCGCGATCCTCGAGGAAAGGGCCGCTATCTTTTCGAGCATTGCCAGGAGACGGTCCGTGATCCGGTAGGGGGGCTTTTCCATATTGGAAGTATACACTATTGTCTAGTTATCGTCTAGAGTATCGTCTAGCCTCTTTGAGCCGGGACGATAGCCGGACCGACCGGAGCCTACCAACAGAGGCCATGGTACTTGGCTTTCAGCGCGCCGGGCTTGTCAAAAAGACGGACGAGGTCGAAGACGATCTGGCCTTTCTTCGCGTGCTTCACGACGGCGTCTTTGCCAAGACTTTTGTTCCCGATGACGATGACCTCGCAATTTTGAATGACCTTTTCCGGCGAAGACTTCATGAGCTTCGAGATGTGCGGGATCTGCTTCTCGATGAATTCCTTGTTCGCCCCGAAAAGTTTGGCGAGCGACACGTTCTTGTCATAAATGGACACTTCGAGCCCTTTCCCGATCAGGTTTTCCACCAGCCTGACGTTGGGGCTTTCCCTCAGATCATCCGTCCCCTCCTTGAAACTCAAACCCAAAACCCCGATCTTCTTTTTCCCCAGGGAAAGGATGAATTCGAGCGCCTTGTTAAAGTGCGCGTTGTTGCTCGGCAAGAGAGACCCGAGCAACGGGATCTCCAGGTCTTCTTTCTTTGCCTTATACGTCATGGCCCGGAGGTCCTTGGGAAGGCAGGAGCCGCCGAAAGCGAACCCGGGGCTTAAATACCTTTTGGAGATGTTCAGCTTCGTGTCCTTGCAGAAAATCCCCATCACTTCATGGCTGTCCGCGCAGATCGATTTACAAAGACTGCCGATCTCATTGGCGAACACGATCTTGAGCGCGTGAAAAGCGTTGCAGGTGTATTTGATCATTTCCGAAACTTCGATCGAGGCCTCGATGAATTCGGTCTTGATGTTCTTGTACGCCGCGCGCAGTTCTTTGGAGCCGTTCCTTTTGGCGTCCAGGCCGGCCAAAATGAACGGCGGGTCGTAATAATCTTTCAGGGAGGTCCCTTCCCTCAAAAATTCCGGGTTCACGCAAACAAAAAAGCCTTTGCCTTCCTTCTTTCCCGAGCGGCTTTCCAGGGCCGGAATGACCACCTCCCTGACGCAGCCCGGAAGCACGGTGCTCCGGATCACCACGACGTGTTTTTCCTTTTTCCCTTTGAGCGCGGCCCCGATATCAAAACAAGCCCGTTGGATCATATCGTAATTGAGGTCGCCGTTGGGCCTGCTGGGCGTGCCAACGCACACAAAGCTGAGCTCTGTCTTCAGCAGAGCGCTTTTTACGTCAGAAGTGGCCGTAAGACCGCCTTCGCGCACGACCTTTTTTATCAGCGCGCCGATCCCCTCTTCGACAATGGGAGAACGGCCTTTATTGATCATATCGACTTTCGTCTTGCTGACGTCCACCCCGATGACCTTGTGGCCTTCGTTCGCGAGACACGCCGCGGAAACGCACCCGACATACCCCAAACCGAAAACGCTGATTTTCATAAGAGCTCCTCAGATCATTGCTGTTGTTTTTCCTGCCGGACGACCGCCTCGCACTGGTCCGAGAAAATTTTCGCTATCTTGTCCCACCCGCAATTCGCTTCCACGTAGTTCCGCGCCTGCGTCCCGATCCGCTCCCGGAGCTGCGGGTCTTTGATCAACTCCGCCACGGCGTCAGCGATTTGCTGTTTGTCGTCCGCGATAATGATATTCTCATTATGCGTGACCGGCAGTCCTTCGGCTCCGATCGAGGTTGCAACCACGGCTTTACCCATCGACATCGCCTCGTAAATCTTGATCCGGGTCCCTCCCCCGACCCGCAGGGGAACGATGTAAACGCTCGCCTTTTTCATATATTCCCGCACGTCGTCCACGGTGCCGGTCACAACGATCTCTTTGTGCGCCTGCGCGAGATTATAAAGCTCCTTCTTGGGCGCGTGACCGACGATATAGAGTTTTACCGAAGGGCATTTCTCCTTGATCAGGGGCAGTACCTCTTTGATGAAAAAGGACATCCCGTCAATGTTGGGCAGCCAGTTCATGCTCCCGACGAATATCAGGGTCTCGGACTCCGGACCTTCCTCGGATCTGTGGAAGTATTGCGTATCGACGCCGGTCGGGATGATCCTCACATCTTTAACCATATATTCCTTTTTGAAAAACTCTCCGTCCTCATTGGACACGGCAAAAGACGAGTTGTACCCCTGCAGGGTTTTCTTTTCATATTTTTCGAGCTTGATGTACTGCAGAAAAAAGATAAGCCGCTTCACCGGGTCGGCCGTTTTTTTATACATTCTTTGCCAGATCATGCTCTCAACGTTGTGCTGAAAGACGATCTTGGGAACGCCGGTGTTCGATTCGATGTTGATGCAGGGCGCGAGAGTGTCGCATACCAGCAGATCGAACTTTTCCTGTTTGACCAGGTCATCAATAACGCTCCGCATTGCCGCGGACCGGTATTTTTCTATGACATACGGCAGAGAAAAGAACATGTTTTTGAGGACGTCGAGATAAAAACCGATGCTGTCCTTGGCCTGCTCCTCGAAGTCGACCGGCACAAAACGCCTCGCCACGGTCTTCATCACATCAAAATATTTCTTGTCCTGCTCTCTCGTGAACGACACCAGCGTAATGTCGTGGACGGCGTTCAGATTTTCAAGGATCTTGAACGAACGGATGTTCCTCCCGAAATGGAGCGGGTACATAAAGTAGGGCGTGACCCATAATATTTTCATATTCTATTTCTTCGCCTGCTTCCAGGTGACTTTTTGGAGGCCGAGAATGTGATGAAAAAAACCCAGGAATAATGCCGCGTTGATCATGACGAAATGATAAGGGGCCCCTAAAAGGCCTCCCCCGTCCCGGAACCGGCCCGCCAGGGCGGTTAGATAAAAGAATACTTGAATGACAAACAAGACCAGGTACAGTTTTCCTTCTCCCAAAAGCATCGCGTTAGAAAAAAAAGCGGCGATCATCAGGAACGGCCCGAACCACCGGATGACCTTGTGGGACCAGAATTCCCAGGCGATAAGCCCCCGCATGGGGTTCAAAAGCCTGTAGAGCATCGCAAGTGCCTGGAACCCGCCGGCGCCGTAGCGGACCCGCCGGATGAATTCCTGGTCTGTCGAGGCGGCCGTTTCTCCCCAGGCCACGGCTTCAGGTTCATAGGCAAGCGCGTATCCTTTTTCAACGATCTTCATGGAAACGACAAAATCATCAATGAGCGTCCCCTCCGGCATCTCGCACCAAAGTTCTTTTCTCATGGCATAAAACCCGCCCGATACTTGCAGCGTAGAGCCGACGGAGCCTTCCATTCTCTTGATCCACGACTCGTACTTCCAGTAAATGCCTTCGGAGGCCATTCCCTCGCGCTTTTTGAAGCGGATCTTTCCGCAAACACCGCCCACTTTTTTATCCGCGAACCGCGCCACCATTTTCTTCAGGCAGTCCTTTTCGAGGAAAATGTCCCCATCGGACAGGATGAGGATGTCGCCTGTTGCTTGCTGGACCAGCCGGTTAACGACAGACGGTTTCCCTTCCCTGCCGCCGAACTCGTAAAAGAATAGATTGTGCCCCTTGTATCTGTTGAGGGTCTCGTTGGTCCTGTCCGTGGATCCGTCGGAACCGATCAGGATCTCCAGCTTTTCCCGAGGGTAATCAAGCTCCAGACAGTTTTTTATTTTTTCCTCGATAACACGTTCTTCGTTATAGACCGAGACGATCAGGGAGATCTTGGGCGGTTCTCCGGGTTGCCCGTGCCCGGACTGTTTCTTTAAAAAGGGCAGACGGCTCAGGATCGCCAGAATGACGGGATACAGCAAATAGGTGTACACGATCAGAAAACTGCTCAGGAAAAACACCGACTTCATAATGTCCCTCTACGTCCGGTCATTCCAATGCTGCCTTTTGCCGGGTCAGGTCAAGTGTCTAACGACAACTGCGGGATTCCCCGCCACAACGCAGCTGGGAGGAACGTCTTTCGTCACCACGGCGCCTGCGCCCACGATGGACTTTTCGCCCAGAGTGACGCCTTTGAGGATAAGAGCGTTTGCTCCTATCCAGACGTCATTGCATAATTTAACCGGTCTTATCCCCGCGTTACCCACTGCCTCATGCTCCCCTCGCGCGACAGAGTCAATGGGGTGGCCGTCATTATCGGAAATCTTGACGCCCGAAGAAATGAAACAACGATCTCCGATCTCTATTTTTTGGGCGATCGCATAGCTGGAGCCGTGGCCCAGAAAGACTTTGTCGCCAATAATTAATTCCGGGGTTCCTGCGACGCGGTCGTTAAAGCCTATAGATATCCTCCCGGATATATTGACGTTCGTCCCGATGATGATCCTCCCCTCTCCGATAACGTACGGCAATTTTTCCATCCGCAGGTTGTTGCCGACCTTCGAGCACCGGGTCCGGAACATCGGTTGAAAATAAATGATCTCCAGCAGGATGACCGTGGCCTCTTTAATGAAAATGTGGAAGTAATACAGTCCTTTGTAGATCCATGACAGCGGCCAGAAAAGAGGGATATGGAAATTCAAAAAGAACAGGATCGTTTTCTTTAACGTCCCGTAAAACCCACCTTCTCCGTTCTTTACCTTCCGCACAAAGTCCCTGAACATGGCCATGGCTATTCCTTTCCGGGAATTATTTTATACACGCCCGCAGGCAACCCATTATGTTCGAAGCGGTGATGTCCCACGAAAACCCCGAAACACGGTTGCTGATGTGCTCTCTGTTCCAATGATGATCAAGCGCTTTGTCGATCCCTTCGGCCAGGGCCGCCTCATTCCCCGGCGGAACCAGGAACCCCAGGTTCTCATCATTGATGATCTCAGGGATGCCGCCGACATTCGTTGCTACCACCGGCGTCCCGCAACTAAGCGCTTCCAAAATGACGCTCGGGACCCCCTCCGTCAAACTCGGCAAACACAACAGGTCCGCCGCATTCATCCAAACAGCGATCTCCTTGTGGGGCCGCCCTCCCGGCAGAACGACCCTGTCTTTCAGCGATAAGGCCATGATCATTTCCGGTAATTTTTTCCCAAGATCGCCTTCCCCGATAATAAATAGTTTACATTCCTTGTTCTTCAGCGCCGCCATCGCCGGCAGCAAATGCTGTAACCCCTTTATTTCCAATAAGTTACCCACGAACAAAACAGTCTTTACGCCGGGCGGAATGTTGAGTTTTTTCCGGGCTTCGCCCTTATCCTGCGGGGAAAAAACATCATGGTCCGCACCGTCATACACAACCGCGACCTTCCCCGCCTCCGCGCCGAGCTGCTCCATTTTCTTTCCAAGGTCCTGACTCACCGCTATTATCTTATCGGCACTTTTCAGGATTTCGGCGATGATCCTCCTGCGTAGCGGGCTCTTGGCCTGGACGTTAATGTCGGAGCCGTGTGCGAGGACCGCAAATGGTTTGTTCATTGCCTTCGCCAGCTTCATGGCGGCAAAACCGTCGGGATAGACCCACGATACAAAGATCACGTCAAAAGGAAACGTCTTGCGGATCTCTTTGATCAGAGAGCGGATGCTCAAGAAATAGAACCAGCCGTGCAAGAACCTGAAACATTTCGGTGTGTAAAAAACCCTCGGATGATGGACTTCAAGACCGTCGACGATCTCTTTTGCCGGAATGTTTTTCATGTTTTTCGAGAACAGTTCCTTGAAAGGGAACCACGCCACCGGAGCGACGACGACAACATCGCACAATTTCCCGAGGTGCGCCACCTTTTGCTTGTTGTAGGTCGCCCTTGTCGGTTCCGCGGGGTTCGGATACAGGTTGGAGAGAAATAATATCTTCGTCGTCATACGCGAAAGAACGGCATTTGACGCCGCGTTATTGACCCGGCGCGCCGGAGGGGTTTTCCGTTACGGTTGGGGGGTTCCATGGGGCGAACGGTCATTTCAGCAGCTTGCCGTAGAGCGCGTAATAAGAATCGACCATTTTTTGCAGGGAAAATTGCTCAAAAACCGTTTTTTGGGCCCGTGCGACAACCTCTCTGGCTTTACCGGGATCCTGAAACAGCATCAAGATCTTTTCAGCGATCATCTGCGCGTCGCCGGCGCGGGTCAGGTAACCGGTCTCGCCGTCCCTGATCAGTTCCGAAACTCCCGAGACGTCAGTAGACACCACCGCCGCCCCCGCGGCGCAGGCTTCTATATTAACCAGGGGGAAGCCCTCTGCCGAGGAGCTCAGGACAAAGATGTTACCGATCCTCAAAAGACGATCCACGTCGCTCCGCCTCCCCAGGAACCGGACGCTTTCCGTAAGACCCAGTTCCTCGACAAGCTTCTTGAGCTGTTCGAGAAGAGGTCCTTCCCCCGCGATCAAGAACGTAACGTTATTTTCTTTTTTGACCACTTCCGCCGCCGCCCGGATGAACAAGTCCACCCTTTTGCGTTCGATCAGGCTCCCGACCGTCAGGACAACTTTCGTATCGCTTTTCAGGCCAAGGTCCCGCCTGTAAGCCTCTTTGTCGAATGGAGCCTTAAAACGTTCAGGGTCGATCCCGTTATAGATCGCCGTCACCTTACCGGGACTGAGGCCTCTGTCGATCAGGATCTGTTCCTGTTTCCTGAAGACGGGACAAACCTTGTCCACAAGCCAGGACAAGACCCGTAGCTTCGAGAAAACCCTTTTGGGATGAAACCCTGCCGGGAGCGGCGTGATATTACTGTGCTGATGCCAGACGATCCTCGGTTTGCAGGACGAGAGGCTGGTTAACAAAATAAACAGGAGAACAGCTACTTCGTTACAAAAGTGAAAAGAGACCAGGTCGTACTTCTCCCGCCGGACCCTGCGCCAGCACTCCCAACCCAGGCGGAGATCGTGCTGCTTTTCGGTCATCTCGTTCCCGCCCGAATTCCATCCCGGGAAAATATGGGCCTTGAACCCGCTGCCCTCGAAATATTTCCGGACCTCGGGACAAGGCTCGCTGGGAAGCAGGTGCTCGACGGCATAGCCCCGGACGGTCCCCTCTTGGACGAACGAGCGGTTGAAGGCGGTCCACGAATCCTGACGCTTCATATTCAGATTCATGACCACAAGGATCTTTTTCACTTAAACCTCACTCGCTTTTCCGGACGTTCAGCTCGAATGCAATACCCAATCCAGGACGCACCCCGGGCGATATTTGCTTTGGTCGTACTTCCAGCTCAGTTTGTGAAGGAACTGGCGCCGCGCTACTTCTTTTATTTCTTCCGTCATAGGATTCAGTAGCCCTGCTAATTGCATGGCTATGGGTTCGCGCGATTTTATTTTCTTCGCCTGGTCCCAGATCCTCCTGCATTCCTTATCTCTCTTGATCACTTCCGCGGCCAAATAAGGAAGCCAGAAATAAGGGTATATCTTCAGGATTTTTGTGACCGGAAAGGTGAACGAGAGCCAGGTCAGTGACCGGTGGAGTTCAACGATGGCCTCCAGCCTCGTGTCGTAGCGCGCTTTATTTTCATAATTAAAAACATTATCCGAAAAGAAGCTGTTCACCCTTTTGCACAACTTCTCGATCAGATAGCAATCCTTGCTCGAGGCCAGGAACCAGGCATCGAAGAGACGGTCCCTACCGGGGTCACAAAAGGCGAAGAAGCCGGCCTCGGCGTGGGATTCGATCCAGGAGTCAAGAGGCCGGCAGCAAAAGCAGGTGGCATCCGCCCAGACACCGCCATACTTGGCCAGTAAATTGACGCGGAGAATGTCAGACAAGGTTACCTTTTTGATCCCCGGGAGATTTTTTTTGACGATCGCCTCAAGATCAACATATTGGCCCACCGTCGTCTCGTCCAGGAATTTGATGTCCCAGTTCGGGTTATGCCGTTGCCATGAGGCATAACATTTCTTGACCAGGTCCGGAGCGGTTTCAAGCCCCTGGAACCAGAGCATCCAGATCGTCTTCGGGATCTTCGGCGTATTTTCTGACATAGTCTTTGTGAGCCCTTTCGTTAGCTTCCCGGGGTTCAGCCGCCGGAAGTTTCACCATTCCATGCTAAGGAACGGCGTTCACCGTTGGTTTATTGATCAGGTAATCGCGGAACCTTCCGGGATCGCCAATCTCGCCTTTTTCGGCCGCTTTGATGATGTTGTACATTTCCCGGGCGGCAACGTAATGCAGCCTGAACCTTTTCCCGTCGTTGTAGTTGTCCCGCAAGTATTCGTGCATTTTTTCCGCGCCGCCGCCGAAAAATACATCCGCGTTCCTTTCCATCGCGCCGTGGGTGTGGACTTTGACGAAAACCCAGTTGGGCGCCCCCTGCACCCGGATCGCCGTTTTTATCCAGAGATCGATCCGTTGCCCGGTGGGAATGTCCGTACTCGATATATTCGCCGCTTCAACCCCGATAAAGGGGAATTTGTTTTTGGTCCTGATCCCGAGCGGTCCCTCGACCAGCATCAGGTCTCCGTAAGGCTTTCCTCCGGCGCGGACGTCGATTCCCGTATCGTAAGATTTGGGCTTCTCCGGGTCGTCCTTGGCACAGTAGATCGTATTGATCTTCCGCGGCTGGGCTTCGTTGATCGAAGGAAACGTGAAATCGGCGTAACACCCGCACTTTGCCAGAACCTGGAGCTCATTGTTCACGCCGCAATATTTCCCGCCCCTCGAATTGTCCAAGGCCCAGTCCCCGTGAACAAACCCGAACCGGACCTTCCCTTCTTTGTCACGGCCCAGATGCCCGTGCCGGGCGTACCAGTCAACCGCCGTCAGGATCTTTTTTTCAAGCGTCTGTGCGGTGTCTGGGACCGGCAGAATATGGTCGTGATGCAAGTGAAGTTCGATCTCGCCAAAGCCCGCTTTACAAAGTCCGGTCAACGCCAGCAAATGTTCGTCCGCTTCATGCGGCGGGAAGAACCAGGTGTGTTGGGGCGGGCGGCCGTCGCTATCTTTAAATTTTTCGGCAAGCTCTGGATAACCTTCCGTCCATGCCCTGACGCGCTTTCTTTGGGTCTCAGCATCCACTTGCCCGCACCAGGGTTCAAAATGGTCCGCCAGGCAGAACATGACGTCGACCGGTTCGTTCGAATTAAAAGACCTGTCCCGGAACAGATCTCCCAGATACGATAAAAACCATTTTTCCAGCGCTGCTTTCATAAGCTTATCCCCGAACAAGGGACGGGTCTACTCCGCTTTCCTAGACCCGTCCCTTCGCACGATGCCTGTTCCTCTTTTCAAAACCAACTGACAAATCCGAGGGACAGGTCTGCTCCGCCTTCCTGGACCAGTCCCTTCACCCAGTGCCTGTTCCCTTTTGCAAAAACAACTGACAAATCCAGGGACAGGTCTGCTCCGCTTTCCAAGACCTGTCCCTGCGCACAGTGCCTGTTCCCTTTTTCAAAACCAACTGACAAATCTAGGGACAGGTCTGCTTCGCTTTCTCAGACCTGTCCCTGCATGCCCCGTTTCAAACGGCGTAAAGCTCTTCGTACTCCCGGCACATCTTCCTGATATCAAATTCCCGGAGGGCTTTCTGCCGGTTGTTTTCGGCCATCTTTGCGCTAAGAGAACTGTCCGAAAGGACCTTCAGGACCGCTTCGCCCATGGCAATAGCATCTTCAGAGGCGACGATAAAACCGTTCTCGCCGTCGCGAACCAGCTCCGGATTGCCTCCGACATTGGTCGCCACGACCGGTAATCCGGCCGCCAGCGCTTCCAGTATGGCCAGCGACATGCCCTCGTCGCTGGATGACACGACGAATACGTCGAACGTTCCCAGCAATTGCGCAACGTCCTGTCTCTCGCCCAACAGAACGACTTTATCGCCCAATCCCAAACCGTTCGCGTATTCCTTCAGCTCGTCCTTGAGTCTCCCCCCGCCGGCAATGACAACTTTGCAGGACGGCTCTTCTTTTTCGATCCCCTTGAGCGCCGTTATTAACATCCGGTGATTTTTTATCGGGATCAGACTTCCGACCGCACCCAACAGCTTATCGTTCGCGGCAAACCCGAGGGAGCTTTTCATGGCCGCTTTGTCCGTTTTTGTGCCGGCATACCGGGCAATATCGATACCGTTCTTTATGATCAGGGCTTTGCGGGCAGGCAGTCTTTCATGTTTTAATGTAAAGGCCCTCGCGTCTTCCGAAACAAAGATCACCTTGTCCGTAAAGCAGTTCGCGATCGTTCCGAGCAGGAAAGTGCTGAGAGCGGCGGTCCCGTGGCGGCCGTGGTGCCTTGTGCAAAACAATCTGGGCCGGGGATCGATCAGCCGTGATATCGCGCTGTAGAACTGCGCCCTGACATTGTGCGCGTGGATCACGCTTACGTCTTCGGCTTTCGCCAAAGCAGCTATTTGGAAAGATATCCCGAAATTGAGACCGTATCTTTTATCGAGACAAACGACTTTTGCGCCCGCCTGCTCCATCGGAGCGGCAAGGACTCCCTTTTCGCTCAAACAGCAAACGACAAATTTATGGCCGTTCCCGCCGCCGAAACGGACCATGTCAAGGACCAGCTTTTCCGCCCCGCCCATGTCCAGTGTCGGCACAACATGCATGACCCTTACTTTTTCCACTGACTAACCTTTCGCTTTCCAGCAGCCGTCCCTAAAATCCTCGTAGCGGTTGCTTTTTCCTCCACGAAAACACCCTGCCCTGGTAACACCCATTAACTGACAAGCCCTCTAGTCACCTTAAACTTTTTCAAAATGATGCCGAGTCCGGCCGACAACATAAAAATCAATAGAGGGCGCGTCACCTGCCAAACAACCAGGGGGAAACTCTCCGGAGGGAAGCCTGGAATATCTGATATAACCAAGGGATGTATTGTATATATGCCAAGTGTTAACGGTGCTATTTTAAAAATAGGAACGGGGGCTCCTATCATAGGCTGCGACAGAGCAAGAAAAAACACGCCCATTCCCATCAGCGCTGCTCCTAACGTACAAGGATTAATATTGAAAATGTTTTCGCCTATAGAAAAGTATTTTTGCAGCCAGAATACTTCTGCCATGCGAAATGCAATCCCGAGTAATATTATCATCGCCGAGAAAAAACAGGTCGGAGTAAAAATGCGCTGGGAAACCTGCCATCCTATTGCAAAAAAAGCTGTTGAATAGAAAGGGCCGTTCCCCCAAAGAAACGAGCTGGGAACACGAATCTTTACCAAGTGGCTGGTTATAAACAACCCCGCAGTAAATAAAAATGCGGCATAGAAAAGTAAATATTTTTCCTGTTTTAATAGGATCAGCAGACTAAGTAAAATCGCTCCCATCATTAAAGCCGAAAAAAACCAGAGGTGATAGGAGGTCCCGTTGATAAGGAAATGCGCGGGATGGTGATACACGCCACTGAAGGTTCCCGTAATTTTGCTAAGCAAGGGGTAAACCAAGCCGTCCAAGAGCCCTCGGCTAAAAGCATTTCTGATAAAATGCTCTGGAATGACCGCGTAGACCAAAGACCACCCCAAAAACAACTTCATCAACCGTAGCAAATATCTTTTCAGCGTTGGCAACAATAGTTCCCTTTTTACGCTTTCGGCAAAAAAATATCCCGAGGTAATCATGAAAAACGGGATAGCAAACCTGCTTATGTTCCGCACAATGCCATACGAAAAATTCAGCGGCGTAATTCCGTATAGAAAGTTGGTATGAATGAGAACAATGGCAAAGACGCCTACGACACGAAAAGTGTCTATGCTTAAATTCCTAGTCCTGTTTTGACCAGTAGGATTGTTCATAATTGGAACGCCCTAAATTTTAGGCTCGTTCTTCTGCTAAATAAAAACAGTAAGGGTAAACTCGTTAGAGATATTTTCGATATTATCATGGTCTAAAAATTTCTTGGCGTTCCTTCCAATTGACAGAAAAAACTACAAAAAGGCAACAAGGACCCCTTTTCCGCTCAGGCAACAAACGATAAAATCATGCGCCTTTTTATCGACAAAGCGGACCATGTCCAGAACCAGCTTTTCCGCCCCGCCCATGTCCAGCGTTGGAACGACATGCCTTATTTTTTTCATACTATTTTCCCGGTAAACGAAAAACACCCAGCAAATTTTCCCCAAGCCCTAGCGACATAAATGTCTGCTGGATCCATTGCTTGAGGGCGCCGCATTTCTGTGGCGGTATCGAGCCTTCGTTTTGGGTTGCGGCTTTTTCCTGTTCCCCGGGTTTTTCATCATCGGCAGCACGAAAATAACTGTCCAGCCCAAAACCATAGGTTTCTGTGGTGATTTCCTCAAACCCATATCGTTTCAAGAGAGCGATCAAACTATGCCTTGTAAAATGGGAAAGGTGGATCGGAAAGGCATGATACCGCTCGTTGGCCCCTGCATATTTTGTCATCCACGGAGGCGACAATCGGGCCCGCAATGACTCTGCGTTCGGAACGGCGATAAACAACCTGCCGGTGTCCCGTTTGATCAGACCCGCAAAAACAGGAAGGATCCTATCGAAATCGGTCACATGCTCTAATGAGTGACTGCATAGGATCACGTCAAAATCCTTCGGTAAAACATTAAGGTCGTTCGTGACATCTATGCCAGAAGAACGGCACGCATCAATGGCCGTGGGCGCGATATCGTAGCCCATTGTTCGCCATCCTCTTTCCGCGGCATGCTTGAGCAAACTACCGCCGCCACATCCAAAATCCAAAAGTGTTTTATCCCTTATTCCGGCCGTTCCCCCACAGTAATGTTCAATTCGGGAGATAAGAAACCTTATTGCCGTGGAGCTTTGACCGTCCGTCTGATGGGGGTAATATTTCCCGCTGGAATAGAACGCCATTAGCAGGGTTTCCGAAGGACGCGGATTCGTGAAGACCAGCCCGCAAGACCGACATTTCTCCAATCCCCAATCCCCGCTCAAGATCTCATAATCAACCCAGTGCCCGGGGATAGATAATTTAGTCCGCCGGTTTTCTCCACAGGCGGGACAATTGGGAAGCGTTATCCGTTCTTGTTGACTACCACCCTGTTCATTTTTCCTCATGTTCGTCTCCCAAAACGGAACTGCCTTTTGGTGAAAGGAAACATCCTTTCGCGCCCCTCGTAAGCAACAACAGGAACTGCAAGAAAACAGCCGGATAGGTAAACAACCTGTGGATGAATTTTATTTTCATGCTTTTTTTATTTAGAAAAAGCATGTCCACGCTTTTGCGGCCGAAAGGCGACAGATCGAACCCTGTTTTTTTTAGGCGTTGCGTCAATTCTGAGTAGGGTTTTGCGTAGGCCTCGTCCCCTTTCCGCAAAAAAGCGTGCGCCTCGATGCTGATCTGCTTAATGTTCCGGAGGAGGTCATCGCCCACGCTTTTGAACATGGCTATTTCGGCGCCCTCAATATCGACCTTCAACAGGTCGACGGATGCAATGCCTATTTCTTTTAAAAAATTTTCCAACGTCTTTCCTTGGACAGTAACGCTTTGCTTGTGCTCCCCGATCTTCTGGATGCCGGGATCGATGGTGTTCGCCTCGGGGTTGTCCGATAGGTAGAGGGTGACCGGGCTGTCCTCGCCGGAAATGGCGTAGCTGAACTTCTTCACGCCCTCCATTTCCGGAATCTGCCGGAATAAATTGGGTTCCGGCTCTACCGCGAAAACCTTGCAACGGAACATTTCGCTGATGCCCTTCGAGAACGACCCCTTATTACCGCCAAGATCCACGACAATAGAATCCCGACCAAGTGCCGGCTTATAAAAGAAATGCCCCCGGATGCAGTTTATCCCCGCTTTCGCGGCGAACCAGTCGTTGATCTTCTCCTCGATTCCGCTTCCGATACTCATTTTATCCCCTGTATTTATTCAACGGTGTTTATATTGCAAAGCTCCAAACCTTTCTGCGTTATTCAAAGATCGCGCACCGAAATACGAAAGCCTTTTTCAATTACTCATTTACTTAAAATCCAATAGGTTCCTAATTCTCCCGAGAATACAGAAAAACTCCGTTCGGAGAACCTTCGGCCTTTTCAAGTGAATAACCAAGTTCTCTTAAATAGGATTCCACCTCCCCGGAGACTCCTTCAACAATCAAGATCGGGTGATCGCGTCTTAATAAATCCTTCATTCCTTTCAACGCTAATATTTCTTCCCCTTCGACATCTATCTTAATCAATTTGATGCGCCCAAAGATCCCAAGAGAGTCGATGGCAATACACATAACAGAAAGTTCTGCTTCGCCCGAAGTCAGGTGCGCCTCATAATAGCTGTCTAATCCGGTTTCCTCTTCTTTTGGAATATTCATTCCGGCAGGGCCGGTTCCTTCAGACACAGCCGCGTTTAACAAGGTGATGTTCCGATAAGGCCCGTAAGCCATATTTGCCGCAAGAAGTTCGAAGGTCTGCGGTACGGGCTCGAAAGCAATGACTCTTCCGGTGGGACCAACTATTTTCGAGAGTTGCAGCGAATAAACGCCGAGATTGGCGCCAATATCCAAAACCCAATCCCCCGGACGAACCCATTCCTCAAGCCTGTTAAATTCGCACTCACTTGACCTAAATGTTCCTTTTTTAATTTGCCGTCTCCAATGAACTCGTTTTAACTCCTGTCGCCATCTCTCGGGAAAATAGCTGGCTAATCGCTTAAGAATATTCCTCATATAAATTACGTCCTTTTCGCTGCTCCGCTAAATGTTCCGAACCCCGTGTAGCGTCAGACCTCTTTGGAGCGGTGGCGTCAACTTTCAACGATTGAATTATCTGTAAAGCTTTTATTTATGCTGCTTTTCATTTTTCCCGGGATCAGCCGAAGACGCCATACAGCTTTTGATTTTGGCATAAACGCCCGGCATGCACGTTTTTACCGGAGCGGTCAAAAGGCGCCTCAGCAACAACGCGACCAGCGATAGAAATACCAAGAAAAAGACCTTCTTTTTGTATGGTTTTTTCAACTTGACCCCGGCTTTCAACAAGGAGTCGATCTTTTGGAGGGCCGCTTCGGTTGCCTTGCCGCGGTTGTACAAAAGATATTCTTTCAAACGGGATTGCTGTCTCGGATAAGTTTCGGGATGACCGAGCACTTCTTCGATCGCCCCGGGAAGTTCGCTAATACTCGATACGACCAGACCGAACTCCCTGCCCGCATTTACTGTGGTTCGCTCTGCCCACGAAATGGTGTCCTTGTCCGGGAACCTCTGCTTCAAAAACCCCGAGAAGAACTTTGGTGTATTGATGAAAATAACAGGCTTATTCAGCGCAAGAAACTCGAATGACGCGCTGGAAATATCCGTTATAAGGACGTCTGAACAGGCAAGACAGGAGTCGATTTGAAGGTCGGTACATACTTTAAAATTTGGATATTCCTTTTCTATTTCCTTAAACTTACCGAACCAATCGACCTCGCCGCCAAACCTGAAAGAATCGGAAAGGGCCGGTCCATCGCGATAGTGGAATTTAACGATCACGTTGTCCTTACCGTTTTCCGTGATAGCCCTAACAAGTTCCGGACCGCACTCCCGCAAGGATGCCCCTTCGTCATAAGCCGGAGCATAAAGGATCGTCTTTTCCCCTGCGTTTAATCCCATCTCTAACAGAATTTTTTCTCTGTTGTACTCTCCTCTTAATAGTTGGTCCGATTTGGTATAGCCGATCTCATAAAGAGCAAGATGGGCGGGTAGCTCTCCCGCGCAGTATTCCCGGATAAATTCTTTCAGTGCGTCCTGGTGCAGGGGACCATAAAGAAAGAACGCGTCAAACGCTTCGATGATTTCCCCGGAGAAAGTAATTCCCTTAGAGGGCTGCCCATGAAAAATGCAGACACTGAAAATATCAGCAGCTCCTCGGGAAAACTGGTCGGGAACGATGAACAAGTCGATCCCGGCATAAGCGCCTTTTCGCAAAAAGTAGAACGCGGCATAGTGGGCTCTGTTTTTTAGCTGCGGCAGCAGGTTTTCGAGCGTATTTTTTACTTTTCGACGGGAAGCTGTGTCTTGATCATATACGATATAGATGTTATCGCCCGGAAAACGCTTGATATATCCCGCAAGAATATTTTGAACAAATTGCAGATGGCCCGTGCGGGCCACTTCAAAAGCAACAAAACGTGCGTTCTTTTTGAATAGACGTTTAAGTTTAAATATCAGTAATTCGATTAATTGTTGAGCGAATTCTCCAATCTTCATGCGGGCACCCTAGGGGGTTGCGAATTTTACGGTGTATTGTGCTAATTCCTTTGTTGAATCAATCGACGGGACTGACAAAGCGAGTCCGGACAAACAGGCGAATTCCGTGCAGGCCAAAATCACAATGTCCGCCTGCCATTTTTTGCACAAGGTTGCGACGATCGCTTCCATCGCGCGTGCGTTGGCGCTCTGGGCGGGATGAAGTTTAATAGTGGCAATAAGCTGTTCGACTTGTCTCTGGATTTCTTCGCCATGGTCCAGCCATTCCATGCCATGTTTTGCAAGGAACGGCTTATAGCTTTGCCTCTTATACGTGACGTACCCTCCCAGGACAGCGACACGCCGCGAGGAAGGGTGGGTCGCAGCTAAGGCGTTCGCCGTGACCTCACAGATGTTAAGGACCGGAACGCGCAGATGCGGCTGGATCTCCGGAATGAACACCGCGGCACTGTTACAGGGGATCGCGATCAAATCAACGGGATATTTTTCCAGCCGCCGGCAGCTCTCCAGCATTCCCTCGACCGGGGATGTCTCCCCATAAAGAAGATGGCGGGTCCGGCTTGGAATGTGGGGATTGCTGTCAATGATCACCCGCAAATGGTCCCATTCCTTTTTCGCCGGGGTCAGGTCCAGCAATAATTTAAAGAATGCCGCGGCCGCATAAGGTCCCATTCCCCCAAGCACGCCCACGGTTTTCGAGCCCGGTTTCGCCTGCGGTGTCATCATGAGGTCCTCCTATAGAATGTAAAAAAATCACGGGGGCGTTCACCGCCGCCCATAGGGTAACATCCGACCAGCTCCGGCTGGGGCTCGTCCAGAGAGCTCCAATATTGTTTCATCCGCTCCATTAAGGGCGGTTTTTGTTCCATACCTTCTCCTTCAAAAAGGATATTGAGGGAAGCGGTTCGTGAGCCGCGCAAGCGGTCTCGAAAAAACGGTCGGCATGACACTCCTCTATATCGTTACCGAAGAGCGCGAAGGGCACTGGGGCGTCCGTGTGTTTGCCGTCCGAACAGCGGGTCATGTGGTCGCCGCAAACGATGATACGAAAACTGCTTCCGTGTTTTTTTATCAGTTCGTGCAGTATAGGACCGACAATGTGCCGATCTATCTTCTCGATCGCATCGATCTTGCCGCGAAAACTATGTTGATGCGCTTCTTCATCGGTCGCATTGATGTGGGTCAGCACGAAGTCATAATGTTCCAGATATCGCAAGGTATACTCCGCTTTGGCTTTGTAGTTAGTGTCGATGTAACCCGTCGCCCCAGGGATAACGTCAAAATGGATGCCCGCCGCCATTGCAATGCCGTGCAGGAAATCGAGGCCGCAAACAACCGCCGCTTTTTTGCCGGTCTGCTCCAGAAACGTCGGCCAAACCGGTTTTTTTGAAGGGCTCCAGACCCAAAGCATGTTGGCCGCGCAATTCTCTGGCAGTTTCATTTTCGCGATCTGGGTCTGAGTGTCTAAAAGGAAAGCGGCGACCTCTCCCGCCAGGGGCCGCGTCGCCGGGTCGTCGCTCCGGGGAAGCAGGTCTTTCACGGACTGACCGATATGCATGTGCGGCTCAAAGCATTTCACTGTTCGCGGATCGATCCCCGCGTTCCGGATGATCAGAATATTGCGATAGCTCTGCCCCGGATAGAGCTCCCAGTTATCGTGCGGTAGTTTGATCTGGGTAATAAGTTCCCGGGCGTCGCTGTCGCTGATGAGACCCGCCGTAAAATCGGTGATCACCTGTCGCTGAAGGTCCGCCGTGATCGTGTTGCAGCGCAGGATGAGATCTTTTTCGCCGAGCGGTATCCCCTTGGCCATGGCTTCAAAAGACGCCCGGCCGCAGGGGTAATATTTTTCCGGTTCGTAGCCGAGCAACCCCATAATGCAAACCATACTTTCGATCGGAAACCCGGGAAAGGTAGTGCGGATCCGGCCTATCTGCCCGCGGCTGGCGATGTACTGGATGTTCGGGATGAGCGCTGCTTCCAGCGGCGTGCGGCCGCCCAACTCGGGGATCGGTTCGTCGCCCACACCGTCAATAATGATCATGACCGTTTTCATGAGAACATCCTCTGCGCGTTCTCCAGGTCCGCCAGGTTATCGATCTCGAACCATTTCATGCCGCCCACGTCCACCGCCTCGACATGCGCCTCGTTGAAGTGCGGGCCGACGATCAGGTCATAGTAGAGATTGGTCTGCCCCGCCTTCACTCCCTCCTCCAGCCAGCGCTTGAAAAGCTCCGTCCCGCGGGCGCCCAGATGTAACATCCCGATCGATTTGCCGCACTGGCCGCTCAGTAATTTAAGGTCCCGAATAATGTCGAGCGAAAGCGCCCGCCGGGAGTCATCGAACCGGATATAGGCGCCGTCCAGGTCTTTCCGTGCCGCGTCCACGAACCACGATACTTCCTGCGTCACGGCTTTGGCCAACACAGCCGCTTCAAAGAAAACGTCGCCTTCAAGTACCCACGTGGCTTCCCGCAGACCCTGTAACCCCAGGTGCAAGCTATACATGCTGTTGGTCGTCGCGTAATCCGCGTTCTCGATGTATTCGATCTTCATATTTTTGAAAGACGATCCGATCCGTTCGCGTACGACCGGCGCCAGATGGCCGACAACGATCCGCGTCCTCTCGACACCCCGGCGGGCGAACAGCATCAGCGCGTTCTCGAGAATGCTTCGGCCGCAAACCTCCACCATGCACTTCGGAGCCGTATCGGTCATCGGTCTCAGTCGCTTGCCTTCACCGGCTGCCAGAATGATCGCGTTCTTTGCCACGTTCACGTTTCTTTCCCTCCTCTTTCACATTTTTTGCTATTGCAAGGCTCGGTTCGCCGTTCGTTTTACGCTCGGGCAACGGCTTGATAGAGCTCCTGGAATTCCCGTGCCGTCCGGTCCCAGGAATACTGCTGCTCAACATACGCCCGCGCTGCCTGCCCCATCTGCCGGCGTTTTTCGGGATTTTGTAACAGACCCACGATGGCCGCGATAATGGCTCCCTCCTCATCCGCAATCACATATTCGGAACCCGATCGACCGCCATTCCCGCTGGCGCCTTCGGCGGTAGTAACGATCGCCTTGCCCATGGCCATAGCCTCCAAAAGTTTGTTCTTCATCCCTGAACCTAAACGCAGCGGGCAAATATAGATCGCCGCTTTGGCCAAGTATGGGCGCATGTCCGGAACGGCGCCTGTCACGGATACGCCCGGATGACTCGCAAGCGCCAACACGTCTTTTGTTGGCGCGCGGCCAACGATGTCAAAACAGACCCGGGGGTCGCGTTTTCTGATCTCCGGAAGCATGCGGTTGACGAACCATTGGACAGCATCCACGTTCGGCTCGTAATCCATGGTCCCCGTAAAGATCAACCGCGCGGGCTCCTCCGGGGTCGTATCTTGCGGCCGGAAATACTCCAGATCCACGCCGTTGGGTATGATGTGTATCGGCAATTTCGGACACAATTCCCGGACCGCGTCCCGGTCCCGGTCGGCGATAACAACGCAGGCGTTATATTCCCGGTAAAGCCGTCGTTCGAATTGTTCCATAATGAAGGCGGTATAGCAGGCGCGCAGTTTTTTCAGCGGATGATGTATCGATCCCAACCAGCTGCGGAGGCCAAGCGTTGCAGAATCGGTCGCGGCCATGATCTTGCGGCTTCGGCGGAGCTGCGGCGTGTAAACCGCCATGTGCGGCGTATCCACGTGGACAAGATCGAATTGCTGTTCGGTAAGTTCGCGCGTGATCGCCGCGGCAATGTCCGTGGAATAATAACATTTGTAAGCCGGCGCTTGCAGGCGTTCTTTTAACGTCGGGCGTGCCAAAAAAGATTTGCGGTCAAACGTCAGCAGCCTGTGGCACAGCTTTTCCAGTTCCGGAATAAACTTCTTTTCCTCGGGAGATTCCACTAGCGTGAGAAGAGTGAACTCGTGCGTTGCCGAAAGACGCGCCAGCACATTGAATAACCGCAATCTGGCCCCGCCGTAGGCCGGCGGATAGGGCGGTTCCGGGGTAAGTACCAGAATTTTCAGTCTCGACGGCATTTTTTATGTCTCCATGTAGATCACTTGTGGATAACGTTCGCGCGGCCGTACATATTCACGCCCCACGCCCTCATTGAACCGCATGTTGCTCATAATTTTGTCAACTGTATTTGGGCTCGCTCACGTATCTGACCGAGGGGCTGTCCTTCTTGCGTCTTGGCACAAAGCCCCAACTCGGCGAACAAGCTCAGAAGTTTCCGTTCATCATATCCGATTTCAGGCCATACCCAGGGGTGCAGTTCCATCAAAAAAGTCACCTGTGCGGCGCGTGCGATGAGACGGCGGCAGCCTTCTAAAACCAGGGGCTCAAAACCCTCGACGTCGATCTTGATGACGTCAGGGGTGATTTGACGGGAGTCGCAAAACGAATCCACCGAAACAACTTTAACGACTCTCTTATGCGCCTCCGGACCGTCGGGTTTGACAAGGCTGTGGGTCATATCGAATTCATCCTCATTTATATAGAAGTCCAAAGTTCCGTCTTCCTTCCCAACCGCCCAATCAAAAACCTCTACAATGCCGTTCAACCCATTGAAGAGCACATGTTGCCGGAGACATTCATAGAGCCTTGGACTCGGCTCAAAAGCAAAGACTTTTCCTTTTAGCCCTACTTTTTTCCCGAAAAGGATGGCTCGCGATCCATAGTTCGCGCCAATATCCAGGACTTGCGTTCCCGGCCGGACCGAGGCCAACATCCACTCGACTTCAGCGTCAGGATTTCGAAGCGAAGAGTGACGGCGATATTCATAGCTAAGACGCATCTCATACCCGCCAATAAATTTGCGCATGCCCCTGCGAAACAGGAGATGTTTGAGCGTCGCGTGATAGATCGGTTGAACAAGTTTCCAGGCTTTGCGAAGGGCCGAGTTTTGCATTACCGTTTGCGCAAGTTTTGTTTCCCAGAGAGCCTTCATCGTTGAAATCCTCCATATGCTTCGGCGCGCAGAGAGCGAACATAAGGTCCGATGTCAAGAAATGGTCTCGGTGGTATCGCCGCGGCAATGTCAGGCACGTAATAACATTTGTAAGCTAGCGAGCGGGGCGGCTCCAGGGTAAGCACCGGAATTTTCAATCTCGACGGCATTTTTTATGTCTCCATGTAAATTACTTGTGGATAACGTTCGCGTGGTGTCCCGGATTTGCGAGCAACGACATGGATATGCGCCCCGCGGTTGCGCAGCGCCTTAGGATGACGAGCCGATAGCGGGAACCACAGCGTGATCAGCAACAATAACGCCCAATCTGCAAAAGCAAACCGCTCCTGCGGGAGCAAGCCGTGGGGCGTTTTCAATACTTCTATAGAGAAACCCGCTTTCTCCAAGATCTCCGCAACCTCGTCCGGCAGATATTCTTTCGCATGCTGAAGCTGCGGAGGTTGTTGGCTCGTTATAAAGCAGGAGAATTGCATGGGGCTCAGCCCCCGGATCGCCTTCATAACGGCGTACCAAGAGATCAAATTGGGGGTTGTTAGCACTAACGCACCGTTGGGTTTCAGGATGCGGTGGATCTCAAGCAGCATAGCCATCGGATCGTGGCTCAGGTGTTCGATCACTTCCATGCAAGTGACAACGTCGAAATAATTATCGGGATAGGGGTAACGCTCTTTTTCCAGATTAAAATGGTCGCGCTTGAATTTGATCATTTCTCCGCTCGACTTGTTCAAAAATTCGCTGATCGCGCTATAACCCGAGCCGCCCTCGGGCAGATTGTGGCAATAGATCTCGTATTGCGTGTACTCCCGCAGCAACAACGAAAAGTAGTTGTCGCACCCCAGCTCCAGCAATTCGCCTTCCCCCGCGGGCATAATTTTGAGCGTTTCTATAAACCGCCGCAAGGATTGTTCCACATAATCGTTGGGAGGGGGGGCAAACCGGTGAAGATACGCTCGCGCTTCGCTTTCGGTAATCGCTCTCACACGAACTCCCTAAGCTCGGCATATAGCATGCCGTATCCGTCTTCGTCCGCGTTTCTGATGACAACATCGTGACTCTCGTGCAGGCGCGACTTGAGTAAATGCAATGTTCCGGGGCATAAGTTGTCGTGATACTCGATCGCGAAACGCGAAACCCGTTTCAGATCTTCCGTCGATACGTTTTCGAATAAAGAATGTTCGCTTCCTTCGATATCGATCTTGAAAAACCCGATTCGTCCAGCGTTTGCCATCTCGATCACCTGTTTAAAAGAACAGACCGGTATTGCGGGTTCGCTCGTCGAGTCATCAATCTCCACAGCAAGCCGGTGGTCCAATAAACGGCTGCCGCCATCGACCATCCTGCCAAGACCGGGCTTCCCTGCTAATGCGGCTTGATGCGCCTCAATTGTGGACACGTGCGATGAGGCAATATTCTGAAGCAGCCGCTGATAGTTCTCCGCAAATGGTTCAAACGCAAGGATTCGGCAATCCGGGTGGTTGCGAGCAAGCCAGACACAGAAGAGCCCTACGCTGGCGCCGGCATCGATAACAACATCGCCGCACTTGGGCTGGTAGAACTTTCCCGTATAAACTTCCTCATGCCAAATCTCCAGAATGGTTTCGATTAGGCCCGTTCTGTTTGGAGGGGAATGAAGCGTCGCTCCATCCCAACATACGGCATGGTCACACGGCAGCCGGCGACGATATTTGCAAACCAAAGCGGCGCCATTACGGAAAGAGGCCAGAAGAAACCAGTAGCGTTGAAGCATCCGCCACAATCTCGCAAAATGTCGTTGGAGTCTTGTCATATCCGCGTCCCGTTTATTTGGCGTCGCGTCACCAGCGCCTGCCGTATCGTCTTGCTCCACGAAAACATTTCCGCTGCCTTTCCGCGCACTGTGCGTTGTGTCTGCACAACACGTTACCCTACGGCGGCAAACTGACGATGGCATTGGGCCTACATTCATAGAGACGACACGCTCAATGTTGCCGGCAATGCGCGCGTATGTGGTACGCACAGTAAATCCACGCGCTCCGTAGGAGGGGACGTCAAAGGATGAAGTCCCTTCCAGTCAACCAGGTAAAGGGCGTACCCTTTTTTTTGTAAAAACTCACAGGCTTGCTTGGCACTAGACCCCAAACCGCAGAGATATGCGTCTGCGATTTCAGTGATAATAAACGGGTGGTCCCTCTCCAATAGCGCTTGCATTCCTTGAAAAGCAAGCATTTCCCCTCCTTCGATATCGATCTTTATTAGTTTAACCGGGGGAAGCTCACCAAGGAGGGAATCAATGGAAACTGATGGCACGGTAACGATAGTGGCATCGTTCAGCGAGCGAAGTGACGAGTGGCCACTGTCAAGATGGGAGTCATAAAACTCGATTTGGCCGCAGACCGCCGATACGGCTTGTGGATGAAATATAACTTGAGAGAGGGTGTTCAGCTCGATATTCTTCCGCAGATTGTCGACGCTACGGGGTGACGCCTCGAACGCGTGAACTTGGCCGCAAGATCCTACCAGACTTGCAAACCGCAGCGTAAAAATACCGATATTGGCTCCGATGTCGAGAACGCAGTCACCCTGTTGAATCAAATGAGGGTATAACGGCATAATGTCGGACGCTTGAAAAGAACCCGTTATGTAAATTGTCCGGCACATGGGATCCCTCAAATCTAAGCGGATTTTGCATCCAAAAAACAGCTTTACCGTTACGGGGGGAATTTTTGCAAGGGCCTCCCCTTTCAACCCAAGCCAATTTTGAAGTCGCCAAGATCCTCGAAGGTTGGGAAGAGTCCTGGTAAACAGGCATAGCCCGCGCAAAAAGAGCGGAAAAAGAACTTGGTCTTGTTTTTTCGTGTCGCCCTGCCCTCTGCAAAGGGCGCGCCATAATCCGGCCACCTTGCCCAAGCCCCCAACCACCACAGAGCAAAAAGCCCACCAGGACGGTTGGCTGACAAACGCCCGCAACCCCGTTTCTCCCGAAAACACGTACGGCCACAGAACGGAATGGCGGGATTTTGCGTATGCATAGGTCAACATCCGCGCATATTCGTACCGGCGTTTAGCGGACTTCCCCCCGAACCGGTTGTCTCCCTGGCGAGGCGCAAGATGGTGATAGAGGGACATTTTGGGGGCGAACAGGATCTTGTAGCCCGCCTTCCGGACCCGCAGACAAACGTCAAATTCCTCGAAAGCGTATACGTCCCACGTCTCATCAAAGCCCCGTACTTTTTCGAGACAGTCCCGGCGAACGGCCATATTGCAGCCACGCAAGTGATCGATCTCCACGGCCTTGCCGGGATCGCACTCATAGTTATCCGTCATCCTCCCGTTGGGCAGCACCTTGCCGATCGGGGCGTCACGGTGAAAATCCCGTCCTTCAACTTCGTAATCGAGGATCCGTCCGCCGACAGCGCCGACCGTCTTGTCAGAGAACCCGTCCAGACAAGCTTGCGCCCATGTCGGGTCAACGGTCACGTCATCGTCAAGAAAAGCGATGATCTCTGCCGCGGCGTTCTTCCATCCGAAATTCCTGGCTCGGGAAATGACGCGTTTGGTATGCAGAAAATGGAGGTACTTTACCGAAGGAAATTCTTCCCGGACCATCCGCTCGGTGGCATCATCGTCAGAATTGTCGACGACCAGGACCTCCAGAGGCACGCCCGAAAGCAATGCGAGCGACGCTAATGCTTTTTTCAGGGGCTCCGGCCTGTGCCGGGTAATGATAACAGCGGAAATTAGCGGTATAGCCATTTTTTACGCCCCGCTCTCCCGTAAGTCCGGCCAAAACAGATCCAGCGCCGTGCTGCCACCGCAATCGTTCTGCTCATTTTCATCCCCGCCCTAAAGCATTAGCAATTCGGGTCGCGGTCCACATACAGGGGATGCTCGCCAGCGCTGCGAAGACCAAACGTTTGGCGTCTTTCTTCCATGCGTCGAATATTTGTTCGCGAAACCCGTACTTGCTAGAAACGATATTAGTCTCCGCGAGCGCGAACCCGAGAAAAATATAAAGAACGTAATCGTACGCCCGCGAAAGGAAATAGATGCCCCCAAGATACCCAAAGAGAGCCGCAAAAATGGCAATGAGCCGGTGGCTGTCCTCTCGGGAGAACGGCTCCGCCAGCTTGATCGCGCGGTAGATCTGGACCATGGTGAGCGAGATCAGCAGAAACCATGGGATGTACCCTAAAAGGCCCAGCTCGGTAAGCGTGCTGATATAGGAATTGTGCGCGACCATTCCTTCAGAGGAGATGTCCTGAAACCCATTAAACCCTACCCCGAAAATAGGGTATTTCTTGAACATTGCGATCCCGTCCCCCCATGCGGTCGACCGGCCGGTATCCACCACTCCGGCGTCGCTCGCGACCCTTGAGGGCGCGCTTAGAATGAGGAGCACGTAGCAGCAGATGAGGAAAAAAAGCCTCCTAAGTCCCTTTGTTTTCAACGTCACGAGCGCGCCGAGCATGCCCGCGAGCCCGACAAACCCCCCTCTGGAATTCGTAAGCCACGCGCCGCACACGACCAGGGCGATTATGCCCCCGGAAGCCATTTTTGCAGAAAAGTTGCGCAGGGACCTGAGCTCGCTGTACAAAAGAGGCAGCGCCAGTATGAAAACGAGGCACAGGTCGTTGGGGTCGCTGAAGATCCCGAAAGCTTTTATTTGATAAATATTATTTTCTTTACGAAAAAGCGGCTCCGCGCCGCCGAACCCGTATCCTCTGTGGATCTGCAGGATGCCGTGCACCGCCATCCAAGCGATGCACAAAAGCACAGCCCACAAAATAATGCGAAAGCTTTTCATGTCCCTAACCAGCAGAATAATAAGGCAATAGAGGAGGATGATCTTCCCGAAGTCCTGGAACGTCTGCCAGGCGCCTCCAAACCAGTGCAGATAAAAAAGCCAGGAGATTGACGCGGCGAACAGAAGGAAAACGGCAATCTTTACCTGCGGCGTCCGCCATAATTCCCTTTTCTCCCTGTCGGTAGAAGAAAAAAAGGCGGCTGGTAGCAGGAATATCGCCAGGTAATTCACAAGGGGCCAGCCGTAGACCAGTTCATTCCAGTCCATGGGCCGGAGAAAAATAAGAGTAATGTATACAATAAGAAGACCCATTACCATCGTTTATTTACCTGTTGCTCTCTCCGGTCGTTTTCCACCGGGAGCGGTTTAATTAGTATGCGTCATCCCGCAGGCGGCGCGTCATTCCCGAGGATTTTTACCTGCTGGCAGGCTGGGAATCCAGAACACAAACCAGACCCTGGATTCCCGCTAGAAGCACGCGGGAATGACATGCGGCCTAATGAGTTGCGAATATTTATGAACCCGCTTCCGACAAGGCCAGGTGCCGGCCGCGCCGCGCACCCCTCTGATCTCAAATGTTTGCGGTACCAAGTCTTTGGAGTTTGCCTCCTTGTCATTCCCGAGGATTTTTACCTGCCTGCCGGCATGCAGGTCGGGAATCCATAGCTTCCGGATGCCCGTTTAGAACATGCGGGCATGACAGTGCTTAAAAGACTTTTGTTCGGTTACTCAGGGCTCTTTTTTGGGGTCAGGGGCTTTATTTTCCTGATGTTCTTTGTTTTCCTTGTGCTCTTTGTGTTCTTTAGGCTCTTTGCGGTCCCTGTGCTCATGAGCGGGATAATAATAATAGGCGTCCCTGACCGGGAGGCGGTTAATGATCCCTCCGATCACTTTGTGGGCGTTGCCGCTGAGCAGCTCCCGCGCGCGTTCGATAAGGGCGCGGGACGTCTTCCCGCCATGGACCACGAAGGCGATGCCGTCCACGAAATCGCTCAGGATGACCGCGTCCGTGTAGGAGAAGACCGGGGCCGTATCAATGATCACGATGTCGTAGTGCCCGCAAAGATACGTGAAGACGTCTTTGATGGACGGCGAGAGAAAGAACTTCACCGGATCCGGAGACCTCGGCCCGGCTGGAAGGAAGTCCAGGTTGGCGATGTCGGTCTTCAGGATACAGTCTTCGATCGTCGCTTCATGGGTGAGGACCGAGGAAAACCCCTTCTGGTTGGCCAGTTTGAAAAAATTATGGATGTTAGGCCTTCTCAGGTCGCTGTCGATCAGAAGCACCTTCTGGTCCGCCTGCGCCATGACGGTCGCGATGTTGACCGCGACGGTCGTTTTTCCTTCAGACGGAATGGCGCTCGTGATCAGCAGCGTCTTAAGGGCGCCGTGTGGCCGGGAAAGCAGAATGTCCGTGCGGATCGTGCGGTAAGATTCCACGGCGTCCTGGTCGTCAATGGACGGCAGGCGGTGCGTGACAAGGCTCTTTTTCTTCCAATGAATGGTCGGGACCACCCCGAGACAGGTCAGGCCGACATATTTTTTGAGGTCTTCGCTCGATTTGATCGAGTCGTCCAGGGCCTCGATCACGCCGATCGCCACAAAGCCGAGCGCCAGCCCGATCAGGAAGAACTGGATCATGAACTTCATGGGCTTCGGCCAGATCGGCCTTTCCAGGATCTCCGGCTTTTCCATTAACGAAACGGTCACCAAGGCGGTGTCCGCGCTCACGTTCAGCTCGTTGGCCCTCTTGATGAGAGAGTCGTACAAGAGCTGCAGGTTATGGACTTCCTGTTTGAGGTCGTTCATGCGGTTCAGATTCGCGAGATTGATGAGGTTCTGTGTCCCCGCGCCGCCCGTGGCGCTGACGCTCAGGCTATCGATCTCCCGGCAAAGCATCTGGTACTGCACCCTGAACGTCCGCATCATTTCTCCCACCTCGGACCTGATCTCGTTGGTGGTCGTCACCAGAGCCTGCGCAAGGGCTATTCTCGTCGGATGTTCCGGTCTGTAGACCGTTTCGACCCGCGCCATCGCCGAACGGAGCCCTTCATATTTCGCCTTTAAATTGTTCCAGCTTTTACGCTGGCTCTGCTCCAGGGCGAAAGTCACGGATTCCTCGGCAAATTCCACCGGGTTGCCGCGCGTCCGGGTCAAAACATTGTCTTCTTCTTTCGCGGCAGTTCCTCCCTGTTGCGTTTTGTGTTCGTCTCTGGGTATCGTCTGAATCGAAGGCTGAGAAACTGGAATCGGCCGCAGGGCCGCGTCTATAACGGAGATCCACGCGATCGGGTTGTCGCTCCTCTGAAGGGCCTCCATCTGCTGTTCCATGGACAGTTTCCGGTTCTCAAGCTGGGAGATCTTGGCTGCCAGGTCCTGATAATAACGCATGGAATAGTTGCCGTATTCTTCCAACAAAAGGCCTTCGTTCTTTCCTTTGAACTCTTTGAGGCGCTGCTGGGCGTCAAGCACCAGGGTGTTGACCCTTTCGATCTCCTTGGTCAGCCTGCCGATGGCGGAGTCGGCGCTTTCGGTCTTTTGTTCTTCCCGGATCTTGAAGTACTGCTCAAGGAAGGTTTCGGCGTATGTTTTCGTGAATTCCTTGTACGGGCCGTCAACGGTGATCGGAATGACCGTCCAGGACGGCCGTTCGACGTTCACTTTGGTCCGTTTGTATCTGAAGTCCATTCCGTCCTCTTTCGTGAGGAGCGCCATTTTCGTCCGGAGCCTCAGCATCTCGCCCTTGAGGGTGGTCGCCACGGCGTTGACCATGGCCAGGTCGTCCGAGGCTTCCTGAAGCGGCAGGCGGATCCCTCTCGCCACCTGGATCGCGGCGACCGTTCTGTAGATCGGTCTTATCGAGAACAGGCTCGTTGTCCCGACCCCTAGTGTAAACAAAAAGCATCCCCAAAACACCAGTTGCCGGCGGAAAAAGATCCGTGCGTAATCTTTAATTCCGCCGCTTTCCTGTTCCACGATATGAGTCGGCTGTTGTTCCATTTGGGTCCCCTTTAAAAATTCCAGAATTTTTCTGAAACTACGATGATGTCCCCGTCCTGCACAACAACATCTTTTTCCAGCTTTCCTTCGTCCAGGATCTCATGAACATTGACCACGATCGTTTCCGTTTTCTCCGAAAGGGCCGTTTTCCTGTAAAGTTTTACTTTCTTCTTGTTCGCGAAGTCACCGAACCCTCCGCACCGGATGAGCGCTTTGCTCACGGTCAGGGCTTCATCGGGCGGGATCTCGATCGCCGTGGTGCTTCTCGACATTCCGTAGACGTATACGGTCCCGGCGCTGCCCCTGAGCGCGGTCATTTCTCCGCCCGCGTACGTCGGCGACAGAGCCTGGCCTTCGAACCGCGACACGAGCACGGTCACGTTAAAAAAGTAATTCTTCTTGAGCTCGTCCGCTATTTTTTTGGCAAGGTCGTCAAAGGTCATCCCGGCGGTACTGATCCTTTCGCGAATGAGAGGAAAGGCCAGTGCCCCATCCTCCGAAACCCTGTAAACGCCGCTCAGCTCTTCCTGCTCAAGGACGCGGATCACAAGTTGAGATCCGGGACTGACCGTATCGGAAGAAGAGTTGGCCCTGGCTTTCTCGATCGCTTGAGCCTGAGGATCGGTAGCGTTTGTCTGCGTCAGCTCCTGAGGGACCGAACCCGTCACGGCAGGCGGCGCATCTTTTGCCGCAGGCGTGGGATCTCCGGTTTCTCCCCCGGAGGAAGCCTCCTCCGCCAGAAGGGCCGCCGCCCCGCCTCCGCAGACGCACAAGATCGTGAAACTTAAAATCATCCGTTTTAAAAACGCTTTTTTTGTTTTCATGGTCATTTAGCCCTTTTTTTAGAAGTCGTAGGTTGCTCCCATGCTCCCGTTCTGGTCTGAATACGCTTGCCCTGATTGATCGGAATTTCTCATTGAAAGATAGTATTGAAGGTTCAGGTTCAGGTTCTTCGCGATCAGATAGGCGGCGCCCAGCGAGCCCCACCAGTAAGTGCTTGTATAGGTGTTCGAGCCGGTCCCTTTTTGGCTCTGCCAGCCGAGCCGGCCGGTCAAGGTTGTTTTGCTGTTAAGCCTGTGGGTGAGGGTGTAGGTCACTCCGTACACTGAGTAAACATCTCCCGTGTTGGAGCCCGTACTGGATCCCACGGGAGACGTATAGCCTAGGGTGTCTGTCCCGAAATTGGTGGCGCCGGCGCCAGCACCGACGGCGCTTACCCTCGGCCTGAAATAAAAAGACATCGCCTGCGTTGTCAGCCCGTGACGGCCCGTCACCGAGGAAAACTCCGGCGAGAACGAAACGGAATAAACCAGTCCGCTGTAGTCGGTGCCGCCCCCCGAACCCGAGGAGGAGCTGTCGTCATATTTGACGGAGTCATATCCCACGGACACCCTGCCTCCCAAACGTTTCGTGATGTCCCCCATGACCCCGATCCCGATGTTGTTGTCCGTGCTTGCCGACGATGTGCTGTGTACCGGATCTTCTTTTGAATAATTATAGTAAATAAATCCCCGAAGGGGCACTAAAACCGGCAACGGCACGGAAACCTGGCCGTTGAAAGAGTACTGGTCGCTCCCCTGGTTGTTGTAGGATCCCGAGGGTCTGTAGCGGCTGTAGGCGATGCCGGTGCTGAAGTTCCACCGGGCCAACGTGCCGTTCAATCCGAGGTTGAAAACATTGTCTTTCTCTGTCACGGGTCCATTGTTCTCCAGGGCGTTCCCCTGCACTCCGCCCGACATCGGGCCCTGCCCCCCGGCCCCGTTGTTCGTATCCGACGCGTTCCCTGACGTGTATTGGGACGTTGTCCACCCCGCCGAGACATCCCACCCTTTGGCGAACACGATGCGGAGCAGCTGGGGCACGCTATAGTTAACGTGATCGACCACGTTCTGACTGGCGTCTTCCTTGAGGTAAGTAATCCAGTTGGCGCTGGGCACGCACAGATAGACCCAGTTCTTCCGGAGCGGCAGCGTCACGGGAAAGCTTCCTCCCAGATTGTTCCCAAAGGTCCCTTTCTTGCTGCTGGATTCCCCGGGGTTGCTATCGAAAAAAACGCTTTCGCTGACCGAGCCTTCCACCGTCCGGTTACCCATTTGCAAAAATGCCTCCGCGGAGGTTTCTGTCACGAAGAAACAAACGCAGACAGCTATCATGAAGATAATTTGCCGCATCGTTCTTTTCTTCATCGCTATTTTTCAAACCCATAGATTATGGCGCTTTGCCGGACCTAAAAATCGGCGTATTTCCACACGTCTTTCCTCCGGCTTCTTCGGGTAATTAACGGCTACTCCTCTCTACTTCTCAACTGTCATTTTTTTGTCCCCCTCCCGGGACGAACGAGACGTTGGGGCAATGTCAGTGGGGAACGACGACAGCGGTATTTTTTGTTTATCGGGAAGGACGCGGCGGTCCGGAGGGGCGCCCTGGAATAGCTTTAACTGCGGAGACGTCCGGGTTTGTCTATTCGGAAGCCTTTGGAGGCGGTACGTTTTTTCGTAGAAGGTAATAAGCCCCGTAAACCGTGCCTGCGCCCATCAGAGAAATGACCGCCAGGACGTCTCCCGGGGCCAACCGGGAGAACAGGGCCTGATAGACGCCGGCGAAACCGAACAATATAAAAACAACGGCGGACATCCATTTTATCGCTTTGTCCGGCAGGTGTTTCCGCACCACGACGCCCAGGATGATCCCGAAGGCGTCCGCAAGAACCATCCCAACCGTAGTTCCCATAAGGACATGGAACATGTCTGAATACTTCACCGCAAGGCTCACCGTGGCAAGCTGGGTTTTGTCACCCATTTCCGCGAGGAAAAACGCGATGCCTACGGTGAGGACGGGGCCAAACCGGGTTTCTTTCTTGTCCTCCCCTTCGAGTTTGTCGCCCCGGAGCGTCCAGAGACCGAAGATGATGAAGGAGGTTGCCGCCATGAGGGAAATAATGTCGGTGGGGATGACCGTGGTCAGAAAACGCCCCGCGAGGACCGCGAGAGCATGATTGGCGAGCGTCGCCAGAAAAACGGCCCAAAGCACCTGACGCGCGCTGTATCGCGCCGCGAACGCCATCGCCAGAAGCTGCGTCTTGTCGCCCATTTCCGCCAGGACAACAAAGATCAGCGACGCGATAAAGGCTGTCATTTTATCCTTTTGGCAGACGTCTTGCCAAAACGGGGCCCCGGTTTACTCCCATGAAACATTTTCTTTGATGACCCTGGCCGGGACGCCGCCCACGAGCGCTTTTGCGGGCACGTCCCTCGTCACCACCGCTCCGGCGGCAATGACGGCCCCGTCCCCGATGGTCACGCCTTTCAGGATCGTCGCATTAAGACCGCACCACACATGGTTTCCGATCCTGATCGGGGCGCTGTCTTTCTTGTTACCGTGGATTGAGTGGAGGTCCCTGTCCAGGATGGTAACCCCCCTTGCGATCATAACGTCATGCCCTATGACGATCTCGTCGTAGCACTCCAACACCAGACCGTTGTTAATATAACCGCTGCCCAGGGTCAGCCTCCCGCCGGAATGAACGGAAACGCTGCAGCCCGTATAGATAGAAAATTCTCCTTCGACTTTGAGGGAAGCGCCGGGGCTGATCTTGAATTCCGAGGGCATAGCGCGTCTCTGGGGCCAGCGGCATCCGAGGCAAAGCATCCCTTTATCCTCAACAAGAACATCGCCCTTGACGCTGCAATGCACGCTGGGATAGACCAGGACTTTGATCTTTTTGCTTTTCGTTCGAAGGAAAAAAAGCAGTGTGTTAAAAATGCTTATTTTGAATAATAGCGTGATTCTCCTCAAAAGCGCGTTCGTGCTTTTCCCGGCCATCTCCATCCCCTCCTTTCAGCAAAAACGCTTCTGCCGCTTGGATCATTATTTATTAATAAAATAAATGGCGGTGGTCATCGGACGAGGCCTTCCTTGCGCCTCGACGATGCCGTCGTTGTTTATTGGAAACAACGGAGAGACAGGGATTCGAACCCTGGAGACCCTTGCAGGTCTACACGCTTTCCAGGCGTGCCCGTTCGACCACTCCGGCATCTCTCCTTATGTTTCAGTAAACGTTTTTTCTGACAGCAGCTAGAAACCGCTTCCCGCCTCTGGCGGGACCCCGCCGCTTTTCCGGCGGTGGCCGGCATCACTCCTTATATTTCAGTAAACTTTTTCCCGACAGTAGCTAGAAACCACTTCCCGCCCTTGGGCGGAACCCCGCCGTTCCCACGGCGGTGGCCGGCACATCTCCCTAAGATTGTTTATCCGTATTTTTTTGAATCAAAGCCTTAAACGCCTTACCGCCCTTAAAACTTTTTATTTGGCGCTCTCGAAGAAAGGCTTCTTGCTTCGTCTCGAATGCCTCGCTGTACACTAGCCGCCATGGCCCTTTATAGCGGGTCCATCGGCTCTTGGCTTGGTTGTGCTCGGAGGTTCTTTCCTCCGGATCCTTCCCTGAGAATCCGATGTAATGTTTCCCCTCCCTGTTTTGCAAAATATAAATGTAGAACATGTGTTCCCCGGCGCTTTTTCCGCCTCTGGCGGAACCCCGCCATCAGGCGGTGGCCAGGCGTGCCCGTTCTTCGCCACACAGCGTGGGCGAATCCGTCCAGGCTTTTTGGCGGATACCGCTTCCCGCCTTTGGCGGGACCCCGCCGCTTTTCCGGCGGTGGCCGGCATCTCTTCTTATGTTTCAGTAAACGTTTTTTCTGACAGCAGCTAAGTAGCCAATCAAAAGCCTTTTTAGGGATTGTCATGCCCGCATGTTCTAAGCGGGCATCCAAAAATTATGGATTCCCGATAAAATCCTCGGGAATGGCAGAGATGTAAACCCGCAAAGGCTTATGTGCGGAGACTCAGAAACTTCTTCACGCCTTCCGGCGGTGGCCGGCATCTCTCCTTAAGTTTGTCTGCCCGAATTTTTTTGAATCAAAGCCTTAAACGCTCTACCGCCCGATGAGCGGAGTGCAGTCTATTGTTTCCGGAAAGAACGGTCAAGAAGTGATAGCCTCTCTTCAGACGAGGTAGGGCTGGAGCGCCTTGGGGAAAACGACTTTCCCGGAGCCGTCCTGGAAATTCTCAAGAAGGCAAAGCACGATCCTCGCCAGGGCCAGCCCGGAGCCGTTCAGCGTGTGGACGTATTCCAGTTTCTTCGTTTGGGAGTTCCGGTAGCGGATGTTCATCCGCCGGGCCTGAAAGTCCGTGAAAATGCTGCAGCTTGAAACCTCGAACCACTTTTTCGTGGCCGGCGCCCAAACCTCCAGGTCGTAACACTTCGCCGCCGCAAAGCTCATGTCCCCGCTCCCGAGCAGGACCACGCGATAGGGAAGCTCCAGCGCCTGGAGCACGTCTTCGGCGTCCTGAACAAGGGTTTCGAGCTCCTGCGCGGACCCTTCGGGCTTCACGAACTTTACCATTTCAACCTTGTCGAACTGATGGACCCTCGAAAGCCCGCGCGTGTCCTTACCGTAAGAGCCGGCTTCCTTGCGGAAGCACGGCGTGTAGGCGGTGTACTTGACCGGAAGGTCTTTTTCTTCGATCGTCGTGTCGCGCAGGATGTTCGTTACGGGAACTTCGGCCGTGGGTATCAGGAAAAAGTCGCCGTTCCCCTGGTCGTCCTCGCCCAGTCGGTACATATCCCCTTCCATTTTCGGGATCTGCCCGGTCCCGCGCATCGAGGCGCGATTGACGATGGAAGGCGGCCAAACTTCCAGATAGTTATGCTTCCTGGTGTGCATATCCAGCATGAAGTTGATCAGCGCCCGCTCGAGCCTTGCCCCCATCCCGAAGTAGACGGGAAATCCCGCTCCGGTGATCTTGCTTCCCGCCTCCATGGACAGCCAGCCCAGACTCGTCGCAAGATCTAAATGGTCCTGGATCTTATGCCCGAACGTCCTCGGCTCTCCCCAGGAACGCACCACTTTGTTTCCCTCGGCCCCCTTCGAGACAGGGACGTCATGCGTCGGCATGTTTGGGATATACAGCATCTCTTTCTCTATCTTTTCAGCTATTCCTCCCACTTTTGCGTCTAAAACAGCTATTTTTTGGGATATAGCCTTCATTTCAGATATTATGCCTGCGGCGTCCTGGCCGTTCTTTTTGCACCGGGATATTTCGTCATTGGAGGCGTTCCTCTTTGCCTTGAGCTCCTCGGCTTCCGTCAGAATGGACCGCCGCTCCGCGTCCAGGGCGAGAAGCTGCTCCAGGTTAATATTCACGCCCTTGGCGGACAGGCCTGCGGCAACTATTTTGGGGTTTTCGCGGATGAATTTCAGGTCGAGCACGGAGATCTCCTACTTGGCTTCTTTTTTCCCGTCCAGAAGTTCCAGCTGGCTCGCGTTCGTCTCTTCTTCCTTGGCAACCACGCGTGTCGCGGACGCGATCCGGTCCTTATCCTTGAGGCGCATCACGCGGACGCCGACCGAGTTACGCCCGGAAGTCCGGATCTGGCTCACGGGACAACGGACGACCATTCCGCCGGTGGTCACAAGGATGACTTCGTCCTCCTCCGTCACCGTCAGCACGTTCACGACCTTGCCGTTCTTGTCGGACACCTTGACGTTGATGATGCCCTTGCCGCCGCGGGACTGAATGCGGTATTGCGGGAAAAGCGTTTTTTTGCCGAACCCGTGCTCGGTAATGCTCAGGGCCGTCGCTTTCGGGTTGACGATCTCAACGGCGATCACTTCGTCGTTCTTCGCGAGATTGATGCCGCGAACACCGCTCGCCGTGCGGCCCATGTCGCGGACGTCGGCTTCCTTGAACCGGATCGCCTTGCCGTTGCGCGTGGCCAAGAAGATCTCGTCCTTGCCGGACGTGATCTTGCACGCCACCAGCTCGTCCTTATCGCGCAACGTGATGGCGTTGATGCCGCTCGCGCGCGGCCTGGAATATTCGATCAGGTTCGTCTTTTTGATGACCCCGTGCGACGTGACCATGATCACAAAACGTTTGTCGTCGAATTCCTTGACCTGGAGGAAGCTCGACACCTGCTCGCCCGCGCCGAGGGACAGAAGGTTCACGATCGCCTTGCCCTTCGCCTGGCGCGAGGCCTGCGGGATCTCGTAGGCCTTTCTCCAGAACACCTTCCCCTGGTTCGTGAAGAACAGGATAAAATCGTGAGTGGACGCCATGAACATGTGCTCGATAAAATCCTCGTCGTCGCGCACGCCCGCACCGGTCACTCCGGTCCCGCCGCGGTGCTGGCGCCGGTACATGGAAACCGGAATGCGCTTGATGTAGCCGGCGTGGGAGATCGTGATCAGCACGTCTTCCTGCGCGATCAGGTCTTCGATGTCGATCTCGTCTTCCGCCGCGACGATCTGGGTGCGGCGCTCGTCCCCGTATTTCTTGAGGAGCTCGAGCGACTCTTCCTTGATGATGTCCAGGACCTTGCGCCGGCTCTTCAGGACGGACCGGTAATATTCGATCTTTTTGATGAGCTCGAGGTATTCCTCGTCGATCTTTTCGCGCTCAAGCTGCGTCAGCCGCTGCAGCTGCATCTCCAGAATGGCTTTGGTCTGGACCTCGCTCAGCTTGAGCGCGGCCATCAACCGTTCCCTGGCGAGCTCCGGGCTCTTCGACGTCCGGATGATCTTAATCACCTTGTCCAGGTTCGCGATCGCCTTTTTCAGCCCTTCGAGGATGTGCGCCCGCTTTTCAGCCTTGTCCAATTCAAACCGGGTGCGGCGCATCACGACTTCCACGCGGAACTCGATGAATTTTTCGATCATCTGCTTGAGCGTCAGGACGCGCGGCTGGCCGTCCACGAGCGCCAAGAGGATCACGCCGAACGAGGATTGCATCGGGGTGTGTTTGTAGAGATTGTTCAGCACCACCTGGTGGATGGCGTCCTTTTTCAGTTCGATCACGAGCCGCATGCCGTCGCGGTCCGATTCGTCGCGGATGTCGGAAATGCCCTCGATCCGTTTTTCTTCCACAAGTTTGACGATCGATTCGATGAGGGACGTCTTGTTCACCTGGTAAGGGATCTCGGTGATGATCACGGCGTCCTTTTTGTTCCGCGCCGTCTCGATGGCCGCCTTGGCCCTCATGATGATCTGCCCGCGGCCGGTCTCATACGCTTTCTTGATGCCGTCGCGGCCGATGATCAGCCCGCCCGTCGGAAAATCGGGCCCCGTGATGATCTTGGAAAGTTCTTTGACCGTAATGTCCGGGTTGTCGATCATCGTGACCACCGCTTTCACCACCTCGGTGATGTTGTGCGGCGGGATGTTCGTGGCCATACCGACCGCGATGCCGGTGGACCCGTTCACGAGAAGCGTGGGCAACTTGGACGGCAGGATCGACGGCTCCGAAAGGGATTCGTCAAAGTTCGGGACGAAGTCGATGGTGTCCTTGTCGATGTCGGCAAGCAGGTCGTTGCTGGTAACGGAAAGCCGGGCCTCGGTATAGCGCATGGCCGCGGCGTTGTCGCCGTCGATCGACCCGAAATTCCCCTGTCCTTCCACGAGCGGATAGCGGAGCGAGAAATCCTGCGCCATGCGAACCAGCGAATCGTAGACCGCCGTGTCCCCGTGCGGGTGGTATTTCCCGAGCACTTCTCCGACGATACGGGCGGATTTTTTATAAGGCTTCGTGTGGACCAGCCCCAATTCGTTCATCGCGAAAAGGATGCGGCGGTGCACGGGCTTCAGGCCGTCGCGAACGTCCGGGAGCGCGCGCCCGACAATGACCGACATCGCGTAGTCGATGTAAGAGTCCTTCATCTCCTCTTCGATCGGCCGCGGGATCACTTTCTCGTTCATCGCGTACAGATTCTTTTCATCCACCATATCTTTATCCTTTAAATAAAAGCTGTTTTTTCCCCGCGGACCGGTACCTTTTAAACGTCAAGGTTACGAACGGCCTTCGCGTGCCGTTCGATGAACGCTCGCCGGGGCTCGACGGCATCCCCCATCAGCACGGTGAAGATCTCGTCCGCTTCCACCGCGTCATCCAGCGTGACCTGCAGCACGGTCCTCGTTTCGGGGTTCATCGTCGTTTCCCAGAGCTGGTCGGGATTCATTTCGCCGAGACCCTTGTACCGCTGCAGCGTCATTCCATCTTTGCCGTTCGCCTTGATGTGGTCCAGAGCGTCTCTCAGCGCCTTGACCTCCTGTTTCTTTTTCTCCAGGGTGAGCTCAAAACAAACGTCCTGTCCCGCCTCAAAATCCTCGAATGTGAACCCGTGTTTTTCAAGCCGCTTTTTCGCCTTTTCAAACTCTTTCGCCTCAAAGATCTCTATAAGTTCGTGCAGCGGCTCGATAGCTTCCGCGGCCGGTTCTTCGGCGGCTTCGGGCGCCCTGGTTTTTTTGGAGGCGTCCTTGCCCTCTTTTTTGCTCTTCGCTTTTTCTTCGGCCTCGGCTTTTTCCGCTTTTTCTTCTTCCTTCTTCCTCTGGGCGCGCTGTTTCCCGAGGTCTTTCACATACTCCTCGACCTCTTTTTCTGAATAGAAAAATCCTTCTTCGTTCTTGTCGATGGCGCGCACGAGATAGAGAGGAAAACCTTTTTTCTTGTCCTGCGCCTCCATAAAGCGGTGCCAGAGAATGCCTTTCCGGGCGAGCGAGCGCTCGAGGTCGGTCATCGCCTGGACCAGGTCCATAAGTTCCCGCAGTTCTTTGCCCTCGATCGTCCCCTTAACGCCTTCCTTTTTCAGGGACACGCCCTGAAGACCGAAAGTCAGGAGCAGGTTGTTCATTTGCTCCTCGGTCTGGACGTACTGCTCCTCTTTTCCGCGCTTCATTTTGTAAAGCGGCGGCTGGGCGATATAAATATGTCCGCCCTCGACAAGTTTTTTCATCTTCCGGTAAAAGAACGTAAGCAAAAGCGTCCGGATGTGGCTTCCGTCCACGTCGGCGTCGCACATCAGGATGATCTTGTAGTAGCGGAGTTTTTCGATGTTGAATTCTTCCTCGATCCCCGCGCCGATCGCGGTGATGATGGTCCGGATCTCTTCATTGGAAAGGATCTTGTCGATACGCGCCTTCTCCACGTTGAGAATTTTTCCCTTCAGCGGAAGGATGGCCTGGAACCTGCGGTCGCGGCCCTGCTTGGCGGAACCTCCGGCCGAATCTCCTTCTACCAGATAAATCTCGCTGTTCTTCGGATCTTCGTCGGAACAGTCCGCGAGCTTCCCGGGCAGGGACGCCGATTCCAGCGCGCCTTTGCGCCGGGTCAACTCTCTGGCTTTTCTCGCGGCTTCGCGGGCGCGGTAAGCGAGCGCCGCTTTTTCGACGATCTTGTTTGCGACAGGCGGATTTTCCTCGAAGAAGGTGCTGAGCCCCTCGTAGATCACGGAATAAACGATGCCTTCGACTTCGCCGTTCCCGAGTTTGGTCTTGGTCTGTCCTTCGAATTGCGGCCGCGGGACTTTGACGCTGATGACCGCCGCGAGCCCTTCCGTGAGGTCGGTGCCGCTCAGTCCGCTTTCGATGTCCTTGAGAAGATTTTTGTTCTTCGCGTACTGGTTGGTGGCGCGCGTCAGGGCGGTCTTGAACCCGCTCATGTGCGTTCCGCCCTCGACGGTATTGATGTTGTTCGCGAAGGAGAAAACGTCCTCGCCGTAGCTGTCGTTGTACTGGAAGGCCGCTTCGACCTCCACCTCGTCCTTGGTTTTATCCACATAAAAGAACTTCTTGTGGATAGGGTTCTTGTTCCGGTTGAGGTACTGGATGAATTCGGAAATGCCCCCTTTGTAGAGGAAAACGTGCTCCTTGATGTCTTTTTTGACGCGCTCGTCGCGGATCGAAATGCGGACGCCTTTGTTCAGATAGGCGAGCTCGCGCAGGCGGTTGGAAAGCACGTCGTAGCTGAATTCGATCTTCTCGAAGATCTCCTTGTCCGGCATGAAAGAGACCGTGGTGCCGCGTTCCTTGGTCTTTCCTTTTTCGGTGACCTTGGAACTGGGCCGCCCGCGCTCATACGACTGGTGCCATATCTTTCCGTCGCGGCGGACTTCCACCTCGCACCATGAGGACAGGGCGTTCGTAACGGAGACGCCGACCCCGTGAAGCCCGCCGGAAACGCGGTAAGACTTGTTGTCGAACTTCCCGCCGGCGTGCAGCGTGGTCATGACCACTTCCAGCGCGGATTTTTTCTGTGTCTTATGCAGATCGACCGGGATCCCTCTCCCGTCGTCGACCACCCGGACGCTCCCGTCCGCGGCGATCACCACGTCGACCCGCGTGGCGTAGCCGACCAGCGCCTCGTCGATGGAGTTGTCGACCACCTCATAAACGAGGTGATGAAGCCCGCGCAGCGTTGTGTCGCCGATGTACATCGCGGGCCGTTTCCGGACGGCGTCTACGCCCTCGAGGACCTGGATCTTTGTCGCGTCATACTTCGCGGAACTCTTTTCCTCTTTTTCTTTATCGCTCATGAATTTTCCTTGCCCTGAAAGCCGTGCGCCCGAAACAAAACCTTTTTTATTTCCCGACCAGAACTTTGACTTCTTTTACCGCGTCTTCGCCTAAAACCGCCCGCGCTCTTTTCAGGAACGACGCCCGGTATTTCTGGCTGATCTCGTACGCCAGGACCGCTTCATCAACATGGATATACAGGACGCCTTTGGAAGAAAGTTGCGGCCGGGTCCTTTTTGAGAGTTTCTCGCCCGCGATGCTCGCCCATGAGGAGATCAAAAGGCTTTTTTTTTGTTTTTCCGGCTCCTCTAGATTTTTGATGACGGAAGATAAGATCGATCGGATCTCGTCCATTAAATACCGCTGTTTTTATCGTCTTTTTTTCCTGTTAATTGAGCTGCATCGGCATGATCACGTAAAGATATCCTTCGCGGCCCTTCACCAATCCCGGTTTATCCGGCTCGGTTAAAGAGATCGTTATTTTTTCATCGTTCAGATTCTTCAACACATCCAAAAAATACCCCGGGTTGAAGCCTATCGTGATCTCCTGGCCCTTGAATTCCGCCGGCAATTCCTCTTTCGCTTCTCCCATGTTCGGCGATTTCGCCGACACAATGATCTTGTTCTTTATAAAATCGACCTTTAACGCCGGCGCCTCCGGCGATGTCAATAGAGACGCTCTCCGGACCGCTTGAAGAAGTTCTTCCCGGTTCGCTTGAACCTGTGTTTTTTCTTCTTTGGGGATCACCTGCTCATAGTTGGGGAAATTTCCCTCGATAAGGCTTGAGGTGAGGAAGGTGTCTTTAAACGAAAAGATCACTTTATTTTGAGAGTGAACGATCTTGACCGTTCCTTCCCATTCTAAAAGCTTGGCCAGTTCATGGATCGTCTTCGCCGGGATGATCATATCCTGGTTTTTTTCCACTTTGCTTTTTAGTTCCTTTTTAAAAAACGCGAGCCGCCGTCCATCCGTCGCTACGAACCGCACTATATTCCCCTGGAAAGAGACCAGAACGCCGTTCAACACATACCGTGTCTCGTCGTGCGAAATGGCAAAAGAGGTCAAAAACAAACTTTCCTTTACGGCCGCCTGCTCCATTTCGATCGCATTCTCCACGGAAAAGTCCGGAAGTTTCGGATAGTCCTCTTTTCCAAGCCCCATGATCTTGAATTGGGCCTTCCCGGCCTTGACATTCACGGTGTTGTTCTTTGTGACTGTGATCTCCACATCCCCTTCGGGAAGTTCCTTGATGATATCGTGAAATTTTCTTGCGGGGACCGTGATACACCCTTCTTGAGCGACGTCCCCGCTCATAACGGTGGAAAGTCCTACCTCCATGTCTGTGGCAACGATCTTGATCGTCCCGTCCTTATAGGCTTCCAGAAGGATGTTATTTAAAATAGGGAGTGTGCTTGGTTTCGAGGCCGCTATATTCACACAAGCAGTGACCCTTTTTAAAAATTCGTTTTTTTGCACTTTTATTTCCATGGACTGCTCCTTTTGCTTTTATTCTATATTTAAAAATAGCAACCGTAGTACTAGGCTCTGTGAATTTGTGGATAATTATATAACTATTTTAAGGAAAAGAGGTTGTAAAAAAAACATCCTAGGGAAAACTCTCCTCTTTTTTTAACAGATCGATAAGCTTATCCAATAATATCCGCACATTGATGTCTTTTTCCTTTTCTTTCCCGATCTTATTACAGGAATGAAGCACCGTGGTGTGGTCTTTACCCCCAAAGAACTCACCGATCTCCGGCAGCGAATGCCCGGTGAGCTCCCGAACCAAAAACATGGCGATCTGCCGGGGTCTTACTATAGAAGCGGTACGTTTCTTCGCGCGAAGGTCGGAAACCTTCATATTGAAGTACTCGGCGACCGTCTTCTGGATCCCTTCTATAGAGAACTTTCGAGCCTCTTCCCTGAAGGAATCTTTAAGGATCTCCTGGGCGAGCTTCACATCCAGCGAGGCGTTCGTGAGGGAGCAATAAGCGATGACCCGTATCAGCGCGCCTTCGAGCTCCCGGATGTTCGACTTTATCTTACTGGCGATAAAATAGGACACATCGTCAGGCACCACAACCGTTTCCCGCTCCATTTTCTTCTTAAGGATAGCCACGCGCGTTTCGAAATCCGGCGGCTGGATATCCGTGACAAGACCCCAGCCAAAACGGGAGACAAGGCGCTCCTCGAGGCCCGGGATGTCCCTCGGAGGACGGTCGCTCGTGACGACGATCTGTTTGTGGGCGTCGTAAAGCGTGTTGAAGGTGTTAAAAAATTCCTCCTGGGTGGAGTTTTTTTCCGCGATGAAGTGAATGTCGTCTATCAAAAGAAGATCCAACGAACGGTATTTCGCTCGGAACTGTTGCGTGGAGCGCGTTTGGATGGCTGTGATCAATTCATTCGTGAACTTTTCGCTGGAGATATAGAGGATCTTGAACGCGGGGTTGCGTTTTTTTGTTTCATGAGCAATCGACTGAAGAAGATGGGTTTTTCCCAAACCGGTCGGCCCGTAGACGAAAAGCGGATTATATTGTTTCGCGGGGGCGTCGCTCACAGCGACGGAGGCCGCGTGGGCAAAACGATTCTGAGGGCCGATGACAAAAGTATCGAAAGTATACTTTTCGCTCAGCCCCGGAGAGGTTTCTTCCCGCTCCTTCGCCGGCGAGGAGGGAGGTAACGACGGAGCGGTCTTCGGCAGCTCAACGACCTGGTACACAAGTTTTACCGGATGTCCAAGCACCTCTTCTGAAGCGGCCAGGATCAAATTCTGGTAATGGTCTTCAAGCCATTTTCCGTAATAACTGTCCGGAACGACAAGCACGAGGTCTTCCGGGCCGGCGCGCAAAAGCGAGATCGGCTCAAACCAGGTCTTGTAGGAGCGCTCGCTTAACTCGCGGGACAAAATGCCGCAGATCTTCTTCCAAACGTCCGCGGAAACGTCTTCGCCCGGAGGAGAAAGAGGCCGGCTCATAGAGGGAAAGACCGGCAAATGTTATCCACAGGAAAATCAATGGATTCTATCATAAAAAAACAGCCTTCAAGAGCTAAAAAACAAAAAGCGTTCAATGAAAACACAACAAATATTAACAGGTTATTAACACTCAAAAACGACGACAAAACATCGTGCAAAAAGAACAGGGAAAAAGTTTTTTCAAAGAGGCATCATTCTACCGCAGAAAAACATTTTGTCCAGCGCCATTCTAAAAAATTTTTGCGAAAGAAGGCAAAGAACGAAAGAAGAAAAAATAAAAGAGCGGCACAATCAGGGAAGAGAAACAAACTTCTGGATATTCCAAAAGAATTTAACTATAATCCCGCCCTATGGTTAAAAGAACGTATCAGCCTTCCAAGAGGAAACGTCGCTCCAAACACGGCTTTCTTGCCCGCAAGAATACCCAAGGCGGCCAAAAGGTTCTTTGGCGTCGGCGCAAAAAGGGCAGGAAAAAGCTGACCCAAGTTTAAGCGTTGGACCCGAAAAAGCGGCTGAGGCTGGACCAGCGGCTTCGCAATCAGGCGGCCTTTAAAAACCTCGTCGACACAGGAACCTTCGCGCGAGGGGTGTTTTTTTACGTTTGGGCCGGGTGTCAGGACAAGGTCGGGCAAAAGGCAAAGAAAGAACGGCCGGTGATCGGCATTATCGTAAGTCGACGGACGGATCCGCGCGCAACGAAGCGGAACATTTTAAAGAGACGCGTCCGGGAGATCTTTCGCAGGAACCAGGGGTCCTTGAAAAGCGGAAGCGCCTGTTTAGTCAAAACACGGCAACTGAAAGAATGGCCCTCCTACGTCGCGATGGAAGAAGAGTTGCTGGCCCTTTTTAAAAAAACCGGGACATGGACATGAAAAAGATTTGTATTTTTTTGATACGCTGTTATCGCGCCGGCATCGCCCCCCTCTTCGGGCCCTGTTGCCGTTTTTCTCCGAGCTGTTCCGTTTACGCGGAGGAGGCGGTCGCTCAAAAAGGCGTACGCGAGGGGAGCAAGAGGGCGCTGAAACGGATCCTCAAATGTCACCCCTTTCATCCGGGCGGATACGATCCGGTGGAAGTCTAGGGAGGTCTTATGGATAAAAACACGATGAAAGCGGTTGTTCTTGCGGTGGCGGTCCTCTTGCTTTATCCCGTGGTCCTCAAATGGTTTTACCCGAACGCTTACCAAACCGTGCGTTCCCAAAAAACGGAACAGCGGGCGGCCCTTTCGCTGGCGATGAAAAAGAAAGAAACCCCGTCGGCCCCGGGTGCGTTCCTGGACAAGGCGACGACTCCGGCGGTAGCTCCCTTCAAGAACGATCTTTACAAGATCGAATTCTCAACGCTTGGCGGGACGGTCACGCGGCTTTCCTTTCTCGGAGAGGTTGGCAACAAGGAACGCACCCAAACGGAATTCTTCAACGGGGACCCGCGCGCGGCGGGGATCTTCGGCCTTACCGTTCTCCATGAAAAAGCGGACCTTTCGCAGACGATCTTCAAATTGTTCCGCAAGGGGCCCGCGGGAGAGATATTCGAATTCGTTTATGAGCTGCCCGGCGAATACCGGCTTACAAAGACCTATACCGTTCGCGGCGATGAACCCGTGATCGATCTCGCGATACGCATCAAGGACCTTTCGGGCCGCGGGCGAAGCGAGGTTCTTCAAATAAAATACGCGATGGACCATGAAAAGGATTACCAGAAAAAATACGGCTTTTATGACGGCGTCGCGTATGCCGACAAGCTCAAGACCGCAAATTTGGACCACATTAAGAAAAAAGGTTTTTTCTTCCCCGCGAACACGGCTTGGGCCGGATTTATAAAAAAATATTTTGCTCTCTTGGTGAAGCCGGACGGCAAGATCGCTGACGGCAGCGCGAAAGCGGACGACGAGAGGCTTTTTGGTGCCATTACGCTGGAGCCCGTGATCGTTCCCGCTGGCGGAGAGGCCGAGAAAAAGGTCCTGATCTATGCCGGGCCGCAGCGGTACGAAGAGCTCAAAAAATTTGGCGTGGGGTTCGAAAGTGTTTTCTCGCGCGGGTTCTTCGGCGTTTTCAAAACGGCGCTTCTCATGATCATGAAATTCTTTTACCGGTTCACGGGCAACTTCGGCTGGGCGCTCGTGCTGCTGACGCTTCTGATCAAGCTGATCTTCGCGCCGCTTACGCACATGAGCTACTCCTCGATGAAAAAAATGCAGGTGCTTTCGCCGAAAATGAAGGCGATCCAGGAGCAGTACAAAAAAGATCCCGCCAAGTCACAACACGAGCTCATGATGCTTTACCGTCGGAATAAAGTGAACCCGATGATGGGCTGTCTTCCCATGCTGATCCAGATCCCCGTTTTCATAGCGATGTTCCGGCTGCTTCCGGAGGCGATCGAGCTTCACGGCGCGCCGTTCATCTGGTGGATCAGGGACCTTTCCGCACCGGACCATTTGCTGACGTTGCCGTTCACCGTTCCCTTTCTTGGCTGGAACACGCTGAACATTCTGCCGATCCTGATGACGGTCTCCCAGGTGTGGTATCAAAAGCTGATGCCGGCACAGCCCGGCTCCACCCCCGAGCAGCAGACCATCATGAACATCATGCCCGTCTTTTTCGGGTTCATTTGCTACAACATGCCTTCGGGACTGACGCTTTACTGGTTCCTGCAGAACCTCTTTTCGATCATCCAGCAGGTTTTTATCAACCGGATCGTTATAGTGCTGCATCACGAGGACGCGTCCTGAGTCCCGGGCGGACCTGACCGGCAGACCGAAAAAACGCTCCGGAACTCTGCAAAAGCCGCGAGCCGCTTGACGCTTCGGTTAATTTAATTCGCAATACAAATCCTTAAAGATCCTATGGAACACTCCCAATACGCGGCCATTGTTGTTGGCGCCGGCCACGCCGGCGTCGAGGCCTCCCTCGCGATCGCGCGCTGCGGATTCCCCGTTCTTGTAGTGACCATGGACACGAACGCCATCGCACGAATGTCCTGCAATCCCGCGATCGGGGGCCTCGCCAAAGGCCATATTGTCCGCGAGATAGACGCCCTTGGGGGCGAAATGGGACTTGCGACCGACGCTACCGGCATCCAATTCCGCATGCTCAACAAGTCCAAAGGTCCTGCCGTTTGGGCGCCGCGCGCACAGGCCGATAAAAAGCAGTACGAGATCTATATGAAGAAGGCTCTTGAAGCCGAGAAAAATCTCGTGCTTAAACAAGGACAGGTCGTGGAGCTCCTTGTCAGGAACGGGAAATGCGAAGGGGTCTGGACGCAGGCCGGAGAGACCTATTTTTCCCAGAACGTGATCTTGACCACAGGAACTTTTTTGCAGGGCCTGATCCATGTCGGCGAGGAACATTATCCGGGAGGGCGGCGGGACGAGCCGCCGGCCGTCGGGCTGTCCGGTTCACTTCGCGGCCTTGGCATCGAGCTCGTTCGCTTTAAAACGGGCACTCCTCCGCGGCTTCACGCTAAAAGCATTCGCTGGGAGCTCTTGGAAGAACAAAAAGGCGATGAGCCGCCGCCGTTCTTTTCGTACAGGACACAAAACATCAATGTGACGCAACTCTCCTGCTATTTGACCCATACCAATGAAAACGTCCACGAGATCATCCGCCGGAACCTGCACCGGTCCCCTCTTTATGCCGGAAGGATCGCGGGTATCGGCCCGCGTTATTGCCCATCCGTCGAAGACAAGGTCGTGAAATTCGCGGATAAAAAAAGTCACCAGATCTATCTGGAACCCGAAGGGCGCGACACACCGGAGATCTACGTGAACGGGTTTTCGACATCGCTCCCGAAAGACGTTCAGGCCGCCGCAGTGCATCAAATACGAGGGCTTGAAAACGCGGAGATCATAAAATGGGGTTATGCGATCGAGTATGACGCGGCGCCTCCGACGCAGCTGAAACCTTCGCTGGAAACAAAGAAGATCCAGAATCTTTTTTTTGCGGGGCAGATCAATTGTACCTCCGGGTACGAAGAAGCGGCGGCGCAGGGGCTTATGGCAGGGCTTAACGTGGTGAGGAAAATGCGCGGGGAAAGCGAATTTGTCCTGGACCGGTCGGAAGCTTACATCGGGGTCATGATCGACGATCTTGTGACGTGCGGGACCAGCGAGCCGTACCGGATGTTCACATCACGCGCGGAATTCAGGCTGCTGCTCCGCCAGGACAACGCGGATGAACGGTTGACGGAATACGGACACCAGATCGGTCTCCTGGCTGATGATGCTTTTGAGGAATTTCAAAAGCGGGCGAAAAAGATCGAAAGCGATACGCAGGAGTTACTCAAAAAACGGATCGGAAACGACTCGCTATATCAATATTTGAAACGTCCTGGCGTAAGCTACAAATCATTGCTAGAAAACCACTTACACTCATCCGACTTAACGGATGAAGAGATCCACAAAGTAGAAACGGAGATTAAGTACGAGGGGTACATTAAGCGTCAAAAGACCGACGTTCAAAAATTTAAAAAAATGGAAAAGAAAAAAATCCCAGCATCAACGGATTACGACAGCCTAAGCGGGATTAGTCTTGAGGCAAAAGAAAAACTGAAAAAGATCCGTCCGGAATCGATCGGTCACGCATCGCGCATTCCGGGGATGTCATTATGCGACCTGTCGATGCTAGCGATCCATATCGAGCGAACCGCAAGAACCAAAGAGCAGTCTACATAGCTTTCAAAAATCCCGCCCACCGAGGATAGATATCTCAGCCAAGCAGTATAGCGCTTAATTGCCCAATCGGCTCGCCGATTAGTACCTAGGCGTTATTCATTCCCGAGATTAATCCGCACAAGACGCAATTATCATTTGAGCTAAACATAAACTACGAGCCTATCGCTAGGCGTGACAACGGCTTTTATTCATTTAGATAATGAGCTGTAACAACGCATTCGGAAAAGTCTACGGCTCAAATATTGGGAAGAGCACATTGCCGCGTTTCACGTGAAACACAACAACCCGACGCGGCCTTTCAACGAGTCTATTAAACACTAGACAACATTCCCTGAATGTCACAGAGCCCTCCGAGCATTTTGAGAGGCTCTTTCACCTCCGGGCTTTTAACAAAATGCACCGCTGCTTGAAAGCAGTTGCAATGATAGAAAATATGTGTAAAATATTGGCGAGTTAGGTCGAAACACTAATAGGATCAATTGCAATGTTTCACGTGAAACAGTGGGAGGCCCTATGAAACACATATTTTCGTTCTTCAATCAAAAAGGAGGCGTTGGCAAAACAACGTCTGCCATTAACGTTGCGGCCGTGCTGGCGCAGAGCGGAAAAAGAGTTCTTCTCATAGATCTTGACTCTCAAGGAAACGCTACGAGCGGCCTTGGCGTGGAAAAAAACGAGAATGAATTAACATCTTATCAACTTCTTGTTGAAAACGTGTCGGCACGAGAATGTATCAAAAAAACGACCCTGGAAAATCTGTCGATCGTTCCGGCGAATGCCCACCTTTCAGGCGCAGAAATGCATTTGATAAGTCTCGAAAAGCGAGAATTCATTCTTCGCGAAAAGCTTCGGACAATAACGAATGAATTTGACTTTGTTTTTTTAGATTGTCCTCCGTCGCTTGGCCTTGTGAGCATAAACGCTTTGACCGCAAGCGGTTACATCATTATCCCTTTGCAATGTGAGTATTACGCGCTTGAGGGGCTCGGGCAGCTTCTTCATACGTATCAGTTGGTAAAAAAGAAACTTAGCATCGAGTTGGAGCTCGGCGGCGTGATATTGACGATGGCGGATTTCAGGACGAATCTCACGCAGCAAGTGATAGAAGAAGTAAAAAATTATTTTAAGGAAAAAGTCTTCACGACGGTCATTCCGCGATCGGTCAAGCTTTCCGAGGCGCCAAGCTTCGGAAAACCCGCGGTCATTTACGATCCGCACAGCCGCGGATCTCAGGCCTACGTTGCTTTAGGGAAAGAGTTCCTGGAACGATTTTGCGGTGCGGGCACGGAATCTGCCACAGAAAAGGCGGCCGAATCTGTTGCGGCAGAAGTGATGAGCTCCAATACGAATCTCTCGGGAGAACAGGTGTCCGCTTAACAGGCGGTGCAGCGGTTCTTTTTAACCCACTCAGACACAAGGAGCCATGATCATGAAAAAAGCACTCGGTAAAGGGTTAAGCGCATTGATCCCGGACAGCTATAAAGAGCAGGTGACCGCTTCGAGCGGCGGTGAAACCATGGTAGCAACCGCAAGAGCGCCGGAAGAAACCGCCCGGGCAGAGTCATTCAATGCAGCATTCCGGCTGATATCAACGGCGTTGATTTTGCCGAACGAAGATCAGCCGAGAAAAACATTTAATGACGAAACGATCGAGGAGCTCGCAGATTCGATCCGGGAAAAAGGCATACTTCAGCCCATTATCGTAAAAAGATCGGGAGAAAACTCTTACCGGCTGATCTGCGGCGAGAGACGGTTCCGCGCGGCCATAGCCTGCGGCCTGACGGAAGTTCCGGCGATCATCAAAGACATTGCGCCGGAAGATTTCCTGGAATGGGCGCTCATCGAGAACATCCAAAGAGAGGACCTGAACCCGCTGGAAGAGGCGGAAGCCTACCAGAGGTTGATCGAGGACAGAATGTGCTCGCAGGACGAAGTCGCCAAGCGGGTGGGGAAGAACCGCGCGACGGTCGCGAATACGCTGCGTTTGTTAAGACTGCCGGAAGAAGTAAAGCGATACCTCGTCGACGGCAGGCTATCGGCCGGGCACGCGCGGGCTCTGATCGGGCTTCTGACGCCGGAACACCAGCGGCATATGGCGAAGCGGATCGTCGATGAAAATCTTTCGGTCCGGCAGGTCGAGGCCATCGTCGGACGCAGCCTGGCCCATAAAAGAAAAGCCAAAACGGCGAGGCACCTTAGCGCGGAGATCGTGGACCTTGAAACAAGGCTCACGCATTTTCTCGGAACGCAGGTAAAGATCTATCCGCGGAAGAACCAGAAGGAAGGGCGCATTGAGATCCAGTATTTTTCCCTCGACGATCTGGACCGTGCGCTGCAAAAGATGGGGTTGCCGCGCGGGTGAAATGAAGGACGGGCGAAAAACCTTCGGCGCCTTTTTCTTCGGGCGGGCGGGAAGGGAGCGTTGATTGACTTCGAAATGTGCTGTGATATAATCCGAGCGCTTTTCATTTATTGGCCATAATAGAACGCACAAATTCTAGCAATTTCGACAAAGGCCTTTCACGCGAAGGGAACTTCATATGCTGTCTAATTTCTGGGCAAAAAGTTTTTCCGTTCTTTTAATAATCTTTTTTTTGTGCGGTTGTGATTCCTCGCTTGCCCCGAAGGACGGGGGCGTCACGGAAGTGAAGGTGAGTTTCTGGGGAACGCCCGAAGAAATCAACATCATCACGGAAGCCATTTCGGGCTGGCAAAAAGAGCATCCTGCGATCAAGATCGTATTTGAGCACGCGCCTTACGCCGGCTACATCAATAAGATCCTGACGCGCATCGCCGGCGGGGCCGCTCCTGATATTATCGCAACCGAAGTCGACTACTTCGTGACCTTTGCTACCAAGGGCGTGCTGGAGGACCTGAATCCTTACGTCGCAGAGGAATCGGACGGGTTCAACAAAGACGACTTTTTCCCTCAGATCCTCGACCGCTTCACTTACAACGGGAAGCTTCTGGCCGCCCCGCGCGACATCGCCCCGTTCGCCTGTGTTTTCTATAATAAGAAGCTTTTTGACGAAGCCAAGATCCCGTACCCGCAGGACGACTGGACCTGGAACGACCTCCTGCGGATCGCCCGGGAACTGACCAAAAAGGACGACGCGGGCCGCGTGAAGCAGTACGGCTTTTACGCCTGGGCCTGGAAAAACTTTATCTACGGTAACGGAGGCGGGCTGGTGGACAATGTGAAAAACCCGCAAAGGACCACGCTCGACGATCCAAAGTCCGTGGCGGGGCTGCAATTTTTTGCCGACCTGAGCAGCGTTTATGAGGTCATGCCGACCCCCACAGCTTTCACGAATTTCGGGATGGGCGCGGACAGGATGTTCGCCAACGGACGCATCGCTATGTTCCTGTCGGGCATCTGGGAAACGCCGCAGTTCCGCAATTATAACTTCGATTGGGACGTCGCGATGTTCCCCAAGAATCCCGAAGGGGTTCGCGCGTTCGGGACCGGCGGGACCGGCTACGCGATCCTTAGGTCTTCCAAGCACAAAAAAGAGGCCTGGGAAGTCATCAAGGCACTGACGGGGCCCGAAGGACAAAAACAGTTCGCGAAACGGGGGCTCGCGCAGCCGGCCAGGATCTCGGTGGCGAAAAGCGCCGTCTTCGCCGACGATCCGATGCCGCCTGTGAACAAACAAATGTTGAATGAGGCCGTTCAGCACGTGATTTTCAGTCCCTTTCATTCCGGGTGGCGCGAAATAGAAGAGAAGTATATCAATCCGCAGCTGGACCTCGTGTTCAGCGGGAAAAAGACCGCCGCCGAAATGATCAGGGAACTTGCGCCTGAGATCAATAGGCAGCTGCAACAGAAGCGGTAAACGAGAGGCCATTCCCGTTCTAGATTCAGATAAAAAGGAGTTTGTTCCAGCCGTGCCCAAAAAAATAAAGAGAAAAAGAAAAGCCGAAGAGAGAGCCGCTGTCGCAGCGGAAACAAAAACGGAAAAAAAGTTCGCGTCAAAGTACGGCTATTTCACGCCGGACGGCCGCGAGTTCGTCATCACGCGGCCCGACACGCCGCGTCCGTGGGTCAACGTGATCTCGAACGGGGATTACGGGACCATTGAGACGCAGTCCGGCTCCGGATTTTCCTGGCGCGACAACTCGAACCTCTCGCGCATCACCCGATGGGACCAGGACCTGATCCGCGACAATTGGGGAAAATACCTTTACGTGCGCGACCGGGACAACGGCGACTTCTGGTCCGGGACGTGGAAGCCTTGCATGCCGAAATTCGATTTTTTTGAAGTGCGCCATGGACAAGGGTACTCGATCCTTACGAGCAAGCTTAACGGGATCCGGCTTGAAAAAACGATTTTCGTGGACGTTGAAGACCCGGTCGAAGTCTGGAAGGTCGTGGTGACGAACGAATCCCCGAAGAAACGCCGCATCAGCCTTTTCTCGTATTTCGACTGGTGCCTCGGGAACTGGTTGGACACACATCGCGAATTCCACAAAACTTTCATTGAAACACACATTGACCGCAAGAACGGCTGTCTGCACGGACTCAAACGGGCGCCGCTCGTCCCCGGGTTCATCTCGACCGGTATGACGGAACGGCCTCTGCAGGGATTTCACGCCGCGAGCCCGAAGCCCGTAGCTTACGACGGAGACAAAGAAGCTTTTTTAGGCCGCTATGGAGAAACACACGCGCCGGCCGCGGTCGTGGAAGGCAGCTGCCGCAATTCGGAAGGAAAATGGGGTGACGCCTCCGCAAGCCTTCAGGTGGACGTAGAACTTGGGCCGAAGGAAAGCAAGACCGTGATCTTCACGCTCGGATCGACGCGCAACAACGAAGAAAGCGAGAGGATCATCGGAAAGTATTCGAACCCCAGGGCTGCGGACGTGGAACTGAACAGGGTCAAGGCGTTGTGGGATTCCTTTATACACGCGACCGAGGTCGAGACGCCGGATGAAGCGCTGAACTTCATGACGAACACCTGGATGAAATACCAGGCGATCTCCGGACGTCTTTGGGCCAAATGCGCCTACTATCAGTCCAGCGGCGGTTACGGATTCCGCGACCAACTGCAGGACTGCCAGATCTTTTTTGCGACGCGGCCCGAGCTCGCCAAAAAACAGATCCTCATGCACGCCGAACAGCAATTCCCGGACGGGACCGTCTATCATTGGTGGCATCACGGAACGAACATGGGCGCAATCACGCATTGCTCGGACGACCTTTTGTGGCTTGATTTCATCACGTTGAATTATCTCGATGAAACCGCCGACGAATCGATCCTGGACACCGATGCGAAGTTCCTGCCGGATCCAAAGACAAAAGAGGTCACTTCCGGAACGCTTTACGATCATTTGCTCCGCGCCATTGACAAAGTTTTTACGCGATTTTCTCCACGCGGCCTGCCTCTTATCGGCGAGTGCGACTGGAACGACGGGTTGAGCCACGTCGGCACCAAATGGAAAGGCGAATCGATATGGCTGGGGCATTTTCTTTACGGCATCCTGAACCGCATCGCGCCAGTCATGGAAAAGCGCGGCGATGGACAAAAAGCGGCGGTATATCTTGACCGCGCCCGGGCTTTGAAAGATGCGATCAACAGGCATGGTTGGGACGGGGAGTGGTACCTCGGTGCGACCCGTGACGACGGGCGTCCCCTCGGCAGCAAAAAATGCGAGACGGGGAAGATCTTTCTAAATTGCCAGACCTGGGCCGTGATCACGGGTGTCGCGGATGAAAAACGCGCCCGGACGGCGATGGACGCGGCCGCAAAATGGCTTTACAAAAAATATGGTCCGCTGCTTCTCACGCCGGGATACAATAAAACGGACGCAACGATCGGCTATATCACGCGTTACGCTCCCTCGGTTCGTGAAAACGGGGGTCTTTATTCTCATGCCGGGACCTGGGCCGTCCAGGCCGAAGCGATGATGCGCGACGGGGACCGGGCCTATCAGGTCTACAAAAGCTTCAATCCCGCGCTGCGCGGCCTTGAACCGGACGTCTACTACTGCGAGCCGTACGTGACCCCCGGGAATGTTGACGGACCCGACTCGCCGAATAATGGACGCGGCGGATGGACCTGGTACACGGGCTCGGCGGCATGGTACGCCGTCGTAGCGATGAACTGGCTTTTGGGTGTCCGGCCGACCGCCGGAGGTCTTATGGTCGATCCGGTGATCCCGAAAAAATGGCCCGGTTTCAAAATGAAGCGGCTTTTCCGGGGGGCGAACTACCTGATCGAAGTGAAGAATCCGGATCAGACCGGCCAAGGGGTCAAAGAGCTGATCGTGGACGGAAAAAAGCAAAAAACCAACCTCATTCCAGATTTCCGCGATGGCAAAACGCATCGCGTTGAAGCTACGCTCGGCTAGCTCACCCGCCATGACGGACACGAAAAAGCGTTCCGCGAGACGCCAGGAGGCATTGCGGAACGTTTTTTTGTTTTTGGCCATGCTTGTACCGTTTCTTTTAGGACATGAGGCCGCCGCGAAATCCCCAAGACCCGCAGGGTCATCCCAACATAAAGAAGTCTATGTTCAGCAGCTTGGACCAGCGCCCGAGGATGAAAAGCTGGACAGCATGAGCATTTATAGGGCGGTTGCCGCCAACAAATCTCTTTTAAGCTCCACGCGGTTCAGGGTTGTCGATGATTTTGCCTCGGGAGATCTCAAAAACCGGCTCGGAGGCGTGTGGACCGTCGGCGACACAAAGGGGAAAAAGGTCAGGATAGAGCCGGACAAACAAGATTCTCGGGAAGTCCGTTCGGGAGGCTCGCTTGACATTAAAGTGGACCTCAACCGCGGAGAAAAGCTCGCCGTCACAAGCTCACTGGAGAAGCTGGACATGAGCAAAGCGAGTTTTTTCGCGCTGAAGTGCAAAGTCGAAGCCCCGCCGCAAATGCCCTTTGAGGGGAAGATCGGCGTATCGCTGACAGACTGGGCGGACAACACCGTATTGCGGGACATCACGGACTATTGCACGGAAACCAAGCGGTGGAATGACGCGATCCTGCCGATGTCCCTTTTCCAGGGGCTTGATCTTAACCAGCTCGGGCGCGTTACCGTCACGGTCGCGGCCCAAAAGAACAGGGCCCGCGGAAAGGTCAGTATCGACGAGGTCGTTTTTTTCGGGCCTCCCGAAGTCGGATTTGAGAGCACGATCGACAACCTCAAGGGGTTCCCCCGGGTCGCTTTCGACGAAGCGCGGCGCCGGAAGCTTTTGAAGATCATTGACGACGAAAAACTCCTGCTCGAGATCGCCAAGGACACCTTCCGCTATTTCAAGAACGCCGCCAACCGCGAAAACCATCTCGTTTCGGACCACATTAAGACCGGCGACTTTCCGATAGCTGCAATGTACACTTCTCCGACAAACATCGCGATGGACCTCCTGGCGACCGTCGGGGCCATCGAGCTCGAGATCATCACCCGAAAAGAAGGCACCGAGCGTGTTCTGGCAATACTGAAGGCGCTGAAAAAGCTGAAAAAGTGGAAAGGATTTTTTTACAACTATTATGAGATCACCCGCCTCAATGTTTCGCGGGAATTCGTTTCCAGCATCGATAACGCCTGGCTTGCGATCTCGCTGGTAGTGGTCCGCCAGGCTTTTCCGGGGGAGATCGCGGAAAAAGCCACGGCCATTATTAACGAGATGAATTTCCAGGAATTCCTGGACCCGGAGAATAACCACCTGGCGATCGGCTATGACGTCGCCCGCCAAGTCATGACGCCTTACCATTACGGACTGATCGCGACCGAAGCGCGCGCCATGAGTTTCTTCGCCATCGGGAAAGGGGATCTGCCACGCGAACACTGGTGGTACCTTTACCGGACCGCTCCCGACGCTTGGGACTGGCAGGGCCAGAAACCGCAGGGCAAGTGGGTGGAGCGTGACCGCGTGAATTATTTTCAGGGGTATTACCAGCTGGACGGTAAGAAGTTCGTCCCAAGCTGGGGAGGGTCGCTCTTTGAGTTCCTGATGCCGACCCTGGTGCTCGATGAAAAAAGTTACAGTGAGAAAGCGTTGGGTCTCAACGACAGGATCGTGACGGAACTTCAAAGAGACTACGCGCTAAAAGAAAAGAAATATCCCCTGTGGGGCATTTCCTCGGCAGCGGTCGCCAGCGGGCGGCAATGGGCGTACGGAGAGTTTGGTTACAAAAAATTGGGGGCCAAAGGGTATCCCGACAAAGGCGTTATCACGCCGCACGCCGGGTTTTTGGCGCTGGAAACTTTGCCTCGGGACGCCATTCGGAACATCCGGCAATGGTTGACTTTCATGACTTACGGCGAATACGGTTTTTACGACTCCATCACTTTTCCGAGCAAAAAGGTGAACAGCCAGTACCTGGCCCTGGACCAGGGGATGATCTTTGTGGCGATAACGAACTATTTAAAGAAGGGCGTTATTCAGGACCTCTTCCATAAAGACCCCATCGCCAAAAAAGCTGTAGACCTTCTCAGGAAAGAAGAATTTTTCTAAGCCCACGGGAAGCTTTTTAGGAAAAATGTCGAATTAATGCTTTGAAAAAGCATATCGAAGAGTTAAAATGGGCGCGTAAAGTTGCGCATATATAGCGACAAACAAACACGTTATAGCAGCCGCCTTTTGAAAGGAGTCTTTCTCTTATGGTGATCAAGCAAATGCTCAAGGACCGCATCCTGACCGACAAGGAAAGAAAGAATCTTTCCATTCTTGAAGCCGTCCGCAAGAACGGGCCGATCTCGAGAACAGATATCTCCAAGATCACCGAGCTCAATATCGTGACGGTCTCCAATTATGTGAGCCATTACATCAAAAAAGGGCTCGTGATCGAGGGCGAGCTTGATGAGTCGACCGGCGGCCGCAAGCCCGTGCTTGTCGAGCTGAACCCGAAGGCCGGCTATATCGTCGGCGTCGGCCTGAACATGATGAGCATGGTCGGTGTGCTGGTGGACCTTGAGATTAACGTGATCACGGAAGTGAAACGCGAAAGACTCCCCGAAAATTCCGAAAAAGTCATTCCTTTAATGGTGGAGCTGGCGGCCGAGATCATTGAAAAGGCCGAGATCGATAAAAGCAAGATCGTCGGCGTCGGCGTCGGTGTGCCGGGCATCATCGATGAGCGCGGCAGGACGATCCGCTGGCCGCAAAGTCTCGGAGAAAAAGACGTTTCGGTCTGTTCTTCCATCAAAGACACGTTCGAGCGGCGGCTGAACATTCCCACCATCGTCGAGAACGACGCGAACGCCGCGGTGCTCGGCGAAAAATGGCTCGGTCTGGATCGGGACGTGCGCCACATGGTGTATATGTTCTCGGGGGTCGGGTGCGGCATCCTGATCAACGAAGAGATCTACCGAGGGGCGAACGGCGCCGCGGGCGAGCTCGGCATCGCCAGCCCGCATACGAGCAAAGACTCCTCTCTGAAAATGGCGACGCAGCTGGGCCGCTGGGAAATGGACCTCGGGATGATGCGTCACGCGCGGGAACGGATCGAAAAAGGGGAAACCACCGCGCTGAAAGATTACGTGGGTGGGGACCTTTCCAAGTTAACGTTCAAAGACATTGTCCGTGGAAGCCGCGAGAAAGACGCGCTGACGCTCAAGGTGATCGAACAAGCCGGGCAAGACCTCGGCAAGAAGATCGCTTTCATTGTGAACTTCCTTAACCCCGAAGTGGTGGTGATCGGCGGCGGCATCGAAGACTGCGGCGCGCCGCTCCTCGACGTGATCAAGACCACGGTCAAGGAATGGGCGGCGGAAGAAGCCTCATCACAGGCGAAGATCATTCCTTCCGCTTTCGGCGAGAACGCCGTCGCTTTGGGCGTGGTGGGCATCGTAGCGCGCGAGATCTTTGCGCAGGCCTAGACGCTGACCCCGTCGCGGCGCCACCCATGAAAGCTTTTATCCGGGAACTTCAGGACAGGGTTCTTGCGGGCGGCGAGATCTCTTTTGATGAAGCAATGCGGCTCGCTTCCATAGAGAAACGTGAGGAAGGCGACCTCCTTTTGGACGCCGCCCACGAAATAGTAAAACGTTTCCGTCCCTCTCAGCCGGATCTTTGCTCCCTCATTAACGCCAAAAGTTATCTTTGTTCCGAAGATTGCGGATTCTGTTCGCAGTCTTCGCGCTTCAAGACAGGCGTCAAAAAATATCCCCTTCTGAGCCCGGACGAAGTATTGCAGGCGGCCAAACGGAGCGAGGCGAACAATATCCAGAGCTTTTGCGTCGTGACAAGCGGCGAAACCCTGAGCGATCCGGAATTTGAACGGGTCCTTGAAACGTTCCGGCGGTTGAGTGCCGAGACGAACCTTCGCCTTGACGGATCGCTGGGGAACTTGACCGCGGAGCAGATCCGGAAACTTAAAAAAGCCGGCCTGCGCCGTTTTAATCACAACCTCCAATGCTCGCGGGAGTTCTACCCCAGCATCGTTTCGACCCACACCTATGACGAGCGGAAAGGAACGCTGGATTTTCTGAAAGAGAACGGGGTCGAGATATGTTCCGGCGGCATTTTTGGGATGGGAGAAACACGCGAGGACCGGATCAATTTCGCGTTTGAATTAAAAGAATATCCGCTGCACTGCCTCCCGATCAATATTCTGAACCCGAGGCCGGGCACGCCGCTCGAAGGGCAGGCGCCCATGGATCCGTTCGAAGCCGTGAAAACCATCGCGATCTTCCGGTTCATCCACCCCAAGGCCAACATCAAGCTCGCGGGCGGCAGAGAGCTGAACCTCGGCGCCTACTTTCAGGAAAAAGCTTTACGTGGCGGCGCTGACGGGCTTGTGGTCGGAGGGTATCTTACGACAGACGGAAATCCCGTGGAGGAGGACCGCGCCATGCTCGAGCACGCGGGCTTTGCCGACGCCGGAAAAAGGAACTGCTGCATGGAACCCACCGCAACACAGACGACTCCCTGAGCCTTGGACCCGCTGCTTAAAGATAAAACCGTTCTTATCACCGGAGGCACCAGCCAACTCGGACGGATTTTTGTGGCCAAGGCCGTTCAGAATGGCGCCCGCGTTTTTTTTACTTATTTCCGGTCTGCCACGGTCGCTCAAGCATTGGAAAAAATCGGCGCAAAGGGTTACGCGTTGGATCTGGCCGACGTCCAGACCATGGAGGCTTTTGCCGCGTCTTTCCAGAAAAAGACCGAACAGCTGGACGTGTTGATCCACAATGCAGCGACGACAGCGGACAGCCTTATTGAGCAGATGTCCGAAAAGGACTGGGACCGCGTGATAAGCGTTAATCTCAAAGCGCCCTTCTATTTGACCCGGCAGCTCCTGCCGCTCCTTTTAAGAAAACAACCCAGCAAGGTCTTTATGATGGTGAGCCGTGCGGGCCTGAGCGGGCTTTACGGCGCCGCGAACTATGCCGCATCCAAAGGGGGATTGATCGCCATGACCAAAACGCTCGCGAAGGAATTAGGGCGCAAGAAGATCCTGGTCAACGCCATCAATCCGGGATTCATGAAGGCCTCCATGACCGCAGGCGTTCCGGAAAGCGTTCTCCAGAAGAACCTGAACGAAAGCCCGCTTAAAAGTTTTTCCGATCCCGAAGAGGTCGCGGACTTCATGGTCTATCTTTCCTCCGGTCTTATGCGGCAGGTGACGGGACAAGTCTTTCATTTTGAATCCCGTCCGTTATAGGATAGAATTTCCCTCTAGCAGCCACCCAAAAGGAACCTCAAAACAATGAACCGGCGTGTCGTGGTCACGGGGATGGGAGTTCTTTCCCCGATCGGGAATACGGTCGCAACGTTCCTGGAGAATCTCAAAAAGGGCGTTTCCGGCAAAGAGAACACGGAACATTCTGAGGTCGGCGGCTATCTGTTCCCGCCCCTGTTCCGGCTGAAGGACTTTAATTCGCGGTCGCACGGGACCCATCTCCTCGATCCGTTCATTCAGTACGCGGTCGCGGCCGCGGAACAGGCGGTCGCCGATGCCCGTTTCGACCTTAAGGCGGCGGACCCGTACAGCATTTCACTTTCCGTAAGCTCAAGTAAAGGCGGGGTCTCCACGCTTGACCGGTTGGGGGAACGGCTCCAAAGGGCTCCCAGCGCGCTTCTTGGGGCAAGGATGTATACGAGCGCGGTCCCGAATTTCGCGGATCAATGGATCGCACGGCGCATGAAAATAAAAGGCCCCGCGAAATGCTATGTGGCCGCATGCGCGACCGGAACGGCGGCGGTCATTGCCGGCTTTCGAATGATCGCGGAAGGGCAGGCGGAATACTGCCTGGCGGGAGCGACAGACGCCTCGATCACGCCGCTCATGCTTGGCGGCTACCAGAATATGAGAGCCCTCGCCCGGAAAGATATCCGGCCGTTCGACAAGAACCGGGACGGTTTTCTGGTCGGCGAAGGCGCGGGCGTCATGTTCCTGGAAACGCTAGAAAGCGCGAAGAACCGCGGCGTCAGGATCTACGGCGAGATCCTCGAAGCGGCCAACGGGCAGGACAGCACGGACCCGATCCTTTTTAATCCTAAGGAGCATGCTCTGTCCCACACGCTGAAGGTCCTCATGGAGAGGGCCGGAATTACTTCGCGGGAGATCGATTACATCAATCTTCACGGGACCGGGACAAAACACGGCGACCTTTATGAGACTCTGGAGCTCAAAGAAGCCTTTGGCGAACAAGCTTATAAAATTCCGATGAGCTCGATAAAAGGCATGACGGGACACATGCTCGGCGCGACGGGCGCCGTCGAGATCATGGCGACGCTTCTCGGAATGCAGGAAGGTTTTATCCCTCCGACGATCGGATTGGAAACCAAGGACCCAAAGTGCGACCTGGATTATGTTCCGATGACAATGCGTCCGCACACGATTACCACCGCGATCAAAATCTCCATGGGATTCGGCGGCCATGTGGCGACGGTCGCGCTTCGCAAGGTATGAAACAAGACCTTCGGGCGGAACTCAAGCGGCTTGTGGAGAAAAATCTCTACCGGAAACTCCGCGTTCTCGAGAACCACGAAGGCACCCGCGCGCGGTTCGAGGGACGGGAACTGTTGCTTTTTTGCAGCAACGATTATTTGGGATTGAGCCGTCATTTCCGCGTGGTCCGGGCGGCCCGGAAAGCGCTTGAAACTTACGGTGTCGGCGCCGGCGCGGCGCGGCTCATTTCCGGGACCTCCGAAGCGCACCGGGAGCTCGAAAAAAAGATCGCGCGATTTAAAAGAAAAGAAGGCGCGATCGTTTTTGCGGCCGGATTCCTCGCCAACCTCGGGATCCTGACCGCGTTCGCGGACGCCGGGGATGTGATCATCATGGACAAGCTGTGCCACGCGTCGCTTGTGGACGGGGCCCGGCTGTCGGGAGCCGTGCTGCGGGTTTTTCCGCATAAGAATTACAAACAATGCGAGGAACTTCTTAAAAAAAACAAAACCGCACAGAGAAAGATCCTCGTAACAGAAACGGTTTTCAGTATGGACGGTGATCGCGCGGATCTCGGGGAACTTATCCGTTTAAAAAAGAAATACGGCGCGCTTCTTGTTGTGGACGACGCGCACGGCACGGGCGTTATCGGGGCGAATGGTCGCGGCGCCACGGAGCCCAAGGGGATCGCCGAAGGCGTGGATATTATTATGGGAACGCTCTCTAAAGCCATCGGCGGCTTGGGTGGCTTTGTGGCTGCCGAGAAGGTCTTGATCGATTTCTTGGTGAATTTCGCGAGGCCGTTTATTTTCGCGACCGCGCTTCCTCCCGTTCTGTGCGAGGCTGCCCGGGAGGCTTTTTGCGTCATCGAAGAGGAGCCGTCGCTGCGCAAAAAACTTTGGCAAAATGTCCGGGCGGTCGAGATAGGGCTGAAAGCCGCCGGGTTTGTTTTAGCGCCTGCCGGATCGGCGATCCTCCCCGTGATCCTGGGGGATGAAAAAAAGGCCCTGGGCGCATTTAAAACGCTTTTGTCAAAAGGGATCTTTATTCCCGCAGTGCGGTACCCGACGGTCCCGAAAGGAAAAGCCCGGCTCCGCATCACCGTGAGCGCCGCGCACACCCCGAAAGATATCGAAAAGCTTATCAATGCGTTTAAGCATCTAAAAAAAGCCGGGTTTTGATCCATGAACTCCAAAAAGCTGATCGCGAAAGACAGAAAATACCTCTGGCATCCTTTCACGCAAATGCGCGACTGGCAGACGGAAGAAGTACCGGTCATTGAAAGGGCCGACGGCTGTTATCTGATCGACGTTGAGGGAAAAAGGTACCTCGACGGCGTTTCGTCGCTTTGGTGTAATGTCCATGGACACCGGGTGAAGGAGATCGACCGGGCCGTAAAAAAGCAGCTCGGGAAGATCGCGCATAGCACGTTCCTCGGTCTGACACATCCTCCCGGCATCGAGCTTGCCGAAAAACTTGTCGCGATCGCGCCGCGGGGGCTTTGCCGTGTTTTTTATTCCGATTCGGGGTCCGAAGCCGTGGAGATCGCGATCAAAATGGCGTACCAATATTGGCAACAGCGGGGCCAACCGCAAAAGAAAAAATTCGCGAAGCTGACGAACGCCTACCACGGGGACACGATCGGTTCCGTGAGCGTCGGCGGGATCGACCTTTTCCACAGGGTCTACAAGCCGCTGCTTTTCGGGACGCTCGCGATACCGTCGCCGTACCGTTATCGCTGGCCGACCGGCAGCGATCCCGAACGCGTCAAGGAAGAATCTCTTAAGGCGATGGAGAACGTTTTCAAAAAACATCATAAAGAGATCGCGGCGTTCGTTATGGAGCCTCTCATGCAAGGCGCCGCGGGGATGATCGACCAGCCGGAGGGCTATATTTCCCGTGCGCGGCAATTGACGAAAAAGTATAATATGCTCCTGATCTTTGACGAGGTCGCGACCGGTTTCGGCCGTACCGGGAAAATGTTCGCTGCGGAGCACGAACGGGTGACGCCGGACCTTATGGCGGTCGCCAAAGGCATCACTGGCGGCTATTTACCGCTGGCTGCGACGCTGACCACAGAAGAAATTTATAACGCGTTCCTTGGCAAGCACGACGAATTCAGGACGTTCTTCCACGGGCACACTTATACGGCGAATCCGCTGGCGTGCGCGGCCGCGATCGCGAACCTGGAGCTTTTTAAAAAGGGGAAAACTCTTAAACGGTTGCAGCCGAAGATCAAGCTGTTGCGCGAAGGGTTGCAGGGGTTCTACGGATTGAAAAATGTTGGCGATGTCCGGCAGGCCGGGGCCATGATCGGGATCGAGCTGGTCCGCGACAAGGGAACCAAGGAACCTTTCGAGGCCAGGGAAAAGATCGGTGTTCGCGTGATCGAGCGGGCCCGGAAAAAAGGAGCGATCCTGCGGCCGCTCGGATCCGTGATCGTGCTCATGCCGCCGCTTGGGATGAGTGAAAAAGAAATCGGGCGGTTACTAGACATCACTTATGGATCGATCGAAGAGGCCACAAATGAGATCGGCTAACCTGAAACGCGGCGAGGAACAGCCATGAAGGCCGGGATCTTTATCACGGGGACCGACACGGAAGTCGGGAAAACGGTCGTGGCCGCCGGGCTCGCGATGGTTTTGAAAGACCGCGGATTCAAGGTCGGTGTGATGAAACCGGTGGCGACCGGCTGCTACGGTAACGAAGGACGTCTTATCTCCAACGATGCCGCGTTCCTCATGGAAGCGGCCCAAAATGAATACCCGCACCTTTCCTGCCCATCGCGTTTCCGCAATCCCCTGGCGCCGAACGTGGCGGCCATGCTGGAAAAAAGGGAAGTGGACATCGCTCATATCCTCAAGAGCTATCACGAGCTCCAAAAATCCTACAACTTCATCATCGTCGAAGGCGTGGGCGGCCTGATGGTTCCGCTTAAAAAGGATTATTATGTGGCGAACCTTGTCCGCGATATGCAGCTGCCGCTGGTCGTTGTTTCTCGCGCGGGGCTCGGCGCGATCAACCACACGCTCCTGACGGTCGACGCGGCGGTGGTCCGCGGGTTGGAACTGCGGGGGATCATTTTCAACCGCGTTTCGGTCACGAACTACTCCTTGGCCGAGCTGACGAACCCGAAGGTCATCCACGACCTTTCCGGGGTCCCCATCCTGGGCAGCCTGCCCGAGGTCGAAGGGCTTAATATCGACAGCTTTCAATTCGGGAAGCTCAAAGAGATCTTTCAGGAACGTATTCAAGTCGATAAGATCCTCGGGAATTTTCCAAGAAGCGTTACCCAAAAATAAAAAGGCCGTTTTTAAAGGCCCACGATAGCCTGAGAGGAACAGACCTTGGCAGCGTCCAAATCCGTCGGCATCCGCCTCGAAAGAAAAAAAGACGCCAGCCTGCTTAACTGGAACCTTAAGAAAACCTATTCTCCCGAAAAAGTCCGTGTTCCTTTGCGCTGCGGCTCCCGTCCTTGCGTCCGGGCCGGGGAACATGTACAGACCGGACAAAAGATCGCCGAGCCGGACCGCCCCGAAGAAGTGACGGTTTACGCCGGCATTGCGGGGACCGTTACGGAGATAGCCTCGATACCGGACCCGACGGGTGCCACGATCACCGCAGTAACGGTTCAGGGACGGGCGGAACCTAAATCAGCGCCCGTGGTTTGGGAGGTCCGCAAAGGATGGGAGCAGATCTCCGCCGGGGAATTCATGATGACCTGTCAACATCTTGGGCTCGTCACCACCGACCTTTCCTCTGAACCCGTTCATGCCAAGGTCAAAAAAAACGCGGCGGCACGGACCCTGATCGTCAATTGCTGCGAGCCCGAGCCTTATATTACCTGCGAGCAGGTGCTCTTGCTGTCTCATCCCGTGGAGATCTTGAAAGGGGCGGAACTTTTGCGGAAAGCGCTCGGCGCGGAGAAAATTTTGTTCGCGTTCGAAGAATGCAATTTTGAGGTGGGGGAGCTTATTAAGAGCAAGATCTTTTTTTTGAAATGGGACCATGCCGAAGCCCGGGCGGTTCCCGCGCTTTATCCCCAGGGGCTCGAAAAGCTTCTGCTTCAGAACTGGTTTCCCGGGAAAGAAGATCAGGCCGTGGCGTTCCCGGCGTCGACGGTTTTCGCGATCTACGAAGCCGTGGCGCATCAAAAACCTTTTTATGAAAGGATCGTGACCGTCGGCGGCGAATGTGTGGTGGAACCGCGAAGCCTCTGGCTTCCGCTGGGGACCTCGTTCCGGGACGCTCTACATGCCTGCAAGGGTGTGATGAGGGAACCGGATAAAATGGTCATGAACGGGCCCATGGCCGGCATAGCGCAGGCGGACATGAACGTTCCGGTCACGGCGGGGACAGCCGCTGTTCTGGCGCTTCCCAAAGAGATCGTCAAAGAAGACCCGGAAGAACCGTGTCTTCGCTGTAACCTTTGCGTAGACAAGTGTCCCGTGGGGATCTCGCCGGTCATGATCACACTGGCGGCGGACCATGGGGAATTCGGGATCGCCGCGATCTCCGGGGCTGAGGCATGTATTGAATGCGGGAACTGCGGGTACGTCTGTCCTTCCAAGCGGCCGATGCTCAAAAAGATCCGGGCGGCAAAAGAAGGTCTCAAGACCCATCGCATCAGGGAAACGGCGGCGCGCCATGGCTGAAACTCCAAAAACTTTTTCCACAACACTGGCACCGCACATCCATTCCGCGGATTCGGTCGCTAAAAGATATTGGGGGCAGGTGGCCGCGCTGATGCCGCTGGTCCTTGCGGCTTGTTTTTTCCGGAGGGCGGAATTTTTGCACGCCCTTCTTCTGAGCCTCATCAGCGCCGTTGCCTTCGAATTTTTCAGCGCAAAACTTTTTGAGAAAAAAAACAAATTTTATCACGGCGAGGCGGTCCTGATAGCCCTATTGACCGCGGTCCTTATGCCGTCCGGGTGTCCCGCGTCGGCGATCATTCTCGCGAACTTTTTGGCGCTGGTCGTGGCAAAAGAATTTTTCGGAGGGATGGGGGAATATCTTTTCCACCCTGTGCTGTTCGCCCGCGTTTTTCTTCAGGGAGGGGTTCCGGGTTTGATGGCGGAGCCCATGGTCTTTTATGGCAACGGTTGGATCCTGGCGGCGATCGGGTTGGGAGGGTTGCTTCTTCTGAAACAAAGGCGAGGCTACTGGGAAATTCCTTTTCTTTATTTGGCCGTTTATTCTTTTTCCGACCTCGCGCTCGGCTGCCGGGCCGGCGATCCCCTGGGGTTTTTCACCGGCGTTCTTTTCACCGGTTTTTTTCTTTTGGTGGACCCGGTCACTTTGCCGTTGACGCGAAAAGGAACGCGCTGGTTCGTGTCAGGGGCGGCATTGCTGGGAGCGTTGTTGAGCCCGCGGGGATTTTCGATCGTTGCCGCAGGATCTGCGATCCTCCTTATGAACCTGTTGACGCCCTGGCTGGATATCTGGTTGAGGCCCATTCCGCACAGTTCCCGTAAGTTGCTGAAGGAGGGCCGCGCGCAATGAACATCAAAAAAGTCGCGGTGAGGACCCTGAGATATCTGTTCCTGATCTTTTTCGTGACGGCACTGCTGGCGGTGCTTTATGGCGTAAAAAGGCTGGACCGGGGACAGCACAGGGGGATCTTTTCCGCGGAGGGCTCCCGCTTATGAAATTACCGGAAACCCTTTTTTCAAGAAGCCTGCCGGCCTATTTTCCGTTCGTGGTCTACGCGTTCGATCTCGAAAGGTCCCTGGGGGTGGCGCTTTTGGTCACGACCGTGTCCTGGGCGTCGCTTTTTCTTTTCTGGTTCACACGCCGGCTCTTTCCGGAGCGGTTCCTGAAAGGAGCTTTTTTTCTGTGGCTACTGGTCTGGGCGCAGATCGTCCGGACTTCTTTGGGGCTGGAGCCTCTGTGGGTCCTGAGCGTTTTTTTCATGACGCCGCTCTCTTTTTTGGAAAAAGGGAACAGGGCGGGCAAGGTCCGCGTTTTTTCGAGAGAGGTTCCGCGGTATTTTTTGGAAAGGGCGGTCACGGGCCTCGGGTTCATTGTCCTTGTTCTTGTCATGGCGCTTGTCCGAGAGGGACTTGAGTTCGGAGGGCGGGGCATTTCTTTTCAGCAGCCGGCCGCAATGTTTCTCTTGATCGCCGCCCTGGCAGTGCTTTGGAAAAACCAGCCCTTTCGAAGGTGACCTTATGTCCTATACCCTGATCATCATCGCCGGATTTTTGTTCGCCGTCCGCGGATCGCGGCAGGCCTTTTCCCAAAGACCCGTTCCGTCCTTTTTTTGGATCTGGCGGGAGGCGACCGACCTTTTCCTGACGCTGGGTTTGATAGCGGCGCTCTTCGCGTTCGCCGCGAGTTTTGACAGCTGCCGGAATTTTGTCCGGGAATACGCGGTTTTGCTCACGGGACTGATGGCTTATCTCCTTACGCGCTGTCAAAAAAAATCCGACTTCTTCTTTTTGTTCGTAGCCGTCGCGGCCTGCCCGATATTCCCGGGCCGGGAGGACCTGCTGTCCGGTCTTTCGCGGGCCTGGGCTTTAAGCGCCGGGATAGCGTTGTTCCAGACCGGCTTTCTCGGCCTGAGGTACAAACTCCTTTTTTCCCGCGTTCCGGAACCCGTGAAAGGATGGCCTGTTTTCTGTGTTCTGGCGGCATTCGTTTCTCTCGCATTATGGGGCGTTGCGAAGTACGTTTTCTAAGGTTTTTTTCCGAGTGGCCGAAGATAGTTGGAGAAGCCGGTAAAAGTCTTTCCCGTCACAGCGAAGGAGCTCCATGAATATAGAAGACATCCTGACAGAGGCGGTCGCAAGAGAAGCTTCTGACATTCACATTACCCCGGGAAGACCGGTGACCTACCGGTTGGTCGGCGAACTTAAATCGGTCGGAGCCCAGCTCCTCACGCCTCAGGACACCGAGGCCTTCGCCAAACAGATCACGACGGAAACCCAGCGTAAAAAGGTCGAGGAGGTCGGCGGTATCGACTTCGGATTTTCCTTTAAGGACAAGGCGCGCTTCCGCGTTTCCTGTTTTAAGGCGCAGGGACACTACGCGGTCGTCCTGCGTCTTTTGCCTTCCAAATTTTATGGCTTCAAAGATATCGGACTGCCCTCCCAGCTGATCGAGGTCCTCAATCTTCCGAGAGGGTTGGTGCTCGTGACGGGACCGACGGGTTCCGGCAAGACCACGACGCTGGCGACCATGCTGAACTACATCAACGAAACCTTCCCAAGGCATATTATCACCGCTGAGGACCCGATCGAATTTGTCCACGCCCATAAAGAATGCGTCGTAACGCAGCGCGAAGTAGGGGAGGACGTTCCGACGTTCTCCGAGGCTGTCGTGAAGTCCTTGCGTCAGGACCCGGACGTGATCCTCATCGGCGAAATGCGCGACTTAGGGACGATGGAGTCCGCCATTCGCGCGGCCGAAACGGGACATTTAGTGTTCTCGACCCTTCACACGACCGGCGCGGCGCGGACCGTGGACCGCATCATCGACGTTTTTCCGTCGCATCAGCAGTCTCAGATCCGCGTGCAGCTAGCCTCAACGCTTGTGGCCGTGATCTCCCAGGTGCTGCTTCCGCGCATGGACGGAAAAGGCCGCGTGGCGGCGTTCGAGATCATGTTCGCGACGCCGGCCATCCGGAACCTTATCCGCGAGGGCAAAACCTATCAAATCCTTTCGGAGATCCAGACGGGATCGCGCTACGGCATGATCATGCTGGATGATTATCTGAAACAGCTTTATGCCCAAGGAGTCATCAGTTACGACGCCGCGCTTGAGATGGCTGTCGAGGCCAAAGAGCTCGCGTTGGCCCTTTCGAAGATACAACCGCCCGGACATAAAAAATAAACAAAGAAGACAAATTAAGAAAGCAAATAAGAAAGCAAATATAACTTGACCTCCTCAGGGGGGTTGGCTATGCTATGCCCGCCTTTGAGCAGGGAAGGCCGATTAAAGCTCCGCTTGAAAGAGACCGAATTCCAATTCCATATTAAAAACTGACCGCACTTATCTCTTTCCGTGTAATTCCCGAGCAACTGATAGAAAGACCATTAACCCGATCTCAGAATGAAAAATACGACCCCGCGGCCTGTCCCAGGGGAGACGCTGTTCTTGATAGACGGTCACTCCTTATGCTACCGGGCCTTTTACGCGATCCCCGCTTTGGCCAATTCCAAGGGGGAACCGACCAATGCGATCTACGGGTTTGTGACCATGCTTCGAAAGCTTGTCGAGGACCAGAAACCGGACCATCTGGCCGTGTGCTTTGACCGCAGGGAGCCCACATTCCGCCACGAGCGGTACCAGGAGTACAAGGCGCACCGCAAACCCATGCCCGAGGAACTCGTGAGCCAGATCGAGCCGATCAAGGAGTTTTGCCGGCTTTCCCGTATGGCCCTCTTCGAAAAAGCGGGCTATGAGGCGGACGACGTGATCGGAACGCTGGCCCTTTTGGGCAAAAAAGAAGGCTACCGGGTTTTCATCGTTACGGGAGACAAAGACGCTTTTCAGCTGGTGGATGACCGGATCAAGGTCTTTCAGCCTCACAAAGAGGATCCGGTCTATGACGCGGGAAAGGTTCGGGAACGGTTCGGCGGTCTCGGTCCGGAAAAGGTCGTGGATATTCTTGCATTGATGGGCGACGCTTCGGACAACATTCCGGGCGTACCGGGGATCGGCGAGAAGACCGCCATGAAGCTCGTGCACGAATTCGGCTCTGTCGAGAACCTTCTGGGAAACCTGGAGAAGCTTTCCTCCGAAAAACAGAGACAAAAAATCCAGGAGAACCTCGAAGACCTCAAAATGTCACGGATGCTCGCGACGATCGATACAGCCGTGCCGTTGACCGTCGATTGGGACGCGATCCGCGCCGGCGAACCCGACCATGAAGAGCTTGCCGGATTCTTCAAACGCTATGAATTCCGCGGCCTTTTAAAGAATGCGGCCGCCCAGGGCGGTAAACCCGAAACAAATCGCCGGTACAAAATGGTACAAACGAACGAAGAACTCAAAACGCTCGCGGGAGAACTTGGTAAAACAGAAGCGTTCAGTTTTGACACCGAAACGACGTCCGCCGACCCGATGGTCGCGGAACTGGTCGGGATGAGTTTCGCGTGGGAACCGCTCACGGCTTACTATGTGCCTGTTTCCTGTGGGGACCACCGTGAGGGAAGATTGCCGGCCGAAGAAGCGGTCCGCGGGCTGAAGCCGGTCCTGGAGAACGCGAAGATCCAGAAATATGGGCAGAACATCAAATACGACCAGATCGTCATGGCGCGGACCGGGGTCCGGCTGGCCGGCATCGTTTTCGACACGATGATCGCGAGCTACCTGATCGATCCTTTGAAACGGAATCACAACCTGGATGATATTTCGCTGGAATACCTGAACGTGAAGAAGATCACGACGGAAAGCCTGATCGGAAAAGGCGCGCAGCGGATCAGTATGGCCGAAGTGCCGCTTGAGACCATCACGGAATACGCTTGCGAGGACGCGGACTGTGTTTTTCGTCTCGTTCCGCTTTTGAAGAGCAAGCTCAAAGAATTCGAGCTTCAGGACCTTTTCAAAAAGATCGAGATGCCGCTCGCGGAAGTCCTCGGAAAAATGGAAATGAACGGCGTAACGCTCGACCTGCCTTTTCTCCGGAAGCTTTCAGAAAAAGCCGCGGAAGAGATCACCGCCCTTGAAAAGAGTATTTACGCGGAGGTGGGTAAAGAGTTCAACCTGGATTCCCCGAAGCAACTTGCCGAGATCCTTTTTGTGCAACTGAAGCTGCCGACTTCCAAAAAAACAAAGACCGGTTATTCGACAGACGCGAGCGTCCTTGAAAAACTCGCGCGTTCGTACGAACTGCCGCGGAAGATCCTGGAATACCGGGAACGGACCAAGCTGAGATCCACGTATTTGGATGCGTTGCCGGAAATGGTGAACTCTGTGACCCATTGCGTGCATACCTCATACAATCAGACGACGACGGACACGGGGCGGCTTTCGAGTTCGGAGCCGAACCTTCAGAATATTCCTATCCGGAGCGAGGCCGGGCACATGATCCGGAAGGCCTTTGTTCCGAGGAAAAGAGCCCACGGGAAAGGAAAGATCCTGTCGGCGGATTACTCGCAGATCGAATTGCGGATCCTCGCGCATTTTTCGGAAGACCCCGCCCTGATCAGGGCTTTTGAGGAGGACCGGGACATTCACGCGTTCACGGCCACGTTGCTTTACGGGGTGAAGGAAGCGGAAGTGACGCGCGAAATGCGCAATGCCGCGAAAACCATCAATTTCAGCATCGTTTACGGAAAGACCGGTTACGGTCTTTCGCAGGACCTGAATATTTCGATCCAGGAAGCGGAAAAATTCATCAAGGATTATTTTGACCGGTATGCCGGGATCAAGGCGTTCCTTGAGTCGCAAAAAGAAAAGGCCAAGAAGAACGGTTTTCTGACGTCGCTTCTCGGACGCCGGACCTATTTTCCGAACATCAACGCGTCGAACGCGCAACTGCGTCAATATGCCGAGAGGACCGCGATCAACGCGCCCCTGCAAGGGTCGGCGGCGGACCTTATCAAGATCGCCATGATCGCTATCCAGGCGCGGCTGGAAAAGGAAAAAAGCGAAAGCCTCATGATCATGCAGGTGCATGACGAACTGGTCTTTGACGCGCCGGAAAAAGAAACGGAATCTCTGGCGGCCCTTGTTAAAAACGAGATGGAAGGCGCGTATAAGCTTAAAGTCCCGCTCAAGGTCGGGATTTCCGTGGGGGAGACATGGTACAAGAACTGAAGCTTTCTCAAAAAGGCCCGTCATGCCCGCCCCGCCGGCTGGTCGTGGGATTGACCGGGGGTTCCGGGACCGGGAAAAGTTCAGTGGCGCAGTTTTTCAGGAAATTCGGCGCCGAAGTCCTGGACGCGGACAAGATCGCCCATGATGCTCTCAAAAAAGGGAGCCCGGTCTTCGATCCGGTGGCGGAGCTTTTTGGCGATGCCCGTGAAAAGAACGGCAAAAAATTGAACCGCGAAAAGATCGCCGAACACGTTTTCACCGATCCGCAAAAAAGGAAACAGCTGGAAGCCCTGATCCATCCGTACGTTTATCAGAAGTTAAAGGACAAGATCGACGCAAGCGACCGGGACATCATCCTCGTGGAGGTCCCGCTGCTTTTTGAAGCCGGTTTTGAAACCCTCTGTGACAAGGTCGTGGCCGTACAGTGCAATTTCAGCGTGAAGGAGAAAAGGCTCAAACGGAAACATTTTACGACCGAGGAGATCCGGGCGCGGGAAAAAGCCCAGATGTCCGAGACCCTGAAAGTCCGGAAGGCCGATTTTGTTCTGGATAATTCAAATTCCATTTATCAAACCCGAAGGGACGCCGAGCTTCTCTGGAACAAGCTCGAATCCCTTTCAAAAGGAGCAACGAAAAAATGACAAGAGAGACCCGAGAAAGAACCCCGATGCACCACCGCCGTTCGGAAGACGGTCAGCACAAGCGGCAGCCCCGGATGATGCAGGAAGACGCCGCGGCCAACGGCGAGGCTCTTGAGAAGGCGATCGAGCAGCAGAAGTCCGGCGAAAAACCGCTCGACGTGGTCAGCCTGAAGAAAATAAAGATCAGCGAGCTTCAGAAAATGGCCCATAAATTCAAGATCGAGAACGTCGCGGGCCTCAAGAGACAGGACCTCATCTTCAAGGTCCTGCAGGCCCAGGCCCAGCAATCCGGGCTCATGTTCGGGGAAGGCGTGCTGGAGATCCTCGAGGATGGGTTCGGCTTCCTGCGTTCTCCGAACTACAATTATCTGCCGTCCCCGGACGACATCTATGTCAGCCCGAGCCAGATCCGCCGCTTTAATCTCAGGACCGGCGACGTGGTGAGCGGGCTTATCCGTCCTCCGAAAGAAGGCGAGCGGTATTTCGCCCTGCTCAAGGTCGAGCTGATCAACTTCGAGGACCCGGACAGCGCGAAGGACAAAATCGCGTTCGATAACCTGACGCCTCTTTATCCGAACAAGCGCATCCTGCTCGAAACGACGCAGGAAGAGACCTCCATGCGCGTCATGGACCTCCTGGCGCCGATCGGGTTCGGCCAGCGCGGCATGATCGTCGCGCAGCCGTACAGCGGTAAAACAATATTGCTGCAGAAGATCGCCAACAGCATCACGACGAACCATCCCGACGCGTATCTGATCGTGCTGCTGATCGACGAACGTCCGGAAGAAGTGACGGACATGCAGCGTTCCGTGAAGGGCGAAGTGATCGCCTCGACGTTTGACGAGCCCGCCGACCGCCACGTTCAGGTGGCCGAGATCGTGCTCGAAAAAGCCAAGCGGCTCGTGGAACACAAGCGCGACGTCGTGATCCTGCTCGATAGTATCACGCGGCTCGCGCGGGCCTACAACACCGTGGCCCCGCATTCCGGGAAGATCCTCTCGGGCGGCGTGGACTCCAACGCCCTGCACAAGCCGAAACGTTTCTTCGGGTCGGCGCGGAACGTGGAAGAGGGCGGCAGCATTACGATCATCGCCACGGCGCTCGTGGACACCGGCTCCCGCATGGACGAGGTCATCTTTGAAGAGTTCAAGGGGACGGGCAACATGGAACTCCAGCTCGACCGCAACCTCTTCCAGCGGAGAATTTATCCGGCGATCGACGTAAAGAAATCCAATACGCGCAAAGAAGATCTCCTGATGCCGCCGGAGGAGCTCAGCCGCGTGTGGATCCTCCGGAAAGTGCTGAACGAATTGAATCCCTCTGAGGCGATGGAGCTCCTGGTGGACCGTCTCAGAAAAACAAAAAGCAACGCGGAATTTTTACTCAACATGAACAAAGCGGAGAAATAATATGAAAAAAGAGATCCATCCCAATTACGGACCTTCAACCATCCAGTGCGCTTGCGGGAACATCATCGAGACCCGGAGCGTTTTGCCGCGGATCCAGGTGGACCTTTGCTCTTCCTGCCATCCGTTCTTTACGGGCAAGCAAAAGCTCCTGGATACGGCCGGACGCATCGACCGTTTCAAGAAAAAATTCGACGGGAAAGTGGCCATCAACAAGAAATCGAGCAAGGTCGCGGCCAAGGCGCCGGTCAAGCTGAAGTTCGCGGACGATACCCGCAGGGAAAAACTGCAGGCCCTGAAAGACAAGGTTAAAGCCCAAGGCAAATGAGAATCCGCGAACGGCTTGAAAAGACCGAAGCGCGGTTCCGGGAACTGGAAAATCTGCTCGCGGACCCTCAAACGGTCCGGGACAGGAACCAGTTCCAGAAGCTGAGCAAAGAGATGGCCCAGCTCCGCCCGATCGTGGAAGGTTTTCTTCAATACAAGAAGACCGAAAAGGAGATCGAGTCCCTGAGGCACAGTCTGGACGCGAGCCGTGAGGATGCGGCCATGAAGGATCTCATCGAGAATGAGCTCAAGGAGCTCGAAGGCGAACAGGCTAAAAGAGAAGCTAGGCTCGAGGAACTTTTCCTTCGGGACATGGAGCCCAATGCCACGCGCGACGTGATCGTCGAGATCCGCGCCGGGACCGGCGGAGAAGAAGCGGCGCTTTTTGTGGCGGACCTTTTCCGTATGTATAACATGTACGCCGCCAAACACGGCCTTCGGGCGGAAGTCATGGACCTGAACCCGACGGGGATCGGCGGGTTCAAGGAGATCATTTTCAGCGTCAGCGGCCAGCATGCTTACAGCTGGTTCAAATATGAAAGCGGGATCCACCGGGTGCAACGCGTCCCGAGAACGGAAGCGAGCGGGCGCATTCATACGTCCGCGGTGACGGTGGCGGTCCTTCCCGAAGTCGCGGAAGAGGAGATCGAGATCGTCGCCTCGGACCTTAAGATCGATGTCTACCGCGCGTCGGGCGCGGGTGGGCAGCACGTGAACAAGACCGAGTCCGCAGTGCGCATCACGCACATGCCGACCGGTTTCGTGGTGGCGTGCCAGGACGAACGCTCCCAGCTCAAGAACAAATTGAAGGCCATGCGCATTTTGAGGGCGCGTATTTTTGAATTCCGCCGCGAGCAGCAGGAGGCCGCGATCGCCAAGAACCGCAAGGAACAGGTCGGTTCGGGGGACCGTTCGGGCAAGATCCGGACCTATAATTATCCGGACAACCGGCTGACGGACCATCGCATCGGTTTGACGCTGCACAGCCTGAACCAGATCATGGACGGCTATCTGGACCCGGTCGCGGAAGCGCTTGCCGAGGACGAAAAAGTCCGGAGATTGACGACACTATGAGCCCTATTCAAAAAGCCGCCGAGGGAACGATCTCGGAGTCGCTCGAGTACGGACGCCGGGCCCTGCTTCGCGCGGGGATCGAGGAAGCGCGGGAGGAGAGCGCACGGCTCCTGATGAATCTCTCGGGGCTTACACGTGTCGATTTCCAGCTCAAGGCAACGGAATTTTTTTCGCCCGAGATCCAGGAACGATTTTCCGTTCTTCTGGAAAAACGGAAACGGGGGACACCGCTCGCGTATCTTTTGCACGAAGCGGATTTCTGGCAGGAAACCCTTTTTGTGAACAAACACTGCCTTATTCCGCGTCCTGAGACGGAGATCCTGGTCGAGAGCGTCCTTCAAGCTTTGAGGCGCCGTGGAAAAGGGTCCTTTTCTATGATGGACGTCAGGAAAAAAGAAAAACAGGTGACAGTCACCAAACAAAAAAGTGACTGTCACCTGTTTTTTTTGGATATTGGCACAGGTTCCGGCGCAATTGCGATTGCGATTCTCCGTGAATTTCAAAACGCGCACGGGACTTTATTGGATATCTCCTTGCCGGCTTTGGAAGTTGCCGGTAAAAATTTAAAGCGATACTCCCTGGAGAATCGGGCCAGGCTGGTCCGCGGAGACCTTTTTCAGTCGTTCCGGCAGGATGAGCAGTGGGACGTGATCGTTTCAAATCCTCCTTATCTTGCCGCGGCGGATTGGGAAACCGTTCAGGAGGAGCTCAAGGCGGAACCCCGCATCGCACTGGACGGCGGCAATGACGGATTGGATTTTTACAGACGAATCATTGATGAAGCGAAGGGTCATCTTTCCCCCCGGGGAATGCTTGCTTTAGAGGTGGGACAGGGGCAGGCGGAAACTGTTTCAACGTGGCTTCGGGAGGCGGGTTATGATAATATTCAGCGCCTCAGGGATTATTCGGGAGTCGAAAGAGTTCTTCTGGCCGGAAGAGGAAACTAAAAGGACGAAATCCTAAATACAGAATTCAGAAAATCCTTTTGAATTCATCTCAAATTCGGGAATTCGAATTCCAGGTTTAAAAATATGGACAAGATCATTATCCAGGGTGGGACGCGCCTCAAGGGCGAAGTCGATGTTTCGGGTTCGAAGAACGCCGTGCTGCCGATCATGGCGGCGGCCCTTCTGACCGAAGAAGAGTCGATCATTGAAAATGTTCCGTCGCTTTGGGACGTGCACACCATGGTGAAGCTGTTGCGCTCTCTGGGCGCAAAAGCGATCCTGGAGAACGGCTGTCTCAAGATCAAGCCCGGCAAGAATCTGAAACCGTTCGCGCCCTACAAGCTGGTCAAGACCATGCGGGCGTCGGTCTGCGTGCTGGGGCCGCTTCTGGCCCGTTTGGGCGAGGTGGAAGTTTCGCTTCCCGGAGGATGTGCCATCGGACCGCGGCCGATCGATCTTCATTTGAAAGGTCTGGAGGCGCTGAACGCGACGATCGACATCCGGCACGGGTACGTACGGGCGACGGCCAACAAAAAGCTGAGAGGCGCCGAGATCTATTTGGGCGGCGCTTACGGGTCTTCGGTGCTGGCTACGGACAATGTCATGATGGCGGCGGTGCTCGCGCAAGGCAAGACGGTGATCGAGAACGCCGCGTGCGAACCGGAAGTCGTGGACCTTGCGAAATTCCTGAAAAAGATGGGCGCGAAGATCGAAGGCGAAGGGTCGCCGCGCCTTGAGATCGAAGGTGTGCGGAAACTGCACGGCGTGAGCTACCGGGTGATCCCGGACCGTATCGAGGCGGGGACGTTCATGTTCGCCGCGGCGATCACGGGCGGGGACGTTCTGGTTCGCAAGATGGAGCCGGCGCATTTGAACGCCGTCGTCGACAAGTTACGACAGGCGGGTGTGAGGGTCGACAAGTTCAAGAACGCGGCGCATGTGAGGAAGGGGGGACGGCTGAAGCCGATGGACATCACGACGCTTCCGTATCCAGCCTTCCCGACGGACCTTCAGGCGCAGGCGATGGCATTGATGACGGTCACCTCCGGCATCAGCGTGATCACCGAAAAGATCTATCCGAACCGTTTTATGCACGTGCCGGAACTCGGACGCATGGGAGCGAAGGTCTTTCTGGAAGGGCCGAGCGCGATCGTGCACGGAGTGAAAAAGTTGAGCGGAGCGCCGGTCATGGCGTCCGATCTCAGGGCCAGCGCGGCCTTGGTGCTCGCGGGTCTCGTGGCCGAAGGGGCCACGGATGTTCAGCGCGTTTATCATCTGGACCGGGGTTATGAGAACCTCGAACAAAAACTCACGTCCCTCGGGGCTTCGATCCGCAGGGAAAAAGAGTAACTTTCAATCATCGGAAAGCGAATAAAGGAGGCAATGTGGCAGTCAGAATCCGAATGAAGCGGTTTGGCAGCAAGAACCGCCCGCAGTGGCGCATCGTGGTCAGCGACGCGAGAATGCCGCGCGACGGGCGTTTTATCGAGGAGGTCGGCTATTATGACGCTCTTCCCAAAGAAGATATTTTCGTCGTAAAGCAGGATCGGCTCGATTATTGGGTGAAGCAGGGCGCGCAGATGAGTGTGGCTCTGAAAAGTCTTTTGCGTCGCCAAAAGAGGAAGACCCGGAAGAGCGCCTGATCAAAACGGGCGGTCAGGGGTTCTTTCGTTCACCCCGTACGCCGCAGTCAAGGTGGATCGGATGAAAAAAGTTTCGAAACGCGCGGAGACGTTTCCGGGAAAGCGTTCCCTGTCTCCGGCGGGACTTACGATCGATGTCGTAACGCTCTTTAAAAAATTCTTTAAAAGCCCGCTTAACGAGTCGCTTATAAAAAAAGCGCAGAGCAAGGGGCTCGTGAAGATCCGCGTACACGATCTTCGCGGCTGGACGCACGACCGCCATAAAACGGCGGATGACAAACCGTTCGGCGGCGGGGCGGGAATGGTCATGAAGCCCGAGCCGATCTTTGAATGCGTGGAGGAGATCGGGAAGGGGGCCTGGGTGGTGCTGCTGGATCCCCAGGGAGAACCCATGAGCCAGAAGCTGGCACGGCACCTTGCGGAAAAAAAACACCTGGTGCTTATCGCCGGGCATTATGAAGGCGTGGACCAACGGGTGAAAGAGCACTTGGTCGACCAGGAGGTTTCGGTCGGCGATTTCATCACGATGGGAGGCGAAGCGCCGGCTTTATGCCTGATCGAGGCCGTTATAAGGCTTCTCCCCGGCGTGTTGGGGAACGCCGATTCGGTCGAACACGAGAGTTTTGAATCCGGGCTCCTGGAATATCCGCAATACACGCGGCCCCGCGATTTTCGCGGATGGAAAGTTCCGGAGATCCTGGTCTCGGGAGATCATCAAAAAGTTAAGGCCTGGCGTCATGCGGCCGCCGAACAGGTGACCCTCCAGAAACGGCCGGACCTGTTGAAATCATCAAAAAAGGCACGAATAGTTTAAAACTTTAACGGGAGAACACTATGAACAAAATGGACATTGTCGAAAAAGAGATCGGATCCAAGAAGGTCGCCGAATTCCGCGTGGGGGACACCCTGAAAGTGCACATTCGCGTGAAGGAAGGGGACAAGACCCGCACCCAGCTTTTCGAGGGGATCTGCATCTGCAAAAAGGGGCGCGGCATCAACGCCAGCTTCACGGTTCTCAAAGAAAGCTACGGTGACAAAGTCGAGAAGTCTTTTCCGATCTACTCGCCGATCGTGGAAAAGATCGTCGTCAGCCACAAAGGCAAGGCGCGCCGGGCGAAACTCTACTATCTGAAGAACCGTTAACCAACTTTTTGCGGGGAGTCCATGAGCGATCCCTCCCGGGAGGCCTCCAGAGCACTGCTTCTTCAGGGCCTTCGGGCGTTTGACCGGAAAGAGACCGAGGGCTTGAAGGGCTGGATGGCCGGCGTGGACGAAGCCGGTCGCGGTCCTTTGGCCGGCCCCGTTGTTGCCGCTGCAGCAATCGTTCTGCATCCCGAATCCCTTCTAGGCGTTAACGATTCCAAAAAGCTCAGCGCTTCCCGGAGGGAAAAACTTTATAACGTGATCGCACGCTCCTGTCTCGTGGGGATCGGCGTTGTCGACGAAAAGCAGATCGACGAGATCAATATCTACGAAGCAACGCGGCTCGCGATGAAAAAAGCCGTGCTGAACCTTCCTCATACGCCGGCGCTCGTCTTGATCGACGGGAACATGCGTCTCGATCTTCCTCTTGAACAAAAAAGCGTCATCCAAGGCGACCAAAAATCCATTAGCATTTCCGCCGCGTCCATCGTGGCGAAAGTTTTCCGGGACCACTGGATGCGCAAACTCCATGAACTTTATCCCGCCTACGCCTTTGCCGACCACAAGGGATACGGCACCGCCGCGCATCTCAAGGCCCTTTGCGAGGCCGGACCGTCGCCGGTGCACCGCCGGAGCTTCGCGCCTGTCCGGGAAGCCGCTCTGGGATCAAGGGCATGAGGCTTTCCCCGGACCCGAGGCCGTTCCGTTTTTCTTTGGGAGACCGCGGGGAAGTCGTGGCGTGCGAATTCCTCAGGAAGAACGGCTACGAAATCGTCGAAAAAAATTACAAGTGCGCGTTGGGCGAGATCGACGCAATCGCGAAACGGAAGGGTAGGATCGCTTTCATTGAGATCAAAACACGCTCCGGCCCGCAGTTTGGAACTCCTCAGGAAGCCGTGGATGCGAGGAAGCAGGAAAAACTTGCGAAGCTGGCCGACTGGTATCTGAAAGAGAAAAAAATCAAAGAAGCGCCGGTCTCATTCGATGTGGTTGCGGTGACCTGGAAGGAAGGACAGCTGCCCGAGATGCGGCTGATCATGGACGCCTTCGGAAAAAAGGATGAAGCTTATTGAAAATAGTGCCGAAAGAGTGCAAAATACGCCGGCTCGTTCAGACAAGCTGAATTTAATCAGGATCCTAAATGTTTCGCGAGAATAAATTGGAACAAAAGAAAGTTCTGCCGTTCTTCTGTCTCTGTCTTTTGGTCTTTGCTGCGTCAGTCCACGCGGAAGACAAGAAGACGGACTATTATGCGCCCCTCTATGCGAAGCCTCTTGCCAAAAGCCCTCTCAAGGACGCGGTGTCCCGGGTCATCGAGCTGCCCTTTAAGATCGCAAAGTGGCCCATCGATAAATCGCTGGTCCTTACCGAAAATTACCGTCTTGATAAGAAAACCCTGTGGATCTACGACCAGCTCATAGAAAATGGCGTGAAACCTCGCTTGGATTCCCTGGATTTTACGGGAGTACCCGCTTACGGCGCCGAATTCGACCTTGTCAGGATCGCGAGGCAAAAGGAGAGATTTCCCGATTTTATCGCGAAGAGCTGGGTCAATCACGGCGTAACCTCTTATTTTCAGGCTGGGGGCGAACTCGGGGCCCAGAGGATCGGCGAAACGGGGCTTCATGTCTCCAGCATCGTCCAGTACGAGAACCGGCGGGATGAGACATTCTACGGGATCGGGCCGGACACCAGCCGCGGCGACAGCACTTCTTTTATAGAAGAAAAAACAAAGGTGGGCGCGAAGGCCGGGTATGAATTCTCCTCTTCCCTGGATGTTACCGCCCAGGTCGATTACAACCACACGAACATCAAGAACCGCGGCCACGAAGGGAAGGGGGACATTACCCAGATCTTCGCCGGAGAAAATATCCCGGGCCTTCACGGCGACGCTTACATGGATTTTTCTATCGGGCTGGACCGGGACACCCGGGACAGCAAAGAAGACGCGACGAAAGGCAGCTATCAGAAGCTCCTCATCAAATTCACGGAAGGCGTCGCGAGTTCCCCGGCGCGTTATTTCACATACCAGCTTGATACAGCGAAATATTTTCAGCTGGCCTCTCCGCGAAGGATCCTTGCGGCGCGGCTTTTCGGGGAATTCAACCAACGGGTGAACGGCGGGAACGTTCCCTTCTATGAGATGGCGAAACTGGGCGGCTCTGGGATGTTCCCCCGTCAGAGCCAGACATCGCGGGCCTTTGTTTACAACCGTTTCTTCGGGGAAAGCGCGATCCTCTTGAACCTTGAATACCGCTATACGGTTTGGCAGTACAAGGAATTCAAGATGAAAACCGTTGTTTTTTTTGATGAAGGGCAGGTTTCCAAGGATTTTGCCACCTTCCGTCTCAACGGGTTCCGGGAATCCTACGGGACGGGATTGCATCTGAGCTATTCGCAGCTGGTCCTGCTCAGTTTTAACGTGGCCCATGGGCGCGAAGGGACACAGTTCTATCTCGAGAACAAACTGGCTTTTTAAGGCGAAAAAAATATGAAGATGAAAAAAACAGCGTTACAAGGGATCCTTGGGCTCGTGATAGGCCTCGTCGCCGCGGGAACCATGACTTTCGCGGGGGAAGCCGAAAAAATGGGCGAAGGCGAGACCACGCTCTACAAAGACATGTTCGATCAGGCCGCCTACAGCGAGGGCATGAATCAGCTCGACCTGGGGCGGTGGGGACGCAGGATCACCCATAAGACGATCCCGTCCGCCGACATCAATATTTTTGATGAGGTCCCAGATTCTTCCTTTTTTACGAACCGCCATGCCCGGCAAAAAATGTCCGCGGCTGAACTTGAAAAAGGTCCTCACCAGACCGACGGGCCGGACCTCAGCAAACCGCTGACCGTGCTTGGGGCGGAGCAGCAGGGATCTCACTACGGGTTTGTCGTGGAGGACGCAAAAAAAGACCAGTATATCCTCCGGTTCGATCCGCAGGGCGCGGCAGAGCTCAATACCGCGGCGGAAGTGATCGGGGCCCGCTTTTATCACGCGCTCGGGTACAACGTTCCGCAGACGACGATCCTGTCGTTCGCCGCGGACCAATTAACGGCCGCTCCGGACGCGATCACGTGCGACAACACGGGCTTTGCGAAAAAATTGACACAAACACTCCTGCAGCAATACCTGCTGTTCGTGCCGTTGCCGCAGGGGACTTACCGGGCGTCCGCCAGCAAAGTCCCGGCGGGAGGGGATGCCGGAACTTTCAGCTTCATGGGGCGGGGGAAGAAGAATCCCCAGGACATTGTGAACCATCGCGACCTTCGTGAGATCCGGGCCCTCGGGGTTTTCGCGGCCTGGCTGAACCATCACGAGATGCTCGAGAGCAATACGCGGGATGCGGCGGTGACCGAGAACGGGAAGACCGTTCTAAAACATTACCTGACGGACTTTACGAACGCGCTCGGCGCGGCGACCGACGGGGCCAAAGAGCCAATGTTCGGCTATGAACATATGGTGGATTACGGAGAGACCTTCAAATCGATCCTGGGGCTCGGTTTTTGGGAAAGCCCGTGGCAGAAAAAGTGGAAACGCGCCGGAGAAAAAACAATTTCACCCGCGGTGGGATATTTCAGCAACGATCTTTTCGATCCCGCGAAATACAAGAACCTGCTTCCCTATGAGGCCTTTCGTCTGGTCACGCGGGCGGACGGTTTCTGGGCCGCCAAGAGCATGATGAGTTTTTCAGACGAGGACATAAGGGCCATGGTCAGGGCCGGGAAGTACGGCCGGTCTGAGGACGAGGATTATATCGTGAAGACCTTGAGCGAACGCCGGGACATTATCGCCAAGTACTGGTTTTCCAGGGTCAGCCCTCTGGACCAGTTCGTTTTTTCGGGAACCGAGCTGTCCTTTAAAGACCTCGCGGTGGCTTACGGGTTCGTTCCCCGGGAAGGGACCCTTTATCGGACAGAGGTGGTCTCGGGCAAGAAAAAGATCACCGTTCTGGAAACGGCCGAGCCCGTTGTAAAACTCCAGCCCGAATGGTTGGCCGGGAACTCCGCGATAAAACTTGTGATCCGGACCTTGCGTCCGTCCTCTAAAAAAGCAGACCCCTCAGTGACGGTCCTGCTGAACGCTTCCGGCGTTCAGGGGATCCGCCATGAAGACTGATCGGAACACCCCAAACCCTTCTTCTCGCGCTTTCGGGATTTTTCCGGAAAACTAGACCGGCTGGGCCTGTGTCAACGGCAGGGTGAACGAAAAAACACTTCCTTTCTTATAAACGGATTCCAACGAGATCGTTCCGCGATGCTGCTCGACGATTTTCTTTGAAATGGCGAGACCGAGGCCGGTCCCTCCCGGGGCGACAAGCTTGGCGGACTCAAGCTGTCCGAACTTCCTGAAAAGCTTGGGAAGGTCGGCTTGTTGGACGCCAATGCCGGTGTCCTCAACCGAGATTTTGACGCCCTGGTCGCAAAGGGATGAGGAGAGAGTAATTCCTCCGCGGGACGTGAATTTGACGGCGTTCTGAATGAGATTGATAAGGACCTGAGCGATCTTATCGTGGTCCATCTCGACCTCGGGAAGATTTTCCTGAAGCGCCAGCCGGAAGGACAGGCCTTTTTCTTCTATCGTGGGGCGCGTCGTTTCCCCGACTTCTCGGAGCAGTTCGTTCAGGTCGGTTTTTTGTATGTCAAAGACAACGACACCGGCCTCGAACTTATGAAAAGCCAACACGCCGTTGATCAAACGGGCCAGACGGTCAATGCAGCGCCTTGAAATGCTTAAGACTTCCCTCTGCTCTTCATTCAGTTCCCCGGTGAGTTCCTCGAGCACGATGCTGATCCCTTCTTTGACCGAGTGGATCGGCGTGCGCAGTTCATGGGAGACCATTTGAATGAGGTCGGATTTGATCTCGAGCGATTCTCTGTATTTTTGTTCGGAGACGTCCCTCGTAAAACAATAAAGGCCCTCGGTTTTCTTGTCCTTGTCCAGGATCCGGACGAAGACGGCATACTGGTGGAAGATCGAGCCGTCCTTTTTAATGGCCTTAACCTCCGTTTCCGCTTTTCCTTTCGCCATCATTTCATCCAGCGAGGCCCTGGCCCTGTCGTGATCCTCGGGGCAGAGCGTAGCGATATAATTAAGGCCGACGAGCTCCTCCTGGGAATAGCCCAGCATAAGGGCGTAAGCCTTGTTCGCGCTCAGGAATTTCATGTTCATGTCAAGCCTCGCGACACCGTCCAGGGCGTTTTCCATGGCCATGGAAAGTTCGCGCATCTTTTGTTCCGCATGGAGCTGTTCCGTAATATCTTCCGAGATCCCGAGCAGATAAGTCGGGCGCCCCTGCGGGTCCATGATGGGGATCTTTTTCGTGTGAAGAAGGCGGACGCCTTTTTTTCGGGTATGGATGGGTTCTTCGGGAATGTCCAGAAGCTCTTTTCCCAGGATCGTTTTCCGGTCTTTCGCGGTGAAAAAATCGGCCTCTTCTTGGGTGAAAAAATCATAATCGTTCTTTCCGAGCAGCTCGTTCCGGCTTTGGCCGACCAATTCTTCTCCCGCACGGTTAAAAAGGACAAAGCGGAGTTCCTCCGCGTCCTTGATGAATATCATATTGGGGATATTTTCGATGATGGAATCCAGAAAGGCATTGGTTTTCCGGAGTTCCTGTTCCGCGCGGATGCGTTCGTCGATCTGCTGGCGGAGCTTCTTGTTGGAGTCCTCAAGCTCCAAGGCGTTCTGTCTCAAGGCGTCGGTCCTTTCGGCGACGATCTTTTCCAGCGCCTCGTTCGTTGTTTCGAGTTGGCCCAGGGAACGAGCGATCTTCTCCGACGCGGGCAGAAAAATAAAAATACCGATCAAGGCAAGGCAGAGGAGCGTCATCGCGGAAAGCGCGATGCCGAGCTTCCGGAGCGATTCGACTCGGCCCTGGTTCTTTTTCTGGTAGGTCCGGATCGCCTCCTGGAAGATAGAGATCAGCCGAAGGCTTTGTTTTTGAAGGAGCTGGAGACGCGGATTCTCGGAACTCATGCGGATCGGATCGTTCATCATGAACGATTTGATGGAAGCTATATATCCTTCGACTTCCCCGTTCAGAGGGGTCTGGGCGTTGAGATAAAGCCGCCGGATCTTTGGATCGATAGGCCGGGAAATTTTCGGGGCGGAAACGTTTTGTCCGTCCGCCGTTCTGTCCAAAACGAAAAGCTCCCCCAAAGCGGTACGAATGCTTTGCCGCAGGGCTTTTCTTTCCTGGACGTTGATGGATTGGGCGTAAAGAGAGGTCGAGAACATGATCTGCTGGGTCAGTCTGAGCTGGTTCTCGAAAAAGGCGATGATCTCGATGTTGTTTTTTGCGAGATTAATCTGGTGGTTTTGGAGCAGAAAATTCGCGAGGGTGAAGAGCCCCAGGAATGCGAGCGTCAGCGCCAATCTGAGACTCGTGGCAAAGGCGACGGAAGCGGACCCCTTCTTTTCAGGGGGCTTTTTCGCGGCGGTTTTTTCCATGGCTTAAGCTCTCATTCCTGAAGAAGGTCCCCGGTCGTTTTTGGGGTCCTCCCGGAGCGTATTATGTCTGGATCTCCGGGATAATGCGCCTGATCGCCGCCAGAAGATCGTTGAAATCGTAGGGCTTTGTAAGATAGGCATCGGCGCCTATGACCTTTCCGAGAACCTTGTCAACGACGGAGTCTTTGCCCGTAAGCATGATCACGGGGATCTTGGCGATCTGTTCATCGAAACTTTCACGGATCGCTTTGCAGACCTCTTCGCCGGGCAGTTTCGGAAGCATGAGGTCCAGGATGACAAGGTCCGGCAGGGTGGACATCACTTCCTGGAGACCGGCCATCCCGTCGGCGGCGGCGGAAACATCGAAGCCCAATTTCTTCAACCGGAGCCCGAGAAACTTGCTGGCGCTGTCCTCATCTTCGATGATGAGAACCCTTTTTTTCCGGGCCGAAGGCTGTTGCGCGGCGGCAAGATCCTCCGGGCCGGCATTGTGAGGGACATCATTTGCTGCATCGGCGGTCATATTTTCATCTTTCTTTTTCAAACCATACCGTTGTATTCGTAAAAGGGCGTTGAGGGCGAAGCTGCCGTCCATACTAAAAGAAGATTTATTAAACTCTTTTGGAGTATACCCTTCCGGTTGACAAAAAGCAAACGGCAACGCCTTTTCCCGGGAAATCCGGAGCAAATGTCACAAAAAACTCCCCCAATCATAACTTATTGCAGAGGGATCTCTAAGCGGGCTCGCCCCAGAGGAATCCCTGAGCGTATTGGACGCCAAAAGACTTGAGGACCTCAAGATCCTGGCGGTTTTCGACACCCTCGGCGATGATCTTGGCATTGAGGCTCGCGACGACGTTCAACAGCCTCCGGAGCATTTCCCTGAGACCTTTGTCGTGGCTGACACCTTTGACGAGTTTTTTATCGATCTTGATCACGTCCGGCTGAAGGACGATCAGGCTTTCCAGGGAACTCCGGCCGAAACCCAGATCATCGATCGCGACACGCACACCGCGTTTCTTCCATTGGTTGACCACGCCCAGCAGATAGGAGGGGTCTCCCAGGATCTGCTGTTCGCTGATCTCCACGTAATAATTGCCGCAAAGATTCCCCGGAGGGAAGAGCCGGTCGAAGTATTCTGGTTGCAGACCGGCCATCGTCGAAGGAAAAAGATTCACGTGTTTTTCGCACTGGGCCGGGATCCCGTGGGAAGCCGCCATGGATACCTCGAGGCACCGGTGGTCCACCAGGGTGAGAATGTTATTTTCCTGGCTGAGGTTCAGGAACTCGTCCGGCATTTCAAACCCCGGGATGTTCGTGCGCGTGAGGAACTCATAACCGACCATTTTTTCCTGCGCCAGGTCCCAGATCGGCTGCTTGACGGAGCGGAAACAAAGACCCAGTTTCAGGATTTCAAGCACGTCTTCCGGCCGTTTCTCGAGACCTTCTCCGAAAGTAATGCGGTTCTTACCGAGTTGTTTGCTTTTTGCGAGTGCCATATGGGTCTCTTCAAGAAGTTTTTCGATCGACAGCCGAGGCTGCGCCACATTCACGACCCCGAGGCTTGCCGTGGTCTTGATCACCTGTCCTCCGGAAGACACGACCGGACTGCGGTTGATCGCGAGGCGGATCCTTTCGGAAAAGAGGGTCGCTTCGGCCGGCCGGGTATTGGGGAGCAGGATGATGAACTCATCTCCGCCGACCCTGGAAACGTAATCCGTGGCCCGCGCGGTATTTCTCAGGACTTTGGCGACTTCCTGGAGAACGATATCGCCGACCGCGTGACCAAAGGTATCATTCACGGGCTTAAAATTGTCCAGGTCCAGAAGGATCACGACCAGGTTCGAACCTTCGCGGCCGGAGATGTGGAGTTCCCGGGAAAGCACACGTTGGAGGCCGCGCCTGTTCAGGAGATGGGTAAGGGGGTCCAGGAAAGAAAGTTTTTCAAGGCGTTCGTTGAGCTCTTGCACCTGTTTTTTTTGCTCATGGCGCTCGACGGCGTATTTGAGGATCCGGACAAGGATCTTCCTGTCGGCGCTCCCTTTGACCACATAGTCCTGGGCGCCTTTTTTGACCGCGGTGAGCGCGAGAGTTTCGTCATCCACGCCGCTCAGGATCACGAACGGGGTGTGGGGCGCTGCTTCCGCGAGACGGTCGAAAGTGGCGATCCCGTGGCTGTCCGGCAATCCAAGGTCCAGGAGGACCAGATCAAACGGTTGTTCTCGGAGGAGCCGAAGGGCTTCCTGAAGGGTCGGGGCGGTCTCGGTCTCAAAAGAGGTTTCCTGGGAGGCATGGAGGCTAATCCCGAGGACATTAGAAAAATCGGCATCGTCCTCCACTAAAAGCACTTTGATGCGCGATTTCGGGCTTGTTTCATGGAACATAACAGCCGCCCTTCGGAGGTTTTCGTCCGCCGTGCGTTTAAAAGCCAACAAAAGACCCGCAGCTGACTATACCATCGAACAAAGCATAAAGCAATTGCGCACCCGCTCTTTTTTCCCAAAATCCTCAAATTTTCGTTGGATATTATGAAGGCAGAGGGATATATTAAAGAAAACGTCGCGGCAGGGATTTCGGGCCGTTTCTCGGCGGCTTTTGCGAGGAAAATATGTCGCTAAAAAGAATATTCCAAGTACTTTTGGGAGTGCAGTTCTTACTAAGCCTTGGCTTGGTCTTCCTGACCGTTCATTTGTTCCTTGACCAGAAGGAACTCAGCAAGAGCCGGGACGTCCATTTCCGGTCATATTTGCTGGCGGACGAACTGCGCCAGAGTTCCGACGACCTCACCCGTCTGGCGAGGACCTACGTGGCGACCGGCAATGAGGAATTCGAACGCCAATACTGGACTGTCCTGGATATCCGCAACGGGAAGTTCCCGCGCCCCGTGGACTACAATCATATCTATTGGGATCTCGTCGCGGCCATCGGGCAGAAACCCCGTCCCGACGGACCCGCCGTGTCCCTTCACGAATTGATGCTCCGGGAGGGGTTTACCAAAGCAGAACTGGACAAACTGGCCTTGGCCCAGAAACATTCCGATGAACTGGTCGGAACAGAAAAGATCGCTATGAACGCCGTCAAAGGATTGTTCGCTGATAGCGCGGGGAACTTTACTATCAAGAAAAAACCGGAACGGGCACTGGCCATAAGGCTGATGCATGACGAGGCTTATCATGGAAAGAAGGGCCAGATCATGAAGCCCATCGATGAATTTTACGTCATGTTCGAGGAACGAACGGCCAAGGATGTTGCCAAAAACGAACGACGCCTGATACGAGCTCTCTGGCTGTTAGGCGCGCTCACCGTTGTTATCATGGGTATGTTCGTGTTTTCTTTTGTGGCCATCCAAAAGCAGATTGTCATGCGTATGAAGGTGGAGGAGGCCCTGCGGGTGGCCTCGCAATATTCGCGTTCTCTCTTAGAAACGAGTCTTGACCCTCTCGTCACGATCAACAGGGAAGGAAAGATCACGGATGTCAACATGGCCACCGAAAAAGCCACCGGCATAAGCCGGGAAAAACTGATCGGGACCGATTTTGTCGCTTATTTCACGGAGCCCGCCAAAGCCGGAGAGGTGTACCAGCAGGTATTCCTCCTGGGAGCGGTGAACGACTACCCGCTCACCCTCCGCCATGTGTCAGGGCGAACCAGTGATGTTCTTTACAACGCAAGCGTTTACAAAGACCAGGCCGGGGAAGTTCATGGGGTTTTTGCCGCGGCCCGCGATATCACCGAGCGCAAACGGATGGAAGAGGCGCTGGAATTTCAAAAGAAGTTCCTGGCGGAAATGCTCGAGAATATGGAGGTCGGCGTGGTCGCGTGCGACCAGAAAGGGGAACTGATCCTCTTTAACCGGGTGTCGCGCGAATGGCACGGACTGGACCCCATGAAGATCCCGCAGGAAGAATGGGCCCGTCATTACGATCTGTATATGGGGGATGGGATCACCCCCATGGACGTCCATACCGTTCCTTTGGCGCGGGCTTTTCGCGGTCAAAGGGTCCGTGACGTGAATATGGTGATCGCCGCGAAAGACCAGCCCAGGCGTTATATCCTCGCACATGCTGCGCCTATTGAAGGAGAGGACGGCCGGGTCCTGGGGGCCGTTGCCACGATGCGCGACGTTACCAAAAGCAAAGAGGCGGAAGAAGAGCTGAAAAAACTCACGAACGCAAAAACCAAATTCGCTTCGATGGTTTCCCACGAACTGCGAAGTCCTCTGGCCGTAATCAAAGAATCTCTGGACGTCGCTCTGGACGGAATGGCGGGCCCGGTCAATGAGGAGTTGAAACGCATACTGGAAGTGGCGAAAAAGAACATCGACCGGTTGGGCCGCCTGATCAACAATGTCCTGGATTTTCAGAAAATAGAAGCGGGCAAAATGGAATTTGACGTTCAGGAGAATGACCTGAATGAAGTCGCCGCCGAAGTTTGTAAGAGCATGAGCGTTCTGTCGGAAAAGAAAGGGTTGGAGCTCCGGCCGGAATTGGGGGAGGGTCTGTCCAAGGTAAAGTTCAACCGGGACAAGATCATTCAGGTCCTCATGAACCTCGTGAGCAACGCGATCAAATATACCGAACGGGGGGGCGTTACCGTGATCACGCGCAGAGAGGATGGAACGGCGCACGTCATGGTGCGGGACACCGGCCCCGGGATCAAGGATGAAGACATGCCGCATCTCTTCCAGCCCTTTGCCCAGCTGGATGGCGGAAGCGGGAAGAAAAAAGGCGGTACGGGTCTCGGGCTGGCCATCTCCAAAGAGATCATACTCGCGCACGGCGGAAGGGTCTGGGCGGAGGCGGGAACAGGTAAAGGCACCACCTTCCATTTTACTTTGCCGCTCTAGCTATACAGGAGATCCGGCGGCGTCTCACCGCGAGTATGTTTTGGGTTCATGCCTGCCACCAAGAGGCCAGTCAGGATTCAATACCCACCCAAGCTGATACGAATACGGCGTCATTCCCCAGCATTAAACTCCCTCACGCCGGAGTTCGTAGAGTATAATTCAGCGCACATCGGGGCATAAAATGAACAGCAAAGAAGAGGATTTGAACGCGTTATGGTGACAGTCACTAAGGCACCTTTCCATATCATCCTGATCAAGCCGTCGAAGTACGATGATGACGGCTATATCATCCGCTGGGCGTTCGGGATGATCACGAGCAATTCGCTGGCCTGTCTTTACGGGCTCACCCAAGACGTCGTCGCGAAGGGAATCCTGGGCGCGGACGTCCCTCTGGTCGTCCGCTCATTGGATGAGAGCTATCAGAAGATCGATGTCAAAAAAATAAGCCGGCGGGTCCGTGACGCGGGAGCAAGGGCGGTGGTCTGTCTTGCCGGTGTCCAGAGCAACCAATTCCCTCGCGCCATGGACCTCGCTCTGGCATTCCGGAAGGAAGGACTGCAGTGCATGATCGGAGGGTTCCACGTGTCGGGTTGTTTCGCGGTCCTTCCGAAGGTCCCGCAGGAGATCCAAAAAGCGATCGAGGCCGGGATCACGGTGGTGGCCGGAGAGATCGAGAACGAATGGGGACACCTCCTGAAAGCGGCTTATGAGGAACGGCTGGAGCCGGCCTACAATTTTCTGGACCGGAAACCGTGCCTCGCCGGCGTTCCGGGGCCGATCATGCCCGCCGAAGGCATGAGCCGGTTCTTCAACCGGCAGAGCAGTTTTGACGCGGGGCGCGGCTGTCCTTACAAGTGTTCGTTCTGCACGATCATCAATGTCCAGGGGCAGGAGATGCGCGGCCGGACGGCTGACGACATCGAAAAGCTGGTGCGGACGCAGTTCGCCGGCGGCGTCGATCATTTTTTCATCACGGACGATAATTTTTCCCGCCACAAGGATTGGGAAGCGATCGCGAACCGGTTGATCGACCTGAAGGAAAATCACGGGATGCGTCTGACGCTGAAGATCCAGGTCGACACGGTCGCCTACAAGATACCGAGGTTCGTCGAGAAAATGGCCCGGGCCGGCGTCCGCCGCGTTTTCATCGGGATGGAGTCGGTCAATCCCAAGAATCTCAAGGCGGTCGGGAAACAGCAGAACCAGCTCGGGGAATACCGCAAAATGCTCCTGACCTGGATGGACCACGGCGTCCTGACCTACGCGGGGTACATGATCGGGCTGCCGGACGACACCTACGAGTCCGTGATGAAAGACGTCGAATACCTGAAACGCGAACTGCCTCTCGAGCACGTTCAATTTTTTATCGCGACGCCGTTGCCGGGCTCGGAAGACCACCTCAAATTCCTTCGCGACAAAGTTCCCATGGCGGAAGACCTCAACCTGTATGACACGACGCACGCGTGCATGGACCATCCCAGGATGACCAAACAGGAACTGGAGCGGGCCTATCGCGATGCCTGGGGATCTTTTTATTGCGACGCGCATCTGAGGACGCTTTTGCTGCGCCGCAAAGGCCCCAGGCGGAGGATCCTTTGCAATTCCCTGATCTGGATCTGCGCCAATTCGCGTGTCGCGAAGATCCATCCCTTTCTCGGGGGGCTTTTCAGGATCAAGGGCCGTAAACAGCGGCGGCCCGGCATGCCGGTCGAGGCGTTCCTTCCTTATTACGCGAACAGGATGACGGACCTGCTTGTTTATACGATAAAATTACTCTGGATGATCCGCCGGATCAATAAGTTCAAACGCGAAGCCAATCGCCCCGAAAATGCCGACTACATGGACGACGCGATCCGGCCCGTGGTCCCGTAAGCTTTCTTTCATTTCACCGGAATTATATTGGTGGTCAAAAGAAGCGGGGGCAGGGTAGAATAAAAAAAAGTTTTGAATGCGGATATAGTTTCAAGACTGGGCAGAAGAGAGAACGAGGGCGGCGTGAAAACAGTGGAGGATCTCACGGAGATGCCACCAGGAAGAACGGGAGCAAGCATAGGGTCGTCGGTCTCACGCGGTATTTTGTCCACCCCAAGCTTTATGGCGCAGGCCATGAGAACTTGGGTTTTTGTTTGTAGATAAGGGTTGAGAAATGGAAGATAGAAAACCGGGGGACGAGCAGGAGATCGAACAAGCTTTAGAGTATAGCGATAGGATTATCGCCACGCTCAGGGAGCCGTTTTTGGTGCTGGATAAGAACTTGCGCGTGATCTCCGCCAACCCGTCCTTTTATAACACTTTCAAGGTCACCAAAGAAGATACGCTCGGTCGTTCCTTGCCTGATCTGGGCGACGGGCAATGGAATATTCCAAGGCTGCTCGTTCTCTTAAGGGAGATCCTTCCGGAAAAGAAAACCGTAGAAGGTTATGAACTCGAACACAGATTCGCGCAAATCGGCCAGCGGCGCATGAGTCTGAACGCAACTCAGATGCGTGTTCCCAAGAAGATCGCAGCGCTTATCACGGCGGCGGCAAAAGAAAACGACGAAGAAGACCTGATCCTTCTGGCGATCGAAGACATCACCGATCGTAAGCAGGCGGAGGAGAAGATAAATAAACTGAATATGGAGCTTGAAGAGCGGGTCAGCCGGCGCACTGAGGAGCTCTTGACGGCGGTCAAGGAAATGGAGGCCTTCAGCTATTCGGTCTCGCACGATCTGAAGGCCCCGCTCCGGGCGGTGATGGGATTTGCGAATGTTCTTTCCGAAGACTATGCCCCCCAGCTTGACGAGAATGGCAGGCGGGTGATCGGCATTATCAATGACAACGTCAGAAAAATGGGGCAGCTCATCGAAGATCTGCTCAAGTTGGCCCGCCTGGCAGGGCTGGCGACGAACCTGGTCGATATCGATATGACGACGCTCGCGCAGCCTGTGTGCCATGAGTTAAGAGAAGAATTTTTCCGCGATAGGACCATCGAAGTATCCGTAAAACCACTGCTGTCCGCCCGGGCCGACGCGACGCTTGCCCGGCAGATATTCACGAATCTCATTTCGAACGCCATGAAATTCACCGCCCGCAAAGAGAAGGCCGTCATCGAGATCGGAAGTTACGATAAGGATGGGGAGCGCGTCTATTACGTCAAGGATAACGGCGCGGGATACGACATGAAATACGAAGACATGCTTTTCGGGATCTTTAAGCGACTTCATTCGCAGGACGAGTTCGGAGGTACCGGGATCGGCCTCGCGATAGTCCGAAGTGCCGTCCGGCGCCACGGAGGCAGAGCGTGGGCCGAGGCCGAGGTCGATCAAGGGGCGACGTTTTATTTCACATTACCCAAAGGAGGATGAGATGACGAACGACCAACAGATCGAGATCCTTTTAGCCGAAGACAACCCGAGCGATGTCGAACTTACGATGCGGGCGCTCAAGAAGAAGAACCTCGACAATAAGGTCCACGTGGTCACGGACGGGGCCCAGGCCCTTGATTTTATATTTTGCGCCGGAGCCTATAAAGACCGGAACATTAAAAATCCGCCCAAGGTCATTTTTCTCGATCTGAAACTTCCCAAGGTGGACGGCAAAGAGGTGTTAAGGCGCATTAAGTCGGATGAGAGGACGAAAGTCATTCCCGTCGTGATCATGACGTCTTCTCAGGAAGAAAGCGACGTGATCGCAAGTTATCATCTCGGAGCGAACAGCTATATCGTGAAGCCGGTGGATTTCGAAAAGTTTGCCGATACTATCAAGGAACTCGGCATGTACTGGGTTTTTATTAATAAGGCGCCCATCATTTAGAAAGAGGGTTCTGTGGAGAATAAGATCCGGGTCCTGATCGTCGAAGATTCCGCCGCCGATGCGGAGCTTGTCGTAAGAGCGCTTGGCCAGGAAGGGTTCGCCCACACAGCGAAACGGGTGGAATCGAAGGAGGCGTTTCGTAAGGCCCTTCAGGAGTTTGCCCCCGACATCGTGCTCTGCGATTACAAGCTGCCCGGTTTTGGCGCTCCCGAGGCATTGGAGATGCTCAAAAAGGAGGGCCTGAAGATCCCCTTTATTGTTGTCTCGGGCACCATCGGCGAGGAAGTGGCCGTCGAGATGTTAAAGGCGGGCACGACGGACTATCTCATGAAGGACAAGCTGAGCAAATTGGGGTCGGCCATCAAGCGCGCGATGGAAGAGGTGCGGGAACGCGCCGAGCGCAAGGAGGCGGAGGAGGCATTGCGGGAGAGTGAAGATAGCCTTCAATTTGCCCTGGATGCCGCCAAGATCGGCGCCTGGGACCTCGATCTGAAAGACCACTCCATTTCCCGCACAGTGGGCCATGACCACATCTTTGGTTACGATACGGTACTGCCCCAGTGGACGTATGAGATGTTCCTTGAACATGTGCTGCCTGAAGACCGCGCGGAAGTCGATCGTGAATTCCAGAAGGCCGTTAGCGCTCGGGATGAGTTGAGCTTTGAGTGCCGCGTTCGCCACACTGATGGCGAGATCCGCTGGATCCTGGTTGCCGGGCGCCACACGGAGAAAGTAAGCGGCAGGGCGCAGCACATAACGGGGATCGTTCAGGACATCACCGAACGGAAGGCCGTGGAAGAAGCGTTGAAAAAGCTGGCGAATGCGAAGTCCAGGTTCACTTTGATGGTCTCCCATGAATTTCGAAGTCCGCTCGCGGTCATTAAGGGCGCGGTGGCCCTTGTTGCAGAGGAGATCATCGGAAGTATTAATGACGAGCAAAGGGATATTTTGTGTAATAGTTCAGCCCGAGGAAGTGCCCCGTCGACATCCTCGCATACACGGTCGGACTGATCAGCATCAGGTCACAATTGCGGCAGGATTATTACGGCGGCGGCGATAACGCAGCCAGGAAAGGGAATTCTTTCTTCTTAA
>CAIJHQ010000023.1 GCA_903820505.1 Candidatus Omnitrophota bacterium
AGGAGGAAGAGGAAGAACAGGACAAGGATTTCCTCGAACTCATCAACAAGCCGATCAGCGAGCTTGAACTTTCCGTGCGCAGCGCAAACTGCCTGGAAGCCGCCAGCATCAAAACGATCGGCGATCTGGTAAAAAAGAACGAAGCGCAGATGCTCAAGTACAAGAATTTCGGAAAAAAATCGCTCAATGAGATCAATGCCATCCTGGCCTCGATGGGGCTCCAGCTCGGCATGAAGATCGAAGACCGCATGCAGAACAAAGGCCCCGCGCCGGCTGCGACACCCGCAGCGTCAAAATAGGGGACCACTATGCGTCACCGTCGTCGAAGAAGGACATTAGGGGTTGTTACCGCTCATCGTACCGCCAAGCTCCGCAATCTTGTGAGGGCGCTTGTGCTGAAGAAGCGGATCGAGACAACGTACGCCAAGGCCAAGGAAGCCAGTTCGTTCGCCGAAAAAATGGTCACGATCGCGAAGCGTGACGGACTGCACGCCCGCCGGCTGCTCATTTCCAAGATGGCGGACGCGGATATCGCGAGAATCCTTGTGACCCAGATCGCGCCTCTTTTCAAGGACCGCAAGGGCGGCTACACGCGCGTCCTGCGTCTCGGGGTACGTCCCGGGGACGGCGCTCAAAAAGCGCTTCTTGAATGGACCGCCGTGTTCGAGGTCCCGAAAAAGAAGATCCAGAAGAAGAAAGAAAAGGTCCCGTCCGAAAAGGAAAAGGCCGCCGAGAAACAGGGCCCGAAAGAAACACAGGAAAAGAAAGAGGCCCCGACTTCGAAACCCGCTGAAAAGAAGGACGCGGAAAAGAAGGGCGGGTTCCTGAGTAAGCTCCGGAAATTCCTCAAAGGCGACGACCAATAAAAGGCCCCATTCCGATGGAACTGTCCCGTAGAGTTCTGGCGGTAAAACCTTCCGTTACCCTGGAGATCGCGGCCAAGGCGAAGGCCATGAAGGCCCAGGGGGTCGACGTTATTTCCCTGAGCGCCGGCGAGCCCGATTTTGACACGCCTGCCTTCATCAAGGACGCCGCGATCAGCGCTCTTCAAAAGGGTTTTACGAAGTATACGCCCGTGCCGGGCACCGTGGAACTCCGCCAGGCGGTCTGCCGCAAGCTCAAAAGGGACCAAGGGCTTGATTTTACCCCTGAGCAGATCGTGGTCGGGTGCGGCGCCAAACACGTGATCTTTAATGTGTTCTTCGCGCTGCTCAATCCGGGCGACGAAGTTCTCATCCCTTCGCCCTATTGGCTGAGTTATCCGGAAATGGTGACCGTGCTGGGCGGTACGAGCGTGCTTCTGCCTTCCACGGAGAAGACGAATTTTAAAATTACCCCCGAAATTCTGGAAAAGGCGTTAACGCCGCATTCCAAAATCCTCGTTCTCAATTCGCCGTCGAACCCGACGGGAGCGGTCTATTCCAAGGACGAACTTTTAGCTCTTTGCGTCGTTCTCAGGAAACATCCCAACGTGATGGTCCTCAGCGACGAGATCTACGAGAAACTCGTTTTCGACGGTTTGAAACATGTTTCCATCTCTTCCCTTGATCCGGAGATCGCAAAACGAACGGTGATCGTGAACGGCCACAGCAAGGCGTACGCCATGACCGGCTGGCGGCTGGGATATGCCGCGTTCCAGGACAAGGCCCTCGCAAAGGCCGTGGAGAGCATTCAAAGCCATTCGACCTCGAATCCGGTCTCGTTCTCTCAATCGGGCGGTACCGTGGCGCTTGATCAGGGGGACGCGGAGGCCGGGAGAATGTGCGCGGTATTTCAGAAACGGCGCGACCTTTTTATCTCACTCCTTAAGGCGGTGCCGTCCTTCAGACCGTTCAAGCCGAGCGGAGCTTTCTATCTTTTTGTGGACATTCAGGGTACCGGTCTCCCGGCCTTTGAAGTGGCGAAAAGACTTCTCGACGAGGTCCATGTGGCCGTCGTTCCGTGCGAGCCTTTCGGCAGCGCCCATCATATCCGCATGAGCTATGCCACTTCCGAGAAAGACATCGAGGCCGCGGTCAAGCGCATTGCCGGCCTTTTCCCCAAAAAGTAAGCCGAAGTCTGCAGCTGGAAATCTCCGATCGATCCATCCGCCTGGTCCTTAGCGGCCGTCGTCTCACCCAAGGGATTGTGCTACAATTTCCCTCATGAACGTCCAACAATTGAAGATCGGGACCGTTCTCGCGATCCCGAAACTTGAAGAACTTCTCCGGGAGCTCCATTACCAGAAAAAGGACAGGGTGGTGGTCCCCGGCGAGTTCGCGATGCGCGGGGGAGTGGTCGATATTTTTCCCGTCACGTACCGGATGCCCGTGCGTCTGGAATTTCGCGGCGACACACTTTCCAAGATCCGGGACTTCTCTCTCTCCGACGGTCAAAGTCAGACATCCTTCGAAGAAGTTTTTCTGATCCCGCTTTCCGGATATCTCCTGAAAAGAACGCGCCGTCTCGAGGAGCGCTTCGAGGCTTTTGAACCGGTCGTGGGGGATCGGGACCTCGAGCGCGGGGACTTTGTCGTCCATCTTCAATACGGGATCGGTCGTTTTCTCGGGACCAAAGTCATTCAAATGGTAAAACAGAAGACGCGCTGCTTTGCCATCGAGTACGCCGATAAAGAGATCCTTTATCTTTCCGTGAAGGAACCGCTCGAACGCTACATCGGCGGATCGGGCGTGGCTCCCAGGCTGACGAGGCTCAATACCAAGGAATGGGAACGGATCAAACAACGGACCCGCACGGCGCTCCACACGGTCGCCAAAGACCTCCTGGAGATCCAGGCCCAGCGCAGTGTCCAAAGAGGGCACGCATTCCCGAAAGACACGCCGTGGCAGGCGCAGTTCGAGGCAGAATTCCCGTTCGACGAAACGCCCGGTCAGAAAACGGCCATCGAGGAAGTGAAAAGGGACATGGAATCCGACCGGCCGATGGACCGGCTGCTGTGCGGGGATGTGGGCTACGGCAAAACGGAGGTCGCGATGCGTGCGGCGTTCAAGGCGGTGATGGGAGGCAAACAGGTCGCGTTCCTCGTGCCGACGACCATTCTTGCCGAACAGCATTACATTTTACTCAAGGAACGCGCGAAGAGTTTTCCGGTTACGGTCGAACTGCTTTCGAGGTTCCAGACGCTCAAAGAACAGAAAGCGATTGTTCGGTCCTTGCAGGAAGGTTCCACGGATGTGGTCATCGGGACGCACCGGCTTCTGTCGCGGGATATCCGGTTCAAGGAGTTGGGGTTCGTGGTGATCGACGAGGAGCAGCGGTTCGGCGTGAGGCACAAGGAACGGCTGAAACAGCTCCGCACGCAGGTGGACGTGCTGACGTTGACGGCAACGCCCATTCCGCGGACGCTTCACATGGCATTGCTCGGGGTCCGCGATATGTCGGTGATCGATACGCCGCCGGAGAACCGTCTTCCGGTCGAGACCGCCGTGATGGAATATCACGAGGCCATCGTGAAGCAGGCGGTCGAAAGGGAGATGGCGCGCCGCGGCCAGGTCTATTTTGTGCATAACCGCGTGCAATCCATCGAACGGGTCCACGACCGGCTCAAGAAACTTCTGCCGCAGGTGCGGCTGGGAGTGATGCACGGGCAGATGAACGTGGAAATGCTCGAGGGGGTCCTGAACCGGTTCCTGAAGGGCGAGATCGACTGCCTTATCTCGACCAACATCATCGAATCCGGCATCGATATCCCGAACGTGAACACGCTCATCGTCGACCGGGCCGACTGTTTCGGGCTCGCGGACCTTTACCAGTTGCGCGGGCGGGTCGGGCGCTTCAAGGAGCAGCGGCAGGCGTACGCGTATTTTCTCGTGCCGGAGAACTGGGTCATGACCCAGGACGCGCAAAAAAGACTGCAGGCCATCGAAAAATTTACACAGCTCGGGTCCGGCTTCAAGATCGCGATGGAGGACCTGGATATCCGCGGGGCAGGGAACCTCCTGGGGCACGAGCAAAGCGGGTTCATTCATGCCGTCGGGTTCGATCTGTATTGCCGGATGCTCAAAAGCGCCGTGGAAGAGGCGAAAAAAGGTACAACGTAAAAGTTCTGTTCGTTCTGCAACAAGCGTGTTTTCTCCTCCTGCGGCCATACCATTCAATGACATTTCAAGGAATAAAGTTTATAATAGGCCCTCTATGAAGAAAGCCGTCTGGGTCCTGTTGATGCTCTCCCTGTGTTTACCGTCCGCTTACGCTGTGCAGGAAGAGCTCCTCGACCGCGTGGTCGCGGTGGTCAATGATGAGGTCATTACTCAGGCCGAGCTTGATGCCTTTCTCCGGCCGCTTTATGAGGAATACAGTCAGCAATACAGCGGGGACGAGCTTGTCAAAGTGGTCCAGGAGGCGCGCCAGAAGCTGCTGAACCAGCTTATCGAGGACAAGATCGTTTACCAGGAGGCCGTCAAACAGGGGATCGAGGTGTCGGACCTGGAGATTGACAAGGAGCTTCAGGATTTCAAGAAGCGTCTGGACAAGCCCGACGAACTGGAGCTCATGCTCGAAAAAGAGGGTATGACACTGAAGGAAATGCGCGAAAAACTGCGCAAGCAGGCCATGGTCCGGCAGCTCCATGACCGCGAGGTCCGCGCGAAGGTGATCGTGTCCCCCATGGAGGTGGAGAATTTTTATAAAGAGAACACGGACAAGTTCGTGGTCAAAGAGCGCGTGAAAGTGCGTTCCCTTACCATCAAGAAAAGCGAAGACGCCCGAACCAAAGGGATCCCGGACGAGAAGGCCCGGAAAAAGATCGCCCGGCTGCAGCAAAAACTTCTCGAAGGGCAGGATTTTGAACGGATGGTCCAGGGGTATTCGGAGGACGCCCGCTCCAAACAAGGCGGTCTTGGGGAGTGGATCGAGCGCGGGGGTATGATCGAGTCCGTGGACGAGGTTCTTTTCAAAACGCCGACGGGACAGCTGACCGGGATCGTGGAGACACCGATCGGGTATCATATCTTCCGGGTCGAGGAAAAAGAAGCCGCGAAAACGAGGACGCTCGAAGAATCACGGGAGCAGATCATGGGGTATCTTTTCCAGCAGAAAAGCAACGTACGGTTCCGCGAATGGATGCAGGAACTTAAACGCACCGCCTACATCTCCATCCGATGAAAAATATTTCGGTTATTGCCATCACGATGGGTGATCCAGGCGGCATCGGCCCCGAGATCATCGCCAAAGCGCTCAAGAAAGAAAAACCGGGCCGCTCCTGCGCCTTTTTGGTGATCGGCGCGCGTGAGCCTTTCGAGCGGATGCGCAAACGGTGCGGGCTTTCCGTGTATTTTCGGGAGATCGGCGAACCCAAACGGGCTTCGTTGAAAGGCGGCGTCACCTACTTCTTGGACATTTCCAAAGAACTTCCTCATGGCGGCAAGTTCCAGATAGGGAAGATCAGCCGCGAGAACGGTGAGATGACCCTGGCGGTCCTCGAAAAAGCCGCGGCGTTGGCGAAACGCGGGATCGTGGACGCGATCGTGACCGCGCCGGTGAACAAGGAAGCGGTTCGGCTCGCGGACAAAAAATTTATCGGACACACGGAATTTTTCGCTCAGCGGTCCCACACGAAAAGCTTCGCGATGATGTTCGCGAGCCCAAAACTGAAGGTGACGCTTGCGACCATGCACGTGCCTTTAAAAAGGGTGAGCTCTTTGCTGACCGGCAAAGGCATCCTGGAAAAGATCCTGATGACCGATGAAGTGTTGAAGGACGGGTTCGGCATGAAAAAACCGCGCATCGCGGTCTGCGCCCTGAACCCTCACGGGAAGGAAGCCGGCATTGAAGAGGAAAAGAAGATCGTCCCGGCGGTCCGTCTTGCCCAAAAAAAAGGGGTCAACGTCACCGGGCCTTTTTCCGCCGACCAGCTTTTTCACGCCGCGTACACGGGAAAATATGACGCCCTTATCAGCATGTACCACGATCAGGCGCTCGGGCCCTTTAAAATGATCGCTTTTCATGAAGGCGTGAACATGACCCTCGGACTTCCCTACGTTCGTACTTCGCCGGACCACGGAACGGCTTTTGATATCGCGTATCTGGGCAAAGCCGATCCTTCTTCGACGCTCGCGGCCCTCCGGGTGGCCCGCGAACTTGTGCTTTCCCGCAATGCTCACGCAGATTGAGCTCCTGAAAAAATACAACCTCCGGGTCCGCGGTCATCTCGGCCAGCATCTTCTCATGGACCCGAACATCATCCGCAAGACCGTGGACGCTCTTGAGCTCCGGCCCAAGGACGTTGTCTTCGAGATTGGTCCCGGCATGGGAGCCGTCACGGGGGAGGTCTTGAAACGCGGATTCCCGGTGCTGGCGGTCGAAAAGGATGCGCGTTTCGCCGAAGTGTTGACCCGGGAATTCGGGCAGGAATACGGCGGGAATTTCAGGCTTGTTCACGATGACATTCTCCAAAGTGATCTTACCGGGCTGGTGACCGCCTGGGCCGGGAAGCGGAAAGCGAAGGTCCTCGGGAACCTGCCCTATTACATCAGCACGCCGATCCTTTTTCATTTGATCGATCACGCGAAAGTTTTTTCCTTGGCGGTCCTGATGCTCCAGAAAGAGGTCGCTCAGCGGCTTTCGGCGGCGGCAGGCGAGGAGGATTACAGCCGTTTGAGCGTGACAAGCCGTCTTCACGGAGAAACGCGGTTCCTTTTTGATGTTTCGCCGTCCTGTTTTTTGCCGCGCCCGCAGGTCATGTCGCGGGTCGTTTCTTTCCTTTTCCGGCCGTATCCGGACAAGGACCGCGTCCGGGACGAGGACCGGTTTTTGGAGATCATCCGCATCGCGTTCGGCCAGCGGCGGAAAACACTTTTAACGCTTCTCGCCCATCAATTGAGACCACAGGTCGGCCGCAAGGACCTGGAGCGAATTTTCGAGGACCTTGGTTTTTCCCCGAAAGTCCGGGGTGAGGAGCTCTCTTTGGAAAAATTCCTGGCCCTTGCCCGGGCCCTGGAATGAGGGTCATTTTTTTATATTAGCCGCGGGGTTTTGTTATAATACCTCCTCTCATATGAACAAATTCCTGACCTTAGAAGATGTTTATGCGCCGATCCGCGACGACCTGAAAAAACTCCCCAGGTTGGTCGAGCAGGCTCTTTTGACCTCGAGCCTTCAGATCCGGGACATCGTCCACTATTTCTTTTCCAGGCATGGCAAATTCCTCCGTCCGGCCCTGGTCCTTTTAGGCGGCGGGCTGGCCCGGTCCATGAACGGCAGCGCTCACGGCGTCTCCGAAAAGCTGGAAACCGACGTCCTTCATCTCGGGGCGGCGTGCGAGATCTTCCATGCCGCCACGCTTATCCACGATGACATTATCGATTCCGCCCGCCTGCGGCGCGGCATTCCCACGCTCAACGTGAAATGGGGGCCTCAGACCGCCGTCCTGGTCGGCGATTTTTTTCATGATCGCGCGATGGGGTCGATCGTCCGCTATGGTAATGAAAAGATCATCGCGCTTTTTCTCCGTACCGCGGGGGAGATCTGTGACGGCGAGATCCACGAGCTCAATGAAAAGAACAATATCGATCTCACGGAAGACGCGCATCTTGAGATCATCCGAAAAAAGACTGCCTCGCTGCTGGCCTGTTCCCTTCAGGCAGGCGCCTTGGTGTGGGGGATCGACGAGGAACAACTAGCCGCGCTCGGCCGTTTCGGGAAACATTTCGGCATGGCGTTCCAGATCATCGACGATTGTCTGGATTTTATGGGGCAGGAGCAGGAATTCGGGAAGTTCCTCGGCGGGGACCTTGAGGAAGGGGTTTATACGCTTCCCGTGATCCGTTTGCTGGCATCCCCGGACCGTTCCAAAGTCGTCGCTTTGCTGCGTGACACGAAGAACGGGAAGCGGTTCGCCGCGTTGTTGGAACTCCTTCGCGAACAGGGCGCGCTTGAGTACGCCCGGGCGAAAGCCCGCGAGTTCATTGAAAAGGCGCGGCAGGAGCTCCAGGGTTTCCCTCCGTCGATTTTTCGCACGAGCCTTGAGCAGTTGGCGGATTATGTGCTCGAGCGCAACCGCTGAGCCGTCATGTTAAGCATTGTCCCGACGCCGATCGGAAACCTCGCTGATATTACCTTGCGGGCGCTCGAGGTCCTGAAAAGAGCGGATATGATCCTTTGCGAGGACACCCGCCGGACTCAAACGCTTTTGAGCCATTATGAGATCCGGAAGCCGCTTTTAAGTTGTCACGAGCACAGCACGCCGCAGAGGCTTGAAGAGATCCTGCTTTTGTTGAGAGAAGGGAAGCATCTGGCGCTTGTTTCGGACGGCGGGATGCCGCTTGTCTCGGACCCCGGGTTCCAGATCGTGAACGCGGTCCTGCGGGAGCAATTACCGCTTGAGGTCCTGCCGGGACCGTCTGCAGTGACGACGGCCCTGGTCCTCAGCGGGCTTCCGACGGACAGTTTTTGTTTTTTCGGTTTTTTATCGAATAAAGGACAGAAGCGGAAACACGAGCTGGAAGTCCTGGCGGACCGTGAAGAGACGCTGATCTTTTTTGAGTCGCCGTTCCGCGTCGTGAAAACGCTCCAGGATATGCTGGAGGTTCTTGGCGACCGTGAGGCCGCGGTCACTCGGGAGCTGACCAAGAAATTCGAAGAGGCCTTGCGCGGGAATTTATCGGCGCTGATAAAAGAACTTATCAAAAAACCCCGGAAGGGGGAAATGGTGGTCCTTGTTTCCGGCAAAGGCCGCAAGCAAGTGTTGCCGCGGGAGGTCCTGTCATGAAACGGTTAGCTTTTCTTGTTTCCGGAAGCGGGACCAATATGGCCCATTTGGTCCGCAAGATCAAGGCAGGTGAGCTCCGCGCCGAGGCCGCGATTGTGATCTCCAATAAACCGGAGGCGAAAGCGTTGGAGCGTGCCAGGGGGCTTGGCGTGCCGACGGCGGTGGTTTCCCACAAGGATCACGCGACGCGCGAAGCGTTCGACGAGGCGTTGGCCGGCTGTCTGGAGCTTCACAAGATCGATCTCGTCGTCCTCGCGGGTTTTATGCGGGTGCTGACGGAAGGATTCGTCAAAAAATACTGGGGGCGTATCATCAACATCCACCCTGCGCTCCTTCCGGCGTTCCCGGGGGCTCACGCGATCAAAGACGCCTGGGACGCCAAGGTCAAGGAGACCGGCGTGACGGTCCACTTCGTGGATCTCGGTGTGGATACCGGAAAGATCATTCTCCAACGCAAGGTCCCCGTTCTGCCGCAGGACACGCTCGAGACCCTCGAGGCCCGTATTCACGGCGTCGAGTACGAAGTCTATCCCGAGGCGTTGAAACGGGTGTTGTCGGGGAAGATCGCGGCGCCTCCAACGGGGTCCTGAAGCAGTGGACACCCTCTGCGGATTTGTTATAATCGCCCCGCTGTTTTGACGGATCTTATCCCTTTTCTTGAAGAGAACGGTCTTTTAACCCTCAAAAAGGAGTCACTAAAATGACGAGAGCCATTATTGAAAAAATACTTGCCCGCGAGATCCTGGATTCCCGCGGCAATCCTACCGTGGAAGTGGATGTCAAGTTGCGCGACGGGATCGTGGGACGCGCGGCGGTGCCGAGCGGCGCCTCGACGGGAGAGCATGAAGCCGTCGAGCTCCGGGACGGTGATAAGGCCCGGTACCTCGGCAAAGGGGTGCTTAAGGCCGTCGCGAACGTGAATGACGAGATCCAGAAGACCCTCAAAGGGAAGGACGCGGCCAAGCAGGAGGACATCGACAGACTGATGATCAACCTTGACGGAACGCCGAACAAGTCCCGTCTCGGCGCGAACGCAATCCTCGGGGTTTCCATGGCCTGCGCCCGCGCGGTCTCCAGTTCCCGGGGGATCCCTCTTTACGAGTACATCGGGGGAGCTTCCGCGAATCTGTTGCCGGTTCCGATGATGAACATCATCAACGGGGGTGTGCACGCGGACAACAATGTCGACCTCCAGGAGTTCATGATCATGCCCTTCGGAGGCGCGACTTTCTCCGAGGCTCTCCGCATGGGCGCGGAAGTGTTCCATAATCTGAAAAAGATCCTGCATGACAAAAAACTTTCCACGGCGGTCGGGGATGAAGGCGGTTTCGCGCCGAACCTCCGGTCCAACTACGAAGCGCTGGATGTGATCATGGAAGCCATCGGCAAGGCCGGTTACAAGGCCGGGACCGACGTGAAGATCGCGCTCGATCCCGCGAGCTCGAGTTTTTTCGGGAAGGATAAATTCGGCGGGAACGTGAACCCGGGGAAATATGTTCTTTGCGCCGAAGCGCAGCAGGTGAAGAGCGCCGATGAGATGGTTGAGTTCTATGCGGATCTTTGCGCGAAGTATCCCGTTTTTTCGATCGAGGACGGTCTCGCGGAAGATGATTGGGACGGCTGGAAGAAACTGACCGACCGACTCGGAAAGACGACGCAGCTTGTCGGCGACGATCTTTTTGTCACGAACACTCAGCGCCTGACCCGCGGCATTGAAGGGGGCATTGCCAACTCCATCCTGATCAAGGTGAACCAGATCGGGACGCTCACGGAGACCATCGAAGCGGTCCGCATGGCCCAAAAGCATCATTACACGGCCGTCATGAGCCACCGCAGCGGCGAAACGGAAGATACGACCATCGCGGACCTCGCGGTGGCGCTCGGGACCGGACAGATCAAGACCGGCTCTACCTCGCGTACGGACCGGATCGCGAAATACAACCGTCTTATCAGGATCGAAGAAGCGCTCGGTTCGAAGGCGGTTTTTGCCGGACCGCAACTGAGCGCGAAGTAATGCTGAAAAAGCTCGGCATTTTTTTCCTGATCATCACCGCGATCCTTTTGTTCCTGTACTGGGTCTATTTTCCTTCCGTTTCACGGTACAGGGAGCTGAAGCTCGAAGAGGAAAGGATCACCAAGAGGATTCAGGAGATCGACTCGCAGATCAAGACGCTCTCCGATGAGCGCAACCTCCTTCAAACGGACGTGACCTATCTGGAAAAGGTGATCCGGGAAGAACTCGGGTTCGTGAAGCCCGGTGAGATCGTTTATGAATTGATCACCAGGAAAAAGCTTCTCGAGCCGGTGCCCGCAAAATCCGCGACCGGTCCGTCAGGCTCTGAAACAACGCTCAAAAAAGCCGCCGTCCCTGAAAAAAATGCTCTTGAGACGACGACCGCCGTCGCCGCAAAAACGCAGAACGCTGTTTTATCTTCCAAGGGAAAGATCGTTCGCAAGTCCAATTAATTAAGGGACTTATCGATGAACCCGGCCCTTTCACGGGGCGTTCCGGTGTCGTTCCAAGTGTCGTTAATTGACAATGGCAGTCCTATCGCTATAATAACAACCTCTTTTGTTTCAGATAGTTACGTCACTTTCCATCCCCAAAGGATTAGAGGTATCTAATGGAAAATCGTCGCGAGAGTGTTTTCCCCTTCTTTTTGGTAGTTTTTTTGATGACTTTCAGCACGTTCGTTTGCGCCCAGACCGGAGGAGACGCGCAGACGGAAGTGAATAAAGATGAAACGGTCCAGGCTCCGGCGGCTGGCGAGCCGGTTTCAGGGTCTCCTGTTCCTGCCGCCGAGACGCAACCAGTTGCTGAAGCGACGCCCGTGGCGCAGCCGATGACCGTTTCGGAATCTGCCGCGCAGCCGGCGCCTGTGGCCGTTCCTGAGCCAGCCGTTCCAGCGACGCCTGCGGAACAACCCACAGTTGCTCCGGAACCTGTTGTTCAAACAGCGCCCGAGGCACGGCCTACGACCGTTCCGGAACCCGCTGTTCAAACGGTACCTGCGGCACAGCCTGCGGGTGTTACCGAACCTGCCGCTCAGGCGGCACCCGCAGCACAATCTGCAATGGAGCCTAAATTTGCTAATCCGGCAACATCTGCTGCACAATCCCCGGTGGCACTTCCGAAGGCTTCCGGGATCGTTGAGATCACAGGGTACAAATATCCGGTCTATCTCTATGTACCGAAAGATTATAAGACCGATCGCAAGTATTCTTTGATCGTGATGGCCCCCGCCGAGTCCGTGAGAACGAAGGCGCGGATCGATTACCTGACGGGTCTTGCCCAGAGAAGAAGCATTTTTATTCTGTCGCCCCACGTGCTTTGGCCGAAGCCGGGAGACACGCCGGTCGAGATGGATGAATGGCTTTTCAGGGTAAAGAAGGAGATCGTGGAAGGGTACCCTATCAACAAGAAGAAGATCTATCTTATCGGGAAAAATTCCGGAGCCCATTACGCGGCCTATTTGGCGACGGAACATCCACAGGAATTCTCCGCGGCCGCACTGTTCGGCGAAGCGTGGAGCGGGCCGTACGAACAGATGATCAAGCCTTCGTCGGACCCGGACAAACAGATCCCTTTTTTCATCGCACTGAGGGCCGGCAGCGATGCCAAGGCGCGGAATCAGGCCTGGTTCGACAGGCTTCAGAAAAAAGGTTATATGCTTTATCTGACCGAATATTCCAAGGGCAACACGCTGGAGGACCTGGAGTTCAAGAAATCGGTTTTTGAATGGCTCGAAGAGGCAAGCCAGAACTGGAACGTGGTTGTCGAGAAAAGTCGGCAGGGATGGAAAGGCAAATTCAAAAAAGGAACGAAAGATTTTTTTACGGTCTGATCCTTTCCGAAAGAGAGAAAAGTGATGAAGTTGACAGGGGCGCAGATCCTGATCCGATGTCTTGAGAAAGAGGGTGTGAAGCATGTTTTCGGGCTTCCAGGCGGCGTCATTCTGCCAACGTACGACGTTCTGTACGACTCGAAGATCAAGCTCATTTTGACCAAGCACGAGCAGGGCGCGACGCACATGGCCGACGGGTACGCGCGCGCATCCGGCCGTCCGGGGGTCTGTATCGTTACGTCCGGTCCCGCGGCCACGAACACCGTGACGGGTCTCGCGACCGCTTACATGGATTCCGTGCCGGTCATCTGCATTACCGGGCAGGTGGTCACAAGCGCGATCGGGAGCGATGCGTTCCAGGAAGTGGATATCATCGGGATCACGCGGCCTATCACGAAACATAATTTTCTCATCAAGGACGTCCGGGACGTTGCTCGGACCGTCCGCGAGGCGTTCCATATCGCCACGACCGGGAAACCCGGTCCCGTCCTGATCGATTTTCCGGTGGACGTGAGCCGGGCGGTCACGGATTTTGTGTGGCCGGAGGATGTTTTCATTCGCAGTTACCAGCCGGACGCGGAAGCTCCCGGAGTGGAAGACCGGATCCGGGAGGCCGCAGAGCTTATCCGGTCGAGCAGGCAGCCGTGCCTGTATGTAGGAGGCGGCGCGATCATTTCGGGAGCGGAAAAACAGGTCCGGGAGTTCGTGAAAAAAACAGGGATCCCGGTCACGACGACCATTTTGGGACTCGGGATCTTTCCGGAGACTCATCCTTCTTCATTGCGGATGCTGGGGATGCACGGGACGCATTACGCGAATTATTCGGTGCAGAATTCCGACGTGCTGATCGCGGTGGGCGCGCGGTTCGACGACCGTGTGACCGGGAACGTCGCGAAATTCGCGCCGCACGCCAAGATCATCCACATTGATATCGATCCGGCGTCGATCTCGAAGACGATCCGCGTGGACGTGCCGATCGTCAGCGACGTCAAAAAAGCGTTGGAGCGGTTGCTGCCGATGGTCGACGACAAGCGTGACGCCATTCAACCGTGGCTTAAGCGGATCGCGGAATGGAAACAGAAATTCCCCCTCAAATATGCTGACGCGGGGAACAAGATCCATCCGTCGTACGTGATCGAACAGATCGGGGAATTGACGGACCATCAAGCGATCGTGGTGACGGGCGTTGGGCAGCATCAGATGTGGACTGCCCAGTGGTACAAGTTCGTCAAGCCGCGGAGCATGCTGACTTCAGGCGGACTCGGGACCATGGGGTACGGACTGCCTGCGGCCATCGGGGCTCAGCTTGGTATGCCGAAAGAGACCGTGATCTGTATCGAGGGGGACGGCTCGTTCCAGATGACCATGACCGAACTCGCGACCGCGGCTTTTGAAAAGGTCCCCGTCAAAGTGTTCATTATGGACAACGGCTATTACGGGATGGTGCGCCAGTGGCAGCAGCTTTTTTACAAACAACGCTATTCGGGTTCCGTGATCGGGCCGACCAATCCCGATTTCATGAAACTGGTAGGAGCTTACGGCATTTTAGGGATCAAGGTGGGACAGAAAAAAGAGGTCATTCCGGCGATCAAAAAAGCGCTCGCGCATAAAGGGCCGGTGATCGTTCAGTGCAAGGTGTCCCGCGAGGAGAACGTTTATCCGATGGTCGCCGCGGGGAACGCGCTGGACCAGATCATGGACATGGCTTAAAACGGCGGACGGCCGCTCATACAAAAGGAGAATTTATGCAACATACGATCTCGGTTCTTGTAGAAAATCATTTTGGCGTGCTGGCGCGCGTGGCCGGTCTTTTTTCGGCGCGCGGGTTCAACATCGATAGCCTTGCCGTCGGGGAAACGCAGGATTCCCAGGTTTCACGCATGACCGTGATCGCCCAGGGGGACGACCGGATCGTCGAACAGATCATGAAGCAGCTCAACAAGCTGGTGGATGTGATCTGTGTCGAGGACCTCACGGGGAAGGATATTATCGAGCGGGAGCTTGTCCTGATCAAGATCGGGGCCAACGCGACGAACCGCAACGACATCATGCACGTCGTGAACACGTTCCGCGCGAAGATCGTGGATGTGAACCCCGAGTCGATGACGATCGAGGTGACGGGCAGCGAAGGGAAGATCGACGCGATGCTCGAGCTGCTGCGCCCCTTCAACCTCCGGGAAGTGGTGAGGACGGGGCAGATCGCGATGGCCCGCCGCAACGTCATCAAGTCACCCTGCAAGGCCGGCGGAAAAGCGAAAGGCGGACGCGGACCCAAGCCTGCGGCCGCGAAGAAAAATAAAAAGAAATAATACCCGTAATTCTCATCACCCAAAACGAAAGGAAAAGAACATGGCGGTTAAAATTTATTATGATAAAGACGCGGACTCGAACCTTCTGAAAGGCAAGAAAGTCGCCATCATCGGGTACGGGATCCAGGGGCGCGGACAGGGCCTCAATCTCCGGGACTCCGGCGTGAACGTCGTCGTCGCGGAAGTCCCCGGGACGCCGAACTATGAGACGGCCGTCAAGGACGGGTTCAAGCCTGTGACGGCGAGCGAAGCGGCCCAGCAGGCGGACATCATCCAGATCCTGACCCAGGACCATCTTCAGGCGGAGATCTATGAGAAGTATATTGCTCCGAACATGAAGGCCGGGAAGGCGCTCTGTTTTTCGCACGGGTTCAATATCCATTTCAAATACATCAAACCCGCGGAGGACATCGACGTGTTCATGGTCGCTCCCAAGGGGCCGGGGTCGCTCGTGCGTTCCCAGTTCGTGGAAGGGGGCGGCGTGCCGTGCCTGGTCGCGGTCCAGCAAAACCCGAGCGGAAAAGCGCTCCAGATCGGCCTGGCTTACGCCAAAGCGATCGGCGGAACGCGGGCGGGCGTGATCGAAACGACGTTCAAGGAAGAGACCGAGACCGATCTTTTCGGCGAACAGGCCGTTCTTTGCGGCGGACTGAGCGAATTGATCACGGCGGGTTTCGATACGCTGGTCGAAGCGGGGTACCAGCCCGAGATGGCGTATTTCGAATGCCTTCATGAAGTGAAGCTCATTGTGGATGCGATGTTCGTGCACGGGATCTCCGGCATGTATCGCCGCGTGTCCGATACCGCGGAATACGGCGGGTACAGCCGCGGACCGCGCGTGATCACCAAGGCCACGCGCAAGGAAATGAAGAAGATGCTCGAAGAAGTGGTCTCGGGCAAGTTTGCGAAGGAATGGATGGCCGAGAACCAGAAGGGACGGCCGAATTTCACGAAGATGCGCGAACAAGGCGATAAGCACCTGATCGAAAAGACCGGGGCCCAGCTGCGCAAGATGATGGAGTTCATTAATAAAAAGTAAGGTCTGGCCATTTGTATGAAGAAAAAACGGAAGATCCATATATTCGACACGACGTTGAGGGACGGCGAGCAATCGCCGGGGGCGTCTTTGACCCCCGACGAAAAGCTGAAGATCGCCCGTTCGCTCGAAAGGCTTAACGTCGATGTGATCGAAGCGGGTTTCCCGGCGTCCTCTCCCGGGGAAATGAAAGCGGTCGATATGATCGCCGCGAACATCCGCAGGCCGGTGATCTGCGGGCTTTCGCGCATGATCCCGCGGGACATCGACGCCTGCCGCCGGGCGCTCGAACGGGCCGCCAAAAAGCGGCTGCACGTGTTCCTCGCAACTTCCCAGATCCATCGCGAGTTCAAGCTCAAGAAGGACAAGAAAGAGATCCTGGCGATGGCGGTTCAGAATATCCGGTCCGCGGCCAAAGATTTCAAACAGATCGAATTCTCTCCGGAGGACGCTTCCCGCACCGAGCACGATTTTCTGGTGCAGATCGTGCGGGCCGCGATCGACGCGGGCGCGACTTCGATCAACATCCCGGACACGGTCGGGTACGCGATCCCCGAGGAATTCGGCGATCTGATCCATCTTCTGGTCCGCAAGAACCCGGCGCTCGGGAAAAAAGTTATACTGTCCGTCCATTGTCACAATGATCTCGGTCTCGCGACCTCGAATTCGCTGGCGGCCGTTCTGGCCGGCGCCAATCAGGTCGAGTGTACGGTCAACGGTATCGGGGAGCGCGCGGGGAACGCGTCGCTCGAAGAGATCGTCATGACGATCGACACGCGCAAGGACTTCATGGAGTGCTATACGGACGTCAAACTTTCCGAGATCACGAAAGCCTCGCGGCTCGTGTCCCACTTGACGGGCATGGTCGTTCAGCCGAACAAGGCGATCGTGGGACGGAACGCTTTCTGGCACGCTTCCGGTATCCATCAGGACGGGGTGCTCAAGAAGCGCCAGACCTACGAGATCATGGATCCCAAAAAGATCGGTCTTTCCGGAAGCCAGTTGATGCTCGGGAAGCTCTCCGGCAAGCATGCCTTCGAAGTGCGCGTCAAAAAACTGGGATTTCACCTGGCCGCCGCGGAACTGGACCAGGCCTTTGTGCGCTTCAAGACGCTGGCGGACAAGAAAAAATATATTTTTGACGAAGACCTGGAAGCCATTTTGCAGGATGAGATCGCGAAGATCCCGGAGATCTGGAAGCTCGCCTCCATGAAGGTGGTCTCCGAGACCGGCAAACAGCCTTGCGCCGAGATCAAGTTGTCTTACGAAGGACAGGTCAAAGAGGCTGTTTCCACGGGGGACGGTCCGGTCGACGCCTGTTACAAAGCGATCGAGAAGATCGTCCATTCCGAAGCCCGGGTCATTCATTACGGCCTGCAGTCGGTCACCGGCGGAAAGGACGCTCTCGGGGAAGTGCTCGTGAAGCTCGAGATCAGCGGCAAGGAAGTTACCGGGCGGGGAACAAGCACGGACATCATCGAAGCCAGCGTGCGCGCCTATCTTTTTGCGCTGAACAAGGTCTCGGCGAATCCTCATCGTTCGGACGATCGACCTTCTCCGGTGTGAGGGAAGTCCGGTCCAACGATCCGTAACGCTCAAAAGCCTGGGGGCTGCGAAAACAGGATGACCGCATCAAAAGTTTCTTCCTCCGTACGCGACATACCCCGGCGTGACAAGCCCTTCAAACTTTTCGGGCTTTTCGGTTACCCTCTTTCCCACACCTTGTCCCCGGCGATGCATGAAGCCGCGTTCTCCAAACTCGGGATCGAGGCCCATTACCTTGTCCTGGAGCTTGCCCCGCCCGCTTTTAAGAAACTCATGGCCCGCAACTCCAAACTTTTACTTTCCGGATTCAACGTCACGGTCCCTTATAAGGAGACGGTTTTAAAGTACCTGGATGCCGTCCGTCCCGAGGCGCGCGCCATCGGCGCGGTGAACACCGTTTACCGCCGCGGAAAACGGTGGGTGGGGACGAACACGGACATGGAAGGGTTCCTGATGGCGCTTATGAAGGATGGGAAATTCCGTCCGGCCGGGAAAAAAGCGGTGGTCTTGGGCGCGGGCGGCGCGGCGCGGGCGGTCGTCTACGGACTTTCACGGGAGAGGGTGAAGGAGGTCCTGATCGCGGATTGTTTCCCCGAGAAAGCCGGGAAGATCGCGCGGGACATGAGAAAGGTTTTTCCGCGGGTCCTTTATCGCGCCGTCGAGGCGGGGATTCCTTTGATCAAGGATGCGGTCAAAAAAGCCGATATCATCACGAACGCGACACCGCTCGGGCTCAAAAAGAAGGACCCGCGGGTCATCCCGGAGGATTGGATCCCGGAAGGACGTTCCGGGAAAAAGGTTTTTATGGACCTGATCTATAATCCGGCAGAAACACCTTTTTTAAAGACCGCGCGGCGGAAAGGGCACCGGACCCTGAACGGGCTCGGGATGCTGCTTTATCAGGGGGCCCGGGCGTTCGAACACTGGACGGGACGGAAAGCCCCGGTCGTTGTCATGCGGCAGGCCTTGTTCCAAGCTCTTCGTGGGACGGAGAATAAAAAATGAACGCAGAGGTATGGGTTTCTTTTTTTGTATTTCTTTTCGGAACGGTGATCGGGAGTTTCCTGAACGTGTGCATCTACCGGATGCCGCGCGACATCTCGATCGTGACGCCGCGCTCCGCCTGTCCGCATTGCAAGGCGAAGATCCCGTGGTACGAGAATATCCCCCTCGTGAGCTTCCTGTGGCTCCGGGGAAAGTGCGGCCGCTGCAGGAGGCCTATCAGCGTTTCCTATTTTCTCATCGAGCTCGTGAGCGGCATCCTGTGGCTGGGTCTGTGGCGGCAGTACGGTCTGTCCGCCGAACTGGCGGTGAACCTGGTGTTTTTTTCCCTTTTGCTCGTCGTGATCGTCACGGATTTCGAGACGGGCCTGATCCCGGACCAGATCACGGTCTCCGGAATGATCGCCGGGCTTGTGTTCAGCGTGATCGGCCAAGAGCATTTTCTTCAGGCGGCGTGGTACCAGCGGCTTTTGGCGTCGACGCTAGGACTTTTGGGCGGGGGAGGGATCCTTCTGGCGACCGGATGGCTCGGCAAACTGGCTTTTCGCAAGGACAGCATGGGAGGCGGTGACGTGAAGCTGCTCGCCATGATCGGCGCTTTCATCGGTCTGAAAGAAGCGTGCCTGGTGTTCCTGCTTGCGCCGTTCCCGGCCCTGCCGTTCGCTCTCTGGCAGCGTTTCGGGAAAAAAGAAGAAACGATCCCGTTCGGGCCCTTTCTCGCGCTGGCGGGCGCTCTGCTTTTCATGTACGCGGGTCCCATTCAAAACCTTATCGTTAAATTATACGGAGCCTGACATGCTTAACTACATTACGACCGGAGAGTCCCACGGCCGTTATCTGGCCGCGATCCTGGAAGGGTTTCCGAGCGGTTTGCCTCTTGATATGGACGTCATTAACGGGGAGTTGCGCCGCCGTCAGGCAGGATACGGCCGCGGAGACCGCCAGAAGATCGAGGCGGATTGCGTGGAGATCATCGGGGGCGTGATCAAAAAGGTCACGACCGGGGCGCCGTTGGGTTTCCTGCTGAGCAACAGGGATTGCACGCTCGACCAGATGCCGGAGATATTCCGCCCGCGGCCTGGTCACGCGGACCTTGCCGGCGCTTTAAAGTACGGTCAGGGGATCCGCGCGGTCCTGGAGCGTTCGAGCGCCCGCGAGACGGCGATGCGGGTGGCGGTCGGAGCGGTCTGTAAGCTTTTCCTGAAAAAATTCAATATCGAGATCGCGGGGCACGTGCTTCAGATCGGGCACGCGAAACTTCCCGAAGAGACCTTGACGGTCAAGGACATCCGCCAGGGGGCCAAGGGATCGCCCGTGAACTGTGTCTGTAAAAAAACGGAAGCGGCGATGATCCAGATGATCGTCAAGGCCCGCAAGCACGGCGACTCGCTCGGCGGAAAATACGAGATCCGCGTCAGCGGACTGCCCGTCGGTCTTGGCTCCTACGTTCATTACGCACGGAAACTGGATGCCCGTCTCGCGATGCTTCTCATGGGACAGCAGTCCGTGAAGGCGGTCGAGATCGGTGACGGGACGGCGTTGGCGGGCGCATCCGGCTCCGAGGCGCACGACGAGATCTTCCATAATAAGGCCCGTGGGTACCACCATAAGACGAACCACGCCGGCGGTATCGAAGGCGGCATGACGAACGGCGAGGACCTGGTTGCGCGCGTGACCATGAAACCTATCTCCACGCTCGCGAGGCCGCTTGCCTCCGTGAACATGAAGACAGGGAAGAGCGAAAAGGCCGATTTTGAACGCAGCGACATCTGCGCGGTCCCGGCCGGCAGCGTGATCGGGGAGGCGCTCGTGGCCTACGGCCTGGCGGACGCCTTTCTCGAAAAGTTCGGCGGGGACTCGGTCGCGGATATCCGGCACAGCTACGAAGGTTATTTAAAACGCGTCCGTGCCTAGAAGCGAACGTAACTTAGTAAGCCGTATGCTCTCTTACCCGGCACGATCGGAAAGCTCCGAGTTCCATCCCCCACCCAAAAACAAATGAAAAAAGACACCAGTAATATTTATCTGATCGGGATGATGGGCTCCGGCAAAAGCGCGACCGGCAGGGTCCTGGCGGCGATGCGTGAAGCGGCGTTCGTGGACCTTGATAGCGAGATCGAAAGAATAGAAGGCCGCCCCATTGCCGCGATCTTCGCCCAGTCCGGCGAACCGTATTTTCGCGACGTCGAATCCGCGGTCCTTCAGGAGTTTTCCGGAAAGACCGGCCGGGTGTTCGCGACCGGCGGCGGGATCATCCTGCGTCCCGCGAACGTCGATCGCATGAAGGGAACGGGAACGGTCGTTTTATTAAAAGCCTCGGCAAAAACTTTATGGCAGCGCCTTCAATATTCGAAAGACCGGCCGCTTCTCAATAAACCCGATCCTCTCGGAACCCTCACGCAGATATTCAATGATCGGGAAGCCCTTTACGAGAGGGCGTGCCATATCGCGGTGCCGACGGACGGCAAAAGCGCGGAAGATGTCGCTCAAGAGATCCAGAAAATGGTAAAATCCCCCTGATGAAGACCCTGACGGTCAAAAGTTCAAAAGGCAGTTACAAGATCCATATAGGCAAGGGCCTCCTGGCCCGGGGCGGGGCCCTTGTGGCCGGAGTGTTTGAACCCCGCGCCAAGCTCATGATCGTTTCCCAGAAAAGCCTTGCTTCATATTACAAACCTCTCGCGGCCTCCCTTAACAGGAAGGGATTCGAGATTCACACGCACATGCTTCCGCGCGGGGAAGTCGCGAAATCGGGGAAAGAATTGTTCCGGCTTTCCAGGGCGCTTCTCGCCCGCGGCTTTGAACGCAAAGACGGGATCGTGGCCGTGGGGGGCGGGGTGGTGAGCGACCTTGCGGGGTTCACGGCGGCCGTCTACTTACGGGGGATCCGGTACGTGAATGTCGCGACGACACTGCTCGCGCAGGTCGACAGCGCGATCGGCGGAAAGACCGCGATCGACCTGCCGGAAGGAAAGAACCTGATGGGGGCCTTCCATCCGCCGGCGCTTGTGATCTCCGATGTCGCGGTCCTCCGGTCCCTCCCGGACCGCGAGCTTCGCGCCTCGCTCGGTGAAGTTGTGAAATACGGCGTGATCCGGAGCCAGCAGCTTTTTGCCTTGCTTGAAAAGAATAGCAAAGCCGTTCTCCGGAAAGACCTCAGGGTCCTCGAGAAGATCGTGGCGGTTTCCGCCGGGATCAAGGCCGGAGTGGTCGGCCGCGACGAGTTCGAAACCCGGGGCGAACGCATGATCCTGAATTACGGGCACACGTTCGGTCACGGCGTGGAAGGCGCTCTCCGGTACGGCCGGCTCGTCCACGGCGAAGCGGTCGCGGCCGGGATGATGATGGCGGCCCAGCTTGCCGCGGCCCTCGGGCTTTGTTCCCGGGAACTCGTGTGGCGCCAGATGAGGCTCATTGTGTCTTTGAAACTTACCGCCTCCATCAAAAACCTCAGGCTCAAGACCGGTGCGATCCTGAAGGTCATGATGCGGGACAAGAAAAAAAGAAAAGGGGTCCTCAACTTTATCCTTCCACGCCGCATCGGACAGGTTTCCGTCGAAAAGAACATTCCGCTCTCTCTTGTCCGCAAGGTCATCCGCCTCGCCGGCGGAGAATAAGAAGGCTCCTGCCAGCCTGATCGCGCCCCAGCACCGACACTGGGTCTCGATGTGGGCGCCGTGAAATTATTGCAATTTTGATCATGCCAGCGGCCTGATATATAGCAAAACATAGCAAGAACTGTCATTTGCTTGTATTCTAAAGTTCCGTCATGTAGGCTTAGACTAGTAAAGATAGAATATGGTTTTTTGAGATTACAGGAATAGGCAAACCACTCGAAAGGGTGGGACGCAAAGCTATCACTGTTGACCGATTGATGTATTTGGAAAACAGTGCGGCGCCGGAATAAAAAACGGCGCTCGAGGGTTCTCGGCAGTGATGCCAGGATAGCCAGCTACCGTTGAGCGATCGTAACGCTCCTAGGTCCCAATCACCTTTCGGTGGTTGGGATTTTTTTTGAGCCCGCGACTTACGGAACGAAGTGAACGTAAGCCGCATGGGCGAAAAAATCCCGTAGCCCGCGAAGCGGGCGGTGGGATTACAAAAAGTGAAGGGATCATGAGAGGCGAAGAGGAAATGATGGAAGCGAAACAGGGAAAGAAAATTCTGAAAGTGATGGCAGCGACGGTGGCGATCGTTGCCGTTGTTTTTCTGCCTGTGACGCCTCTTTTCGCGGCGAGCGATTCGTGGAAGGACGATAGTGCTGGGATGTGGACACAGACGAGTCGATGGACCAGCGGAAACGTTCCTGGTGCCGCATCCGGCACGGCGAGCACGGATGTCGCGACGTTCAGTCCCACCCTCACGGCGGGTCGTAACGTCACAGTCGATGCTTACCGGAATATCGGTGGCATCTCGTTCGGGAACACATCTGCTTACGGTTTTTCGTTGATCACAGGAACTCTCTATTTGACCAGCGGTGGCGTGATCCAGACCCTCTCCGGGAACGGGGCCCATACGGACACGATCAGCGCGCCGGTCGTACTCACGGGCAGCGCCGGAACGGCCAGCTTCACCGCCGGTGCGACATCGTCTTCCAGCCTCTTGAGTATCGGTGCCGTGACGGGCGCCGCCACGACCAACAACACCACGACACTTACGCTCAACGGGACGAACGGGGGGAATAACGCCATCACAGGCATTGTCGGGAACGGGGCCGGCGGCGGGAAACTGGCGATCACAAAGAATGGAACGGGAACATGGGCTTTGAGCGGCACAAACACCTACACCGGTGTTACAACGGTCGATATGGGTTCTCTCGTCATTACGAACGGGAGCGCTCTCGGTGGCGCGGGTGCCTTGAGCAACACCGTCGTCAATTCCGGGGACGGCACTACGTTAGGCGGTCAGTTGGTGATTAGTGGCGGTACCGGAATTACCGTTAACGAAGCGATTACGATTAATGGGCAGGGCCCCAATAGGAGCTACGATGGTGCCTTACGGAGCTTCTCGGGCGCCAACACATGGTCCGGAGCGATCACTTTGGGAGGCAGTTTGTATTATAACCGGATCTATGTTGATCCCACGGCAAGCCTGAATATCACGGGCGGAATTACCGGGTCCCAGAGTCTGGTCCTGAGCCCTGGTGCGAACGCGACGCTGACGGTGAGCGGTACCGCCCCTACCTCCTCGATCTCGATCGGCAGCGGCACGGTAGTTGCGGAATACGGCGGTACTACGGCGTTAAACGTGGGAGGCAATACTTTCAGCGCGTTGCAGGTGCAGAACGGCGGCACGTTTGAGATCGGGTTAAATGACGCTTTGCCGACCTCGGCAGATCTAGTCATCGGTAACGCAGCCACCGGCCTTGAGACCGGGACATTTGATCTTAATGGGTTCAACCAGACCGTTGACCAACTTGGCAGCGGATCTGTTTCGGGGGGGACGCTAAGCGCCGGAACCCGCAAGATCACCAATTCCACGGCCACGAGCAAAACGTTGACTGTCGGCAACGCCAACGGAAGTTCGCTTTTTGACGGCGTGATCGAGAACGGCTCGGGAACGGTTTCATTTACAAAGGTCGGCACGGGCACACAGACCCTCGCGGGCAGTAGCACGTACAGCGGCGTTACGACGGTTGATATGGGAGTTCTTGCCATCACGAACGGCAGCGCTCTCGGAAACACGACCGGCAACACCGTCGTCAACGCCGGGAACGGAAGCACGCCCGCCGGCCAGCTGCAGATCAACGGCGGTACCGGCATTACCGTCAATGAAGCAATCACGATCAACGGCTATGGGTATGGCTATCTTGGTGCCTTGCAGAGCTCTGCAACGGCTGGTTACACCAACACTTTGGCCGGAGCGATCACGATCGGCAGTGGACATAGCGGTGGACGAATTGATGTTGAGTCAGGCGGTTTGAATATTACGGGTGGTATCGGGGTGACCGGAGGCCAGGTTGTAGAACTTCAACCAAGAGTCGCAGGGACAACGTTGACGGTGAGCAATACGCCAATTTCGATAGGAAGCAATACGGTGTATTCGTATTACGCGGGTACCACCGTACTGAATGTGGCTGGGAATGTTTTCGGCACGTTAATGCCGTCATGGGGCGGTACGGTCAAGATCGGAGCGGATGGCGCGACCGGATTGGATAACGCATTCTCGACTTCGGCAGACCTGGTCCTCGGTCATACGTTTTCAGGAGCTCAGAACGGGACGTTCGATCTTCACGGGTTCAGCCAGACCGTTAACCGCCTCGGCAGTGGAACGGCCGCCGGTGTTCTTGACAGTGGTTTTACTGTGACCGGCGGTACGCGCAAGATCACGAACTCCGCCGCAGGCACGAGCAAGACGTTGACGGTCGGGTACGCCAACGGTACTTCGCTTTTTGACGGTATCATTGAGAACGGCGCGGGGACAGTCTCTCTCACCAAGGTTGGTACGGGAACCCAAACTCTCTCCGGCGTCAATACCTACACAGGCGCGACGACGATCAGCGCAGGGACATTGACACTGGACGCGACGGGCACGATCGCGGCGAGTTCGGGCGTGGCGAATTCAGGCAATCTTACGATCGGGGGGAACAAGACGATCGATTCGATGACGGGCGCCGGCACGACCACGCTGGGGGCGAATACCCTGACGATCGGTGATGCGAGTAATACTTCGGGCACCTACAGCGGTATCGCGAGCGGCACGGGTGGGATCACAAAAGCCGGGACCGGGACGTTGACGCTTTCCGGGGCGAATGCTTATACGGGCGCGACGACGATCAGCGCAGGGACGTTGACACTGGACGCGAACGGAACGATCGCGGCGAGTTCGGGCGTGGCGAATTCAGGCAATCTTAC
>CAIJHQ010000024.1 GCA_903820505.1 Candidatus Omnitrophota bacterium
AATCAAATCCGCCATACCAAAACGTATTTTCTGCATAGCATAGCCCATAGCATCAGTCGCAGAAGTACACCCGGTTGATAATGTGTAACTGAAACCGTTTGCACTTATTGCTCTCGAAATTTCGCTTGAAATCGCACCGCCAAAACCTGCAATGCCCAAATAAGGCCTCATTTTTCTAATGCCGCCCCTTTCCATCGCACGAATCTCGGGAACTATGTACTCAATACCCGCTGTTCCGCTTCCAACTATGACATTTAATTCCTTGAATTGATCCGTTGCTAGATTGGAATCTTTCAGCGCAAGCTTTGCGGCCGCAATCGCCAAATGCGACGATCTCCCCATGCGTTTAACTTCATTGAATTGAGGGATATATTCATGAGGATCAAAATTCTTCACCTCGGCAGCCATTTTTGAAGGATAAGTTGAAACATCAAATAAGGTGATCTTATCTACGCAATTCTTACCTTCTCTCAGGCCTTTCCAATAAGCCTCTCTGCCGATACCATTGGGGGCCACCGCTCCTATTCCCGTAATCACGGCCCGTTTCAGCTTTATTTTTTCAGGAATTTTTCCGATTTTTAGAGTCGGCTCCGACATGGGTTTCTTGGCTAAATCCCGCGCCTGCTCAACTAATTCCAGCTCGTCCAGAAGTACGCCGCGCAAAACATTGATATCCAAGGGTTTGAGAACAAACTTATCAATACCAAGGCGTATGGCATGTTCCGGTGTGTCCTCTTCGGCATAGCCAGTAATCAAAATGTATCCGCAAACATGCCCTTTTTTCGCATAGATTTCTTTTATATTCTTTATCGCAACAAGCCCGTTTTCCATCGGCATTCGGACATCCGAAATAACCACGTCAAAATCAATAGACTGTGCGTGATTCAACGCTTCTTGAGCGCTGGCAGCCGTGACAACCGTGTAGGCTTCACGCTTCAGGAAATTTTCCAGGCTTTTGCGGACTAGGGTGTCATCATCTACAAATAAGATTTTCTTTCCCACAAGTCTCCTTTAACGGTCAAAGAGATACGCGTTTCACTGATAATGATTATCGGAACTTTCCAGTTGCTCTATAGACAAATCTCACTGGTGGTGAGCCACGGTCCTTTTACTAGATCAAAATTCATAAGTGCCAAAAACGGCCAAACTTCCAAAGAAAACAAAGAACGATAAAGCACCCTAATACTGCAACCCCTAAAAGCGCGAGAATTATTCGTTCAATGACTTTTGATACCCCTTTCATTTCCTTTTTGGACTCAGTACGCAAAGCAAATTCAGCCGCAACACAGATGAAAAGAAACATAAGAGGAGGAACAGCATATCCCGACGGATAAAAAACAAGGGCAAGAATGATAGCTAGCGTTGCTAATACAATCAACGAACGTATAAATATTTTCTCCATAGACACAAACACACGTCCCCTGTCGGCTATTTATCCTAGTCATGGATATCGGTCATTTCGAGATATCTTACAGTAGTGATGGGCGACAATTAGAATTCCCGACTGACGACAATTAGAATTCCCGGTCTGGCGTAACGCAATAGACTGCTCGAGCTTACCCGAAAGGAGGCTCGAATGGTCACAGACCAACAGGT
>CAIJHQ010000025.1 GCA_903820505.1 Candidatus Omnitrophota bacterium
CGTGGGACCGGTTGTTCCGGCTACAGAATGGCCGATCAAGCAACGTGGAATGGGAAAAAGCTAAGCTGAGCAAAGACCGGGCCGATATACTCTCACTCATTGACCCAAATGTCCGGGGCACAGAGATTGATATTCAATATCTTGGTGAAAGGCTACATGAGTATCGATTCCTTGAGGAAACGCTGCGGAAGATCTCAGACGATATAGAAGCAATCCGTTTCTATAGCAGGATGAATCAAGAGAACGTTCGGTATTCTATTGAGAGGCTGCTCCAACTTGCGCTATAAGAAACCTTCATGCCCGATTGGGCACCCATGAGCATGAAAATTGACGGGAACGAAAGGGATTTTCATATCAAAGAAAATAAGTTTCGCCGAATAGATTACGGTCTACATACCGATCTCCATAATATGGTTTCATAAATTAAGGGCAGCCAAATGTTTTATAAATTGTGTTCTCGTGTAAAGGAGATGCACACAAACTCCCTTGTGCAGAGCTGGACGTGGGATGTAGTCTTGCATGGGTATCCCCCTGCCCTCAGGGCGGCTTTTCGGGATCAGCGGGGAACGTTACACAGTTAATGGCATATTATTATCGATTTAGTCAAATTAGTAGCTACATGTAAATTAGTAACATTTTTTAGCTGAAATTAGTCCCAGTTAATAGAAGATGTTATAAATAAAATAAAAATCAAACTGCGTGCGGCCACCCCACCCTAAAGGGATGGGGTATGCTTCGGGCCGCACGCACGCCCGGTTAGCTGGAGATCAGAAATCATCGAGCCTTCTTTGCCAAGATTCCTTTGATCTGCAAAATTGCGACTCTGCTTTTGGTTTCCTCTGAGATTCCTTAATATAGTGCTTTATTGTGTCAGCAGTCACATTTCCGACGGATCGAAAGAATTTGCCACTTGACCACAAGCTTCCGCCCCAATATCTTTTTTTCAATTCGGGATGAAGCTTGAACATTCTATATGAACTGCCTCCTTTCAAGAATTGAATGACTCTCAATAGAGAAGAGCTCGGGTGGAATTCCAGGAACAAGTGAACATGATCGTCTACAATTTCCATTGCATGAATTTTATAGCCGTGCTCCATACAAATATTGTTGAGAATTAGCTCGCAATCCTTTTTAACTCGCTTATCATAGAATATCTTGTATCGATACTTTGGCACCAGTACGATGTGGTAGGTAATTTGACCATAGCCATGGCTAAAACTGCGCAATTCCAACGCTTATCACATCCCAGCCATAGGTGGGTGGCACCACCTGTGGCTAAAGTGCCAAATACAATTTCATTTTAAAAGAAGCAGCGGTTGATCTATATGATTTAACGCAAGAAACGGCGAGGGTTCACTTCATCCCCAACCTGAAGGTTGGGGTATTCGTGACCCTCCGCACTCCCGATGTAATAAATTTTGACTGTTTAGCGTTTTGGTGCTAATTTCCGTTTTGTACCGAATCTGGTGACATTTTTTGGAATCGATATCATCAACGCTTATACCATTGTGATACCTTCGTTTTAACCAAAAATGCCTCTTAAAACGTTATTCTGTGCC
>CAIJHQ010000026.1 GCA_903820505.1 Candidatus Omnitrophota bacterium
ACCTGTTGGTCTGTGACCATTCGAGCCTCCTTTCGGGTAAGCTCGAGCAGTCTATTGCGTTACGCCAGACCGGGAATTCTAATTGTCGTCAGTCGGGAATTCTAATTGTCGCCCATCACCTTTACAAGCAACGGCTCTTTTGTGGGACGAGAGATCTTTGATTTGGGGAAAATATTACTGATTATTTCATTCATGCTTACAGCTTGTAGGTTTGCGCATGGAGCTTCTATCCATCTTGGAAAATTTTCAGAAAAACGGCATAAACCAGTAGTCGATTTTTTAGGGTTTCTTACTCAGGCGTCATTATTCTATGTGATGGCTATAGCGTTAAATAGACCAAAATGGTTCATGCTTTCATTCATTTTGATGCTTTCGGTGGATGCGATGTGGTTATTGTTTTTAATGATAGGAAAAATTATCGATATCACTTCAACCGAGAGACAATGGCTTCGAAGCGATGGTGTTATGTTGATCTTTTTCCTTTGTATTTTCCTCGTGGATAAAACGGTCTCGTCTGTTTTTTCTTTAATTTCTATTTGCATAATTGCTGTTTTGGCGACAATTTTTGATTATTTGAAAAACTGGGCATTTTACTTCCCCGAATTCCAAAGTCATGTCGCATAGCCCACTCAAAATATATATCGCTGGTCCCTATTCCAGCAAAATTAAAGAAAAACAACGATCGAATGTTGCGGTCGTTATCGATGCGGCCATTAATGTTTTCAAAAAAGGTCATTTCCCGTACGCACCTCATTTAACACACTATGTGGATATAAGAGCCAGAAAACTCGGTGTGAAGTTGTCATGGGCCGATTATATGGCATGGCATGATGCTTGGTTAGTTGCATGCGATGCTTTTTTGTATCTTGGAAACTCGAAAGGGGCAGATCAAGAATTAAAAATAGCGAAGAAATTACGAAAAAAAATATATTATTCAGAAGAGGAAATTCCTGCAAGTAAAAGAGCTGTTATATTTAAAACGGTAATATGACGAAACTGGTTTGATGTCGTCTTTTGCTTGAAAACTGTCAAAGTTTCAAAAACGGTACTTTTGAAATTAATACAAAAACCTAGATATTTAAAATATGACTAGCGAAAAAGAAAAAATTATTCCGGATAGACCCACTGCTGTGTTTATTGAAACAAGTGCTTTTTATAATCCCGTGGCTAAGCTTAAAAATCCAGAATGGAGTCAATTGAAAGAGATTGCGGATTTACTAAAAATTAAAATTTATACGAGCAAATTGGTTGTGGATGAATTATGTCAAAATTCAGCTGAGGGTATCGGTAGCGATTTGCAGAGGCTCAATAGCATCTCACGGTCTTTGAATGGTTACCTTTTTGATGATCAGCAGTTAGATCTGCCTGCGGCGAAACGAGAGGACATCGTTGCCCAGTTTAAAGATCGGTTGCCAAGATTTATTGCAGATGTTGGTATTGAGGTGCTGCCAAATTTCAACGTACCGATGGAGAAGCTTTTGGAAATGTCTGTTAAGAAAACGCCGCCTTTTGAGGCGAAGGGGGAAAAGGGGTTTAGAGATTCAATTATTTTGTTTACGGCCATGGAAAAAGCGAAAGAAGATAAACTGAGATCCCTAATATTAGTTGCTGACGATCAAGGGTACCGTCAGGAGCAAGTATTGTCATGCGCAAAAGATTTTGTGCCGCAACTTCTTATCTGCAGCTCTCTTGGGGAAGCTCTGGGTTTTCTGAATAATCTTCTCGATAGGGCGGTCCAAAAGTATCTTGCTGCGCAGGAAGATGAATTGATCAGATTCATTTCGGATAAAAAAAATGAAATCGAAGAATTTATTCAAAATGCTGTTAGTTTTCCGCCTTCGTTTTTAATGCGAGATGCTCCAATTTATGGAACCATACAAAGCATAAAATCGATTCAGCTCAAAGGCGTCGAATCGGCAGTTTTTGATAGGATACCTGAGAAGGAATACAAAGGAGATGTTAAGGTGTCTTGCGATGTGTTGGTCGAATTAAATTTAGATGTTGAACCTTTCAAATTTCCTCAGGTGCGCAAGCTGTGGGTGCGGGGAGCAAAGCCGGCTGTCCCTAATTTGTCTGGTTTGTCGAAGCTTCTCGCAGACAGCCTGACTGGTAATACATCGGTTCCAATGACTACTGAAAACAAAGTTTTGAAGAAGCTTCGGATGCAAGCCTTTGTGTATTCAGAAGAGCAGAAATATTTAAATCTTCGGATTGAAAGTATTACGCCTGATTTGCAGATGATGGATTTATTTGGTTGAATCATAATGATTCGGTCTGAAATTTATTTGTCTAATGTCGTCTTTTCCCTCAAAAGCGACATTTAAATATGCGAATAACAGCTTCGATTAAAACGCTTTTTAAAAAACGGAGGACGTATGGCGATCCCAAAATATGAAGAAATAATGCTGCCGTTGCTTAAGTATGCCTCTGATGAAAAAGAGCATTCCAAACAAGAAGCTGTAGAAGCAATGCGTAAAGTGTTTTCTGTGTCAGACGAAGAGTTTGCTGTTTTGTTGCCCAGCGGCAGGCAGGGTTTATTTGATAACAGGATTGCCTGGGCGAAATTCTATATAAAAAAAGCTGGTTTAGTGGAGAGCACAAGGAGAGGGTATTTTAAAATCACCTCAAATGGACTTGAAGCTTTGAAAAAAAATCCTGAAAAAATTGATCGCGACTATCTGATGCAATTTCCCGAATTTACTGCCTTCATTGCGTCTGTGAAAAAAGAGACTCAGCCTGTTAAATCGCCTTCTTTGACTTCCGAAACTCCTGAGGAGGTTTTTGAATCCGCTTACCAGGATTTGAACCAGGAGCTCTCTCGCGAATTGTTAGAGCTTTTAAAAAAATGTTCGCCTCATTTCTTTGAAAAACTGGTCATTGAAGTGTTGGTCGCAATGGGGTATGGCGGAACGTTGAAGGATGCTGGGCAAGCAATTGGACGGTCTGGCGATGAAGGTATTGATGGGATAATTAAGGAAGATCGGCTTGGTTTGGACGTGATCTATGTTCAAGCGAAAAGATGGCAGGGAACCGTTGGAAGGCCAGAAATCCAAAAGTTTGCTGGAGCACTGCAAGGAAAGCGGGCGAGGAAAGGCATTTTTATAACGACAGGCAGCTATAGTAGCGATGCGGAATCTTTCGCTGGCAATATCGATAGTAAAATAGTCCTTATCGATGGAGAGAAACTTGCACTCCTTATGATCGAAAACAGTGTTGGAGTTTCACAGGTTGCTTCATATGAATTAAAACGAATTGACGCAGATTATTTTTTAGAAGAGTAAGAAAATATCTCGCACTTTTTCTCAAATGTGTCATTGGAATCTCAGTGACAGTGTGCTTGCAGAACGGACAGTGATGAAAGCTATGACAAATAAAATAGGCGAAAAGCGATTAAGGTTAAATCCCAACTCAATTTCGTTGGCGGGAGAATTCGCCGTTTTGTCACAGCTAGCATTGCGTGGATATGACGCTAACATGACGCTTGGGCACACTAAAGGCGTTGATATTCTTGTTTCCGACCCAAAGACTAAAAATATGTATCAATTGGAGGTCAAAACAGGAATTCGCAATTTTAAAGAAAAGCCGATCCAGTCTAAATTATTTGGTAAAGCAGTTGCGGATTGGATTATGAGCGCTAAAAATGAAAGCATCTCTCACCCAACGCTTTTTTACTGTTTTGTACTCATTCATGAACATACAAGCGCTTTCCGTTTTTTTATTGTGCCAAGCCTTTTGGTGGCAGATTATGTGAAAGCGTCACATAGCTATTGGCTTAAACAAGATGCTAAGCATCGTGATAGCGAGATGCGTTTATTTCGTATCGGCTTGCCTGGTGAAAAATACGTTATTCCTACACCGTCTACTGAATACGAAAGTAATTGGGCGTTTAAGCAGTGATGTATGTTGTCTTTTCCCTAGAAAGTGACGTGATTGGGCTCATTCTGAATCTGTATTTTATTAAGGAATTAGCACGAAAATAAAGTGGTGAGGCAGAGATGAATCTCGCGAATGCGTGGAAGTGGATTTGGTTACCATTGTTCATTGGAGTTTTTATTTTTGATTTTTTACCGCCGAAACGTCCTACTCCTAAAGAGCAAGCATGGCATCGCCAAGCGTTAGTGCTGACGCATTGGGACAAGTGGGATGTGCTAGGGGACAAAATAATAGCTCTCTTTGGCCTGTCTGGTAATAAAGAAGAGTGGATGCTGGGTGGGCAATACTTCGATGGCTCACATGGATCGAGAAAACTTGTTGATGCGGAAAACCTTAAGAAGTGGGTGCAATGCATACATCAGCGCAAAAAGAACTCAGAGTTTCTTTGTCGCGAAGAGGAATGGGCTTTTTCTGAAGAGAGAAAAGAATGGATGTTGGTTAATAGGGTTTTTTCAAAAAGCGCCCATTGAACGTGCTTTTAAGCGCCATGTTTGTCCCAACAGAATGTAAATGTCCGAAAATCTCTCAAATGCGACATCTCATAACTGGATACAGCGAATAAAAATATGCCTCACAAGAGTGTTGATAACATTTGTATTATTTATGATCGTGAATATCCAGTAAGCCCGGTGCCCGATCTTTCTCCGCCACATCCTCTTGACTATTTGCAAATGATTCAAGTGGCTGAAAAAGATCCTGGAAATGAAATGTTTGCCCAGAAGGCAAAAGAATTAGAAAAGGCATATGAGGAATATAAGAATACAGCCGCGGCTAATTTGTTGAATTATTTCTGCAATCATTTCTCGTGTGATTTTACACCAGATATTTTAATTGCTCCGCCGACAGAGAGAAGATATTTGCAAGAGCCAATCACTCATTTGTTTAAGGCGAAATATCCTTCGATTGCAGACTTGAGTGATTGTTTCGAAAAAAAACCTGCATTCAAAAGTATTGGAAAAGTAGGATTGGTAGACCAAAAGAAACCGCTTTTGACGAGTCGCAATAAGCTCTTGTTAATCGATGATGTTATTGCTTCTTCTGATACGATTAAAAGTATCACTCACGAGTTGCGAAATATATACGGGATACAAAGCGAATCTTTTATTGCGATTTGTTTCTTATATATCGATGCTGGAAAATATGATCGTGAAAAAGCGGGAATGAATCAAGTAATCTCGCAATGCTTGGCGCATTTCAATAAACGGCACGGACAGCACAAGTAGGATGTCGTCTTTTACCTAAAATGTGAGATAAAAAATAAAGTGTAGGCGTTATAACTCCAAGAGGAAATTTGTCAGAACAGCAACGACATTAGCTATTGGTTGATATGCGAAAAAAGGGGGAAAGTATGAAGAAAACTCGAATATTATTTATGATTGCGGCAATTCTTCTAATAAACATGTCAGTGGGGTGTACCCCTAAGGCTGGACAGAAAGAATTGAAAGAAAAAGAAGCTTATGCTGATGGTGATAAAGTAGGTCGTTATGTTGTAATGAATGTTAAGAAGCCCGTACGTTTTATTGGTGAAAATTCTGATCCAAAAATCGACATAACATTGATCAAAGTGGACACGGTTTCTGGTAATGTATGGCAATGGCTGGAGGGATTTGATATTAAGAACCGGATGCGTGCGGGGAAATGGGATTTAATGAAGGACTTTACGATGCCAGTGAATCTTCAAGACGATAAAAAATAGAAAACAAAGTAAGGACGGATAGATACTGGTGATAAGGGATCTCGTCAAATGAATCCAAAATGACGAAATAGTTGTAAAAGGACGTTCGTCCGCTTATAATGGCTTCATGTCAAGGCGGATCGATTTTCCAGCGGTTATTACCAAGCTCAAAGATTTTTACGCTAGCCGTAAACGCTTGCCGAGTTTTTCCGAGATCCAATCCCTTCTAGGGTACAGTTCCAAGGGAGGTGTGTCCCTCCTTACTGCACACCTTGTAAAGCGGGGGATCGTGAAGCGCGATTCCAGTGGTAGGCTTGTGCCTACGCCGGTCCTTGAGGGTGGCATTAGACTTCTTGGTACTGTGCAGGCCGGGTTCCCATCGCCAGCGGAGGAAGAACTGATCGATACGCTCTCCCTTGATGAATTCCTGATCAAGAATCCCCAGGCTAGCTATCTCGTGAAGGTGACTGGGGACTCCATGATCGACGCCGGGATCATGCCAGATGATCTTGTGATCGTGGACCGCGGCCGGCAGCCTCGACACGGGGATATTGTGATCGCGGAGGTGGATGGGGCATGGACTATGAAGTATTACGAAAAACGCGGTACCAAGGTTCTGCTCCGTGCCGCGAACAAGAAGTACTCTCCGATAGAACCCAAGGCGGAACTTGTGATCGGCGGGGTGGTGGTCGCAAATGTCCGCAAGTACAAATAGACCTATCTCGATCAGTTCCTTCCCGAGTCCTATCATCCATCTCGATTGTGATGCCTTCTTCACATCCGTGGAGCAGGCTCTTCATCCTGAATTGAAAGGAAAGCCGGTTGTTACCGGAAAAGAACGGGGAATCGTCGCTTGTGCCAGTTACGAAGCAAAGGCACTCGGCGTGAAGCGGCCGATGCGGCTTTGGGAGGCGCAGAAGGTTTGTCCTTCCTTGATCTGTCTTCCGAGCGATTATGAGACTTACAGCCTCATCTCGAAACGAATGTTTGAGATCATTCGCCGCTTTACTCCCACCATCGAAGAATATTCCATTGATGAGGCGTTTGCTGAGCTTTCGGGTCTTAGGCGGCTTCACCGGGCCGGGTATGCGGACATTGCGTGGAAGATCAAACAAACGGTACAGCAGGAGTTGGGCTTTACGGTTTCTGTGGGTCTGAGCGCTTCCAAGACGCTCGCGAAGATCGCATCCAAGGAAAAGAAACCGGACGGCTTCTTTGTTCTACGTGCTAGCGAGCTTCATCTTTTTCTTCCCAAGGTAGCGCTTGAGCGCGTATGCGGGTTCGGACCGAACACCGTAGCGCTTCTTGAAAAGCAGGGGATAAGGAACGTCTGGGATTATGTGAGCCGGCCTGAAGCGTGGGCGCAGCGTTTCCTCGGAAAGATCGGAGTGGAGCTGTGGCATGAACTGCGCGGGGAGGCGGTGTATCCGATCGTTACACAGGAAAAGGAAGACTATGCCTCGATCAGTAAGACGAAGACTTTTACACCGCCTTCCTCTGAAAAAGATTTTGTGAAGGCACAACTCGTCCGCAACCTCGAATCAGCTTTCATCAAAATGCGGCGTCATAAATTGCGAGCGAAAAAGGTCTGTATTTTCCTCAGAGATCAGGAGTTCCGTTCTTCAGGGATCGAAGGGGCGTTTGACCGGAGCACGTCATCGACACTTGATGCTGTTAATCTCGTGGGGGATTTGTTTGAACAGATATTCTCTCCGGGGACGGCATACCGGTTGACCGGGATCGTTCTTTCCAAGATGGAGGCCGATCGGACTGTTCAATACGACCTTTTTGACGATGTCCCCAAGATCGAATCCCTGAAAAGGATTGACCGGGTGCTGGACGGAGTCAACGAGCTCTACGGCAAGCACGCCTTGCATCTTGGAACGTCTCTTTGGCTTGGGAAGCATCGCCAGCATGTGGCCGGGCGGGGCGATCTCCCAGAGCGCAAGATGCGGCTTTTGAAAGGAGAGACATTTCGACGTCGGCTCGGCATTCCGATCTGGAATGTACAGGTTTGATGTTCGTGGAAATTTATTTCTAGTATAAAAATGTTCGCAAACCTTGAATTGTCCCTCCTTAACTCACTGTCCCATGAGGGGTATTGCATCCCTGAATATAAACAGAATTGACGTTGTTGAAGAAAATGCTCTTTCACAAATATCGGAGGACCCGACGCTGGGAGTCGGTGCCGTATTAGCTCTACGGGGGCTTTTTAAGGCTAACGCTAAAACAAACATGGCGTAACGAGAAATCTCTTAGTAATATACGACATGTGATGGAAAGAAAAAGCGTAGTGAAGGAAAAACTTCCGCAGGACGCACTTGCCCCCAGAGATGCAGCGGCAAAATACGGGCTTAGCTGGGGCGGCTTGCGTTCCGCAATTTGGCGCAAGAGAATCACACTGATTCGATATGGGTCCCGGGGGTATTTGACCGACCGGGAGATGAAGAGGTATTTGAAGACCCGTAACGCGTTAAAAATCCCCAAAAAGTTCCGCCGCAAGTCTTAAGAAAACCCGCTTGAATATTCTGAACGGATTTGCTATATTACTATGTCAAACGGATATGTTTGACATAGTCAGTAAACCGCCGCAAACCGAAGGCTATAGAAGGGATGCTAGGGTGTTCTCGTCAAATACTTGAAGCTAGAAGGGAGGGGCTTACCAGTGGCCAAGGGAGCAGAAAATAAGGAAGCTCGGTTACTTACAACCGAAGAGATATCGGAGATTTTGAAAGTTTCTCTGAATACGGTGCAAAAACGGGACTGGCGAAAACAGAATGGCTGCCCGCTATTCAGGATCGGGAAAAGAAGTTACGCATTAGAAGCAGCATTTTGGGAGTGGGTCCAAGAAAAGGGAATGGCCGCTAATGGGGAAGCAGCTTAGACAGCAATATTCAGGAACAAAAACCAAAGAAGGTACGTGATGGAAATGACTTTAGCAAGGTGGGTTTGGGAACCGTATTAAAGGAAGGGAGGTGGAAGCAATGTATAAAGAGATCAAAGGGGAACCCAATTTGATGGATATTCAACAGACGGCTGAGTACTTAGGGCTATCTGTTGGGACGATCTATCAGTGGCGAAGCCAGCACAAGGTTCCTTATATAAAGGTAGGCCGAAGGGTCAAATTCAAAAAAGAGCAGCTGGATCAGTGGCTAACCGAACGGACCGTGCAGGTTGGAATTGAACCGGGATCGTGGAAATAAATGGCGATCTATCAGAAAAAATCAACTGGGGACTATTACGTTGACCTGTATGTCAACGGACGGCGTAGGCGCTGGAAGGTGGGGCCTAACCGGAGACAGGCGGAGCTTGTCGAGTCGAAGTTGAAAGTTGAGATCGTCGAAGATAAATACATGGATATGAAGAAGGATTCCGGTTTAACTTTCTCGGAATTTGCGGATAGATACATTCTGGAACACTCCAAGGTCGAAAATAAGTCCTGGTGCAATGATGAACAGCGGATGAAGTTATTAAAAGCTGAGTTCGGCAACAGGCCTTTATCTAGTATTGAAATAAAAGATATTGTACAATTCAAGTCCAAGCTTCTTAGCAGAAAGAAAGCTTCTGGTAAGACGGTAAGGCCGGCAACGGTTAATCGCTACCTTATGCTTCTCAAGGGCATGTACAGCAGGGCTATCGACTGGGGAGTTTTCCATGGGGTGCATCCCTGCCAAAGGGTGAAGGCCCTGAGAGAGGATAATGAGAAGAATCGATATCTCAGCCTTGAGGAGATCCACGAGCTTTTGGCCCAGTGCAAGGGGGAGCTGGCAGATGTTGTTGGATTTGCGCTTTCCACGGGAATGCGGGCCGGAGAAATCGTAGGCTTGAACTGGACGGATGTCGATTTTACCCTGGGATTGATTTATATCCGGCGGTCCGGAAAAATGACTTACAGTCCGAAATCGGGCAAGACTCGCGTTGTTCCAATGAATGATGGGTCCCGAAGGGTTTTGATGAACCGGAGCGGAATGCAGATCGGAATGCAGAGTAACCAATCTGTGATGGGCGACAATTAGAATTCCCGACTGACGACAATTAGAATTCCCGGTCTGGCGTAACGCAATAGACTGCTCGAGCTTACCCGAAAGGAGGCTCGAATGGTCACAGACCAACAGGTCAGGAGGTTACACATGCTCATCA
>CAIJHQ010000027.1 GCA_903820505.1 Candidatus Omnitrophota bacterium
CAAAGAGAAAGAAAAAAAGAAGCAAAAAAAGAAAGAGAAAGCACTACTGCTACTATTTTTGTATCAAAGACCGGTACTTCTAATTGTCGCCAGAGAGAAATAATAATTGACGCCCGTCAGAGGTCGGAATAAAAAGGCCGCTTAGCATAAAAAGAACTGCCGCGGCAAATGCAACTGTCTTGTTTGTTTTCATTGTTCACTACCCCTGTCATTCGGATTTTAAAATCACCGTCATTGTTCCGAACAAGTGACTTTAATGAACGGAAGGTTAACACATTTTAATTGCACGTCAAGGGCTGGAGAAAATATTTATGTTTAAGACGTAAAATAGCTTAACATGCTCAATTTAAACAAGTTACGCATGTTTTTCAACAATAAGCAACGTCCGATAATCATGAAAAGAGTTGAAAAATCGGGGTGAATAAGGACAATTCATTCCGAAGACGCCTGATCTGGTTATCCTGTTTTTGGTATCCAAATCAGCGAAAGCCTGTCATTTCGCAACGGCAGGCGAGGTCCGGGACCGCTCTTTTGGGGATGGAAATGTGGACGGAGGGCATGGCCGAGATTAACGTCGTGACAAGGCGGGTAGCGGGTCCTCTTGGAGGTATTTTCGATTGTTAAAATAAGCCAAATGTATAGTATGGTGCAACCGTTCAGACGTTGACGGGCGCGGTATGCGCCTTTGAGGCCATTTCCGAAGGTTTGCGGACGGGGATATTTTTCAACGTTGCAGGGCGGGGTTAGAACATTCGAGAGGGTCCGGAAATGCAGATCGATACAGAGGCTTGTGAAAAAGAGGGGATGTACCTTTATTTTTCAAACGGCGAAAGCATGGACCTTTCCCTTGAGACCATCAAACGGGTGAGTGAGGAGATCTGGAATGACCCGACCTTGCTGCCGCCACAAATGCGGGCGCATGTGGACTTCAAGGTCTGTACCGTCTGTCCCTTTCGGGGCAAGGACATTCTGTGTTCGGCGATGAAGCCTCTCCTGCCTTTCCTCGAGCAGGTGGACAAATTCGTTTCGTGGGACCGGGCGACCGCCGTTTATGTTCACAAGAACGGTGAGATCACGATCTCCGAGACCGATCTTCAGCGGGCGCTTCAATACATCACCAATATGTCTCTTTTTTAATATTGCGAGAGCGCCAAGCATTTCCGGGCTTGACGAGCATTGCAAGGAAGGCGCGAAGATCGTCACCGACAAAATCGCGAAGGCGAAGCCGGGAAGCGAAGAAGCCCGTTATTTGTCGGAGCTGAAGACTGCCCTTGAGCAAGGGGAGAAGAATCCTGCCGAGGCGGTGCGCAATGTCCGCGGGCTTTCGGGGACAGAGCTTGCCGTAGTGCTTGCCCAACTGGGTGTGCCGGCCAATTTGGAGAAGAACAAGAAACCTTAAAAGGTCGCTTCCATCCGGTTCCAGGACCGGATGTCGTTGCGATCCGGAGGGGTTTTTACGTTAATATTGCGGTCGCATATGCCGATAAAAAACTCGGAAGTTAGCGGGGGTATTTTTTTCTGTCCGCAGAAGAAAATGGCGGGCCCCGAAAGGGGATTTTCGGGGATGTATTCGGAAAAAAATATTGTAAACCCCAATAGGGCATGTTAGCATCCTGCAGTTCGTTGATTTCGTACTCTGCGTGGGGGTATCTTGAAAAAAGTATTCTTGAGCGCGTTCGTCCTGGCGTTGGTGTTCCAAGCGACCGTATTCGCTGCGGTCAATGTTGGCCAACGGACGGGGACTTTTCGCATCACCAATCCTGACGGCACGGTGGCTACGGTTGCGCCGGGCGATCCGCTTCCTGCCATTGCGGATGGGGCAACGATCGAAGTTGTCGACGGTGATGTCCAGGTCTCTACCACAGATGGTTACACGGTAAATTTTGTTGCCGGAGGAAGAACTTTCCAAGCCGCGGCGGGGACGACCGTAAACGTGACGTTTGAGTCCTCCGGGGTTTTTTTGGTTGAGGTTACGGCCGGCCGGGTTACGTTGATCACCGCTGACAACGGGACAGCGACACTGAATCCCGGCGCTCAGGTTCGCGTGGGCAGTGCGGTGACCTCGGCTACCGGTTTTGAAATGGTCAAGGGGGAGGTCTCTTTGACCGACGCCAATGGGACAACGACGACGCTTACGTCCGCTGGGAATAATTCTCTCGGAGATCTCGGCAATATGGGTCTGGATACGGAAGTCCAGAGCGAAGAGACTTCCCGCGATATCAGTCCGGTTAAAGGCTAGTTTTTTATTTTTTTGAACGGTAGCGTTTCATAAAGAGGTAATGATGAAGATATCAAGGATCCTTGCAGCGTTGCTGGTTTTGAGTTTGATGGCGCCGCAAGGCGCTTTTGCCGGGGCTCCCGCGCCCGCCACGGAATATAAAGGAGAAGGCATTCTCATCGGCGGAGGCGAGTTCGCGGACGTAACTGGCATTCGCATTGGCAAAGCGACCCTCAAGACCGGGTTCTCCACGCAAGGTCAGTTTGATTCCAACGTGTATCTGGCCTCCAACAATCCCAAAAGAGATTATATTTTTACCCTGCGTCCCAAAATTCTCATGGACCTTCCTTTCGGTCAGGGCGCGCGCCATATTTTACAGATGATGTACGTCGGGGAAGGCGGGATTTTTTGCGACCAGACAAAGCAGAACTATTACAATCAGAACGCCGCGGCCAATTTGAACCTGAAGCTTCCGTTCGGCTATTTCAACGTCAACGATGACTTTAGGGACACTAGGGACCGTGCCGGGACAGAATTCACGACGCAGGTCCACAGGCTGGAGAACCGTGTCGGGACCACGATCGGTATTGAAAAGAACAAATTTACTTTCGAGACCGGTTACGCCAATTTTTTCAAGCGGTATTACCAAAAGCAGTATGAAGGCCTTGATTACTTCGAAAATACCTTCAGAGGGACCGTTTACTACCAGATGTTTCCCAAGACCAAAGCTTTGATCGACTATGCGTTCGGTCTTTTGGATTATTACAACGACCGCCAGCGCAACGGACACTTTAATCAGGTGGTGGGAGGGGTCAAAGGAGAGCTCACGGGCAAGACCGTCGGGGTTGCGAAAGCGGGTTTTCAGGAACGAGGTTATGATTCGGGCGATGGTTACACGGGGTTCGTGGGCGAACTCGGCCTGATCACCCAATTCTCCGAGAAGACGGAAGTGTCCCTCAATTATTTCACGACTCCGGTCGAGTCGACTTCAAGCAGCGGCAATTATTATACCGGCAACACCGTGAGGGCTCAGTTGGATCAGAAACTGTTCGGCAACTTCAGTGCCTTGGTCAGATCCGAGATCTCACGGGACATCTATCCCCAGACGGATCTGGGCGCGAGCATCAAACGCCGGGATTGGATCTTCGGCGAAGGGGTTTGGCTGTACTACCATATCAAGAAGTGGGGAAAAGTCGGCATTGGATACGATTACAGACGCCGCGGTTCCAACATCGACTCCGAATCCTACACCGACCATCTGGTTTCGACGCGCCTTGACCTCACTTATTAGCCTCCAGAGGTCTTTTGAAGAGGTAGCGTAATGCGACCATTCTTCCTGAATGAAGTCATTTTTGGTGTGTCCTCGTCGCATCCCTGAAAGCACCTTATAAAGGAAATGGGACAGCATGGCAGAAGTTGAGCACAAGGCCGGGATCGCGGATGAAATCGAGATCGATCTCGGCGACGTTCTGAACAAACTGGTCAAGCACAGCCGGACGATCCTGACGGCCACGAGTATTTGCTTTGTGGCCGCGCTTATTTACTCCTTCGTCGCGCTGCCGGTTTACAGCGCCACCACCCGTATCCTCGTCGAAGCCAAACCCCCGAAGATCGTTAAGGTCGAGGACGTCGTTCTTCCGGACTATACCGACCGCATCAACTTTTTCAATTCCCAGGTGGAGATCCTTAAGAGCCGGACCGTGGCCGAGATCGTTCTGGCCGATCTCGGGAAATATGAGCCTTGGGACCGGCGGGGCAAGCGCGTCGAGAAACTCGAACCCATCACTCACGGAGAGATCGTCGATTTTTTGCTCAAGAACGTCAAGATCGCTCCGGTCCGTATGACCCAGGTCATCAAGATCAACGTCGAGGACCCGGACGCGGCCCTCGCGGCACGGATCGCCAATAACTGGGCCCGCGCCTATGTGCTTTTCTCATCGCAGGACCAGCTGCTTCAGCGCCGCAGCGAGCTGGAGGCGGACCTGGCGCAGCAGTTGAAGTATGTAAAAGAAAAACACCCGGTCATTGTAGGACTCAAGAACGAGATCACCGCGATCAATGAAAAGATCGCCACGGAACAAAAGACCGACAAGCTCGGTCAATCCACGACCTGGGGCAACGACATCACCAACGTCAAGGTCCTGGAACGCGCGGAAGTGCCTCTTAAGCCCGCGCGGCCCCGCAAGCTCCTGAACGTGGTGCTGGCCCTGGTGCTCGGTTCTTTCGGGGGTATCGGCCTCGCGTTCCTTTTTGAATCGCTTGATCAGACCCTGAAATCCGCGGCCGATCTGGAAGCGTATCTGAAGTTGTCCTGTCTTGCTCCTGTCCCGATCCATAAAGCGGAGAAGGAACATCCTGAGGCGATCCCCGAGTTCGTGACCGTGTGGTCCCGTCACTCCCTGATGGCTGAGGCCTTCCGGAGCGTCCGCACGGGGATCATTTACAGCAATCCGGACCTTTCGAAAAAGACGTTCCTTGTCACAAGCGCCACTCCCTCCGAAGGGAAAACCACCGTGGCGATCAATCTCGCCATGGTCTTTGTTCAAGCCGAAGAGAAGGTGCTTCTCGTGGACACGGACCTTCGCAACCCGCGCTTTCACAGTATTTTCGAGGTGGACCGTGCCAACGGCGTGATCGATCTGCTCGCGTTCGATAATGCCGACATCCATTCCCTGATCCGTAAGACCGGCGTAAACGGCCTGGACCTGCTCACCTGCGGGGAGGTCCCTCCGAATCCCTCCGAACTTCTGGGTTCTCAAAAGATGGAAGCGCTTATTCAAAAACTGTCCCCTTTGTATGACCGCATTATTTTTGATACACCGCCGATCCTGGCCGCGACCGACGCCATTGTGCTCTCCACTAAGGTGGATTCGGTGGTCCTGGTCGTTAAGGCCGGCGCCACGCATCGTCACGCCGTCCAGCGTTGCGTGCATGCCCTCAGGGCCGTGAACGCACATATCATCGGGGCTGTGTTCAACATGGTGGATCCCGATCAGCGCGGGCCATACTATTATTATTACCATTACGGCCGGAACGCCGCCTCAAAAGGCAAGAGCCGTTCCGGTAAAAAAGATCTTTTAAATACATCAAGCGCGGAGAATTGACTTCGGCCATGTTCTTACTATTAGCGGATGGGATCCTGTTTTTAGCGTTGATCGCGGCGCCCCTTCTTTACGGGTCCGTGGGTTTCTTTCCGTCGCTATTCCTGGCCTTTCTTTCCGTGATCCTTTTCAACGGGATCTGTATCGCACGACCCGGCGCGCTTGCCGCGGTGTTCCGCTCCCCGTGGACTTGGCTGGGTCTGGGATTTTTATGTTTCATCGGGTTTCAACTCGTTCCTTTGCCCGCGGAATGGGTCCGGAAGATCTCCCCGGGGACCTACTCTTTCTATGCGGCTTATTTGCCGGGGGGCGTGCGTGCCGGCACCCAATTGACCCTGTCGGTCTATCCCTCGGACACGGTGCGCGGGCTGATCCAATTCCTGACGTACGGGGTTTTCTTCTCGAGCGTTTACATGCGCCTGGCGCCCGATCCGTCCGGAGAACCTGAATATCATCCGTTGAGCCTTCAAAAATCCGAGTACCTGAAATTAGGTTGTCTTGTAGGCGTGCTTTCGCTGCTTTTTCATAGTCTTTACGACTTTAATCTGCATGTCCCGGCCAACGGCATCTATTTGGCAGTCCTTCTCGCGTTGGGTGTGGGTCCGACGCACCAATCTTATGACCATACGTTCTTCCGGCGCGTTGTCAATTTTGTGATCGGTTTCGGTTTCCTGATAGCGCTTTTCGCCGCCATTCAGAAATACAGTTACACCGGGCGCATCTTTTGGGTCGGTATGATGGCCCCTAATCCCGTCGGGCCCTATTACAACTACGATCATTACGCCGGTTTTATGGCGCTCTGCAGCGCGGTCGCGATCGGGAAGGTGGTCGCGAGCGTTTTTCACACTTCTTTTGTCCACCGCAAAGACGTGATCGAGAAGATCCTTTGGTTCGCGACGAGGGAGGCCAATCAGGCTTTATGCTGTCTTTTGATGGTCGTGGTCATGGTCGGGACCATATTCATGTCCACCTCGCGCGGCGGCATCATGAGTTTTGTGCTCAGTCAGATCGTGTTCTTTTCCCTGGTCCTGTGGGCGGCACGCCGCACGAAGAAACACATGCGGCTTGCGGGAACGTTGATCGCCATGGTTCTCCTGATAAGCGTCATGGTGGTTTGGCTCGGCTCCGAGGCTTTTTTGCAAAAGTTCCACCTGTTATGGACCCAGAAGATCGTCAAAATGGAAGGTCCCATCGACCCCAGACTTGTGTTCTACAAAGACACGGTTCCCGTGATCCAGGATTTTCCGGTGACGGGAACGGGGTTCAACACCTTCGGCACGAATTTCACGCGCTACCGGACCTTCGTTTGGAAAGGCGAATACCTGCGTTATACGCATAGTGATTATCTGCAGCTCATCTCGGAAACCGGGGCCTTCGGCGTGTTGTTCCTCATCGGTTTTTTCATTCTTTTCATAGGTTCGGTAGCCCGCGTCACAAAAAAACTCGATTGAGAACGTTCGTTGTCGGGGACATCCACGGCGCTTGCAAGGCACTCCTGCAGTGTTTCGACCGTTCGGGCTTTGACCGCTCAAAAGACCGGCTCATTGCCCTGGGCGACGTTTGCGACGTTTATCCCGAGGTCCGGCAGTGCGTTGATGAATTGCGTGCGCTCGAACATTGCGACTACATCATCGGCAATCATGATCTGTGGGCCTTTGACTGGGCGACCCGGGGACTTAAGCCCGCGATGTGGCTTGAGCAGGGCGGGGACCAGACCATCCTCTCGTACGGCGGCGGTCCCATGCCCCGTGAGCACGTGGATTTTTTTAACAGAGCGCACCCGTGGCTTGAGTTGGGGGACCGGGCGTTCGTTCACGCGGGATTCGATCCTGATCGGTCCTTGAAGACGCAAAGCATCCGGGTGCTGACCTGGGATCGTGATCTGGTGCGCATGGCGTGGGAGAAAGAACAAGCGGGCCAGGGACAGCAGATCGGGTGTTATAAGGAGATCTTTTTGGGACACACGCCTCCGAATATCTCGGGGGTCACTGTGCCCCTTCATGCATGCAACCTGTGGGTGCTGGATACCGGGACCGGTTGGGGCGGGCCACTTACGATCATGGATGTGAACACGAAAGAATATTGGCAGTCTGATCCGACGTCGGCTCTTTATGGCGTCCGGGGCCGGCAGAAAGACGTGAACTGATATGCGGTTCGCGGCTTCGGCTCTAAGCCTCTGTTTTGTCGTCCTTTTAGTGTGCGTTGGGGGAGCGGAGTTTGCCTTCAGGAAAGGGAATGAGGAGAAGGATGTCGCGTTATTAAGGCTCGCGCAGCGTCTCAATCCGCTCGTCTCCGAATATTTTTATGCGGAGTATCGCCTTATGGGCGACATCGGAGCTTTGCGCCACGCCATGCTTCTCGAGCCCACGAGACCGGCGTACCCCATGTATTACGGTCTTGCGCTTATAAAACAAGAACCACGCACGCGCGCGGGTGATTGGGCGGCTATGATAGAAATTTGCAAGGCCTCGCGTCTCAAGCCATACAGCAAGCAATACAGAAATATTTGCGCCCAATTCAAGGCCGCCATCCCGACACCCTGATAGTTTTGAGTTATAATAGATGCTCGGAACCGCACCCGGGGCCTTTGACTTCCGGTGCAGAAGGCAAATGGGTTTGAGGAGAATGATCATGGATCCAAAAAAGGGTTTTATAGGTTTGATAGGGCTCGGTTACTGGGGGCAGAACCTTTTAAGGAATTTCCATGAACTGGGCGTCCTTCATACCGCCTGCGATTCCAGCGAGTCTGTCGTGGCGGCCAAGCGCCGGCAATACCCCGACGTGAAATTCACGACGAACGTTGATGAAATTCTCTCCTCGGCAGAGATCAAAGCGGTTGCGATCGCCGCGCCGGCGGCGGTCCACTACGACCTGGCCAAACGCGCGATCCTGGCCGGCAAGGATGTGTTCGTCGAAAAGCCCCTGGCGTTGACGGTCCAACAGGGCGAAGAGATCGTGGCCTTGGCCAAAAAGTATGGACGTGTTCTCATGGTCGGGCACATCCTTCAATATCATCCCGGGGTCCTGAAGTTGAAGGCCATGATCCGGGCGGGAGAACTCGGGAAGATCCGTTACATTTATTCCAACCGTCTGAACATCGGGAAGCTCCGGATCGAGGAGAATATCCTCTGGAGTTTCGCGCCGCACGATATTTCCGTGATACTGATGCTCTTGGGTGAGGAACCTGTGAGGGTCCATGCGTTCGGCGGCGACTATCTCAGCGCGGGGATCAATGACGTCACACTGACGGAGCTGGAATTCGCCGACGGGGTGAAGGGACACGTTTTTGTTTCATGGCTGCATCCGTTCAAGGAACAGAAGCTGGTCGTGGTGGGCTCCAAAGGCATGGCGGTATTCGACGACGTCAGCAAGGAAAAGCTTTTTTTCTACCCGCATACGATCGAATGGAAGGACGGAAAGATCCCGGTGGCCCAGAAGGCGGAACATCGGGTGATCCCTTTTGAGGCTGGCGAGCCGCTCAAGCTGGAGCTCAAGCATTTTGCGGACTGTGTGATCGCGCGCTCCAATCCGCGCACCGACGGGGAAGAAGGTCTGCGGGTCCTGAAAATTCTCGAAAAAGCGGAAAAGTGTTCGAACAGGGGAGGGGAACAGTGACGAAAGCGGAAAGTCTGAATTATTTCAAACATGAAACCGCGTGCGTGGATGAAGGAGCGGTGATCGGCGAGGGGAGCAAGATCTGGCATTTTTCGCATGTGTTGAAGAACACCCGGATCGGGAAGCATTGCATCCTGGGCCAGAACGTCGCGGTGGGGCCGGACGTGGTCATCGGCGACAAGTGCAAGATCCAGAACAATGTTTCGGTGTATAAGGGCGTGACGCTGGAAGAAGAGGTTTTCTGCGGGCCGTCGTGCGTGTTCACGAACGTTTACAACCCGCGTTCATTCATTGAACGCAAAGACGAATTCCGTCCGACGCTGGTGAGAAGGGGAGCCACGATCGGCGCCAATGCCACGATTGTTTGCGGTGTCACGATCGGACGGTACGCGCTGATCGGCGCCGGAGCGGTAGTGAAAAATGATGTTCCGGACTACGGGATCGTTGCGGGCGTTCCTGCCAAGTTGAAGGGTTGGGCGTGCCGTTGCGGTGTCACGCTGCCGAAGCCGGAGAAAAATATCCTCGTCTGTCCGGCGTGCAAGGCTGAATACAAACTAGCCCAAGACGTTCTTGTTTCCGTCTGAGATACCGGTTTTTAAAAATAAAGAAGGAATTCCTATGCAAGTTCCGATGTTAGATCTTAAAGCCGAATACCGGTATATGAAGGCCGATATTGACGCCGCCATTGCCAAATGTCTGGACCATCAGCATTGGATCCTGGGCCCTGAGGTAAAGGAACTTGAAGAAAAGATCGCCGCATATCTATCGGCGAAGCATTGTGTCGGCTGTTCATCGGGGACGGAGGCCATCGTCCTGGCCCTGCGCGCGCTGGCCATCAAGACGACGGGAAAAGAATATTTTGAGCGCAAACATTTGATCGCCACCACACCGTTCACGTTCACGGCCACGGGCGATGCCATTCTGCGCGCGGGGGCGACTCCGGTCTTTGTGGATATCGATCCCAGGACATTCAATCTGGACATCGTCCAACTCAAGGCGTGCGTCGAAAAAACCTCCGGCGTTGTGGGCATTATTCCCGTGCATCTCTTTGGCCGCCCGTGCGAGATGGACAAGGTCATGATGATCGCCGCTTCGAAGAAGATCTTTGTGGTTGAAGACATCGCGCAGGCGTTCGGGGCGCAGTATCAGGGGAGGAAGCTCGGCGCGATCGGCGACCTGGGTTGTTTCTCCTTTTTCCCATCAAAAAATCTCGGCGGATTCGGCGATGCGGGCATGGTTTCGACTGGCGATCCGCAATTGCACGACCTGGTGCGCATGCTCACCAAGCATGGCGGCAAGGACAAGTATAATGTCGATCATATCGGGTACAACGCCCGTCTGGATACGCTTCAGGCGGCGATCCTGCTGGTCAAACTCAAGCATATTGACGATTTCAATGCTAGGCGTCGCGCCATCGCCCTGCGTTACAACGAGGGGCTGAAAGATGTCCCTGGAGTCACGACGCCGGAGATCATCGACGGGCATGTAGTCCACCAGTACACGGTCAGGGTCGGCAACCGCGACCAAGTGCAAGCCGACCTCAAAACTGCCGGCGTCCAGAGCATGGTCTATTATCCGTTCCCGTTGCATACCATGAAGGTGTTCAAAGACAATGGCGCGCGGATCTTCGGGTCGCTCGCGAATGCCGAGAAAGCCTCGCTGGAAGTCATGAGCCTGCCCATCGAACCGCTTCAAACCCGGGAAGCGACCGAGGCCGTGATCGCGGTGTTGAGTAAGTCTGTATAATCAATAACTGTTTTTGGATATGGCGTGTTCCGTGGTTTATTTGATGGTCTCCCCATGAAACTTCCTATATATTCCTATATCTATGCCTATAGAGAAGATGAAGCAATTTAAGAATAAGTATGCCCCGAAAGGGTCGTTCAGGGCGCATGTCCTGACGTTGACCGGCGGAACCGCCATAGCACAGGCCGTAGTTCTTTTGGCTTCGCCATTGTTGACGCGGTTTTATCCGCCGCAGCAATTCGGTGAGTTTGCATTATTTATGGCTTTTGTTTCCGTCTTGTCGGTGATCGCGACCGGAAGTTACCAGCTGGCCATCAATATACCTAAAGAAGATAACAGCGCTTTTCAGATCTTTCTTTCTGTCATTGCGTTGGCCATGGCTTTTTCCCTGCTCTGTCTTTTATTGATCGCCTTTGGTTATCAATGGGCCTCACTTTTTTTTCACATCCCTGTAAAAAGCTTATTTATGATCCCGCTCGGGATCGCTGTTGTGGGCTGTTCCGAGGCAGTTAACTACTGGCTGATCAGGGCGAATCAATTTCAAGCTCTCGCTATTCGTCGGATCGTTCAGTACGCGGTTATGGTAATGACACAGATCGTGGGAGGTATTTTTCATTGGGGTGCTCTCGGCCTTATCGGGGGATATTTGTTAGGCCAATTAGCGGCGTGTACTTTTTTGGGAGAGTTTATTTTTCAGGGGGCAAAACAGAGTTTTGCGAAGGGGGGGGCGCATTGGAGTACTCATTTTGTTCGTTTTAGGGAATTCCCTTTTTTTTCTATGCCGTCGCGGTTGGTGAATACTTTTTCGGACCAGATCCCAAATTTCTTGATCAATCAATTCTTCGGTTCACTAGTTCTAGGGATGTTTACTTTGCCAATCCGTTATCTTGATGCACCCATTGCCCTAATTGCCAGATCCGTGCAGGACGTCTTCAAAGAAAGAGCAAGCCGCGATTATCGAGAGACAGGAACATGTACTGATATTTATATGAAAACGTTGCGGGCGCTGGCCGTGATAGGTATTTTCCCCTTTGCGCTCATTTTTGTCATGGCGCCTCTTGCGGTCCCTTTTATTTTTGGCGAGCAGTGGGCGCCGGCTGGGAGGATAACGCAGGTCCTGACGGTGATGTTTTATTTTCGTTTCGTGGCCCAGCCGTTAACGTATGTATTTACGGTCGTCGAAAAACAAAATTACAATTTAGCATGGCAGTGCATACTCGCGCTGGTTGTTACCGGCGCTTTTATGATCAGCGTTTGGTTGAATAATATAACCGTCGGGATTATGTATTACTCAGCGGGATATTCAATAATGTATCTTTGGTCGATCCTCTGGGGGTTTAGGCTAGCTGATGGGAAGAAGAGTTCATGAACCAACGGTATAAGGTGAAAAATGTTTTCATGTTTGATGCTGGAAGCCGAAGATATGCCCTATTGGGTGGCGTCTTTCTTTTCCGGATACTCTTGGATCTTAGTTATGTTTTTATCATCTCGCCCCTTTTCTCATATTCCGGATTGATCCTCAATATTTCTCCAGTGAAGGTGATCGAATCTTATGGCGCGATGCTCCTTTTAGGATTTTTCATCCCTTGTGAGGTAAAAAAACCATCGGATTTCTTGGTTGGTATGTTGTTTTTGCTGAGTACTGTCCCTACATTATCCTTCTATGCCATGGCAGGCGAAAGCCGACGGTTTCTTTATATGATGCTTGCTGGCTTTTTATGTGTCCTGCTTGGCAGAAAGATTCCATTTTTTAAGCTCGGCAATTATTATTTTAAGGATGGTTATAAGTATGCGCTTGGAGGGGCATTGTTTTTTACGGTCTTTGTTTTGTATTGGTTACTGCATCAAGGAGCGTGGCGGTATTTTAATCTGGATTTGACGCGTGTTTATGAGTTTCGTGAGGAGGTCGGCGGGACGATCAATATCGGAGTGTTTTCCTACTTAAATACCTGGGTATTTAAAGTGTTTAATATGGCGCTTATTTCGTGGGCTTTATATAAGAAAAATCGATCGCTCTTGATCTCTTTTCTGATTTTGCAAATTATTTTCTTTGCTATCAGTTCCCATAAAAGCGTTTTATTTTATCCCTTGGTTGTTTTTGTGTTGAACAAGTTTTTTTATAAAAAGCGTGTAGTTAATTCGGCAGTTTTGATCATGGCGGGAGTGATTTTTGCAAGCGGGATGGCGTATTTTTTATCCGGAGATTTTTTGGCAGAATCATTGTTTGTGCGGAGAATGTTTTTCGTCCCGGCTTTTCTGAACTTTATATACTACGATTTTTTCTCTCAGGCGGGCTTTGTGTATATGTCTAACGGGTTATTAGGAAGCATAATTGACTATCCGTTTACCTATTCGCCAATCGAAATGATCAGCTATGCGCTTCTTGGGCATACTGACATGAATCCTAATAATGGTTTTTTGGCAACTGCCTACATGCATTTTGGAATGTTTGGAGTTATTATTTTCTCTTTGATCGTGGGCTGGTTGATGAAAATTGTTGATGTGTTGATCCGTGCAAGATTGCCCATTTGGTTTGGTTTGTCATTAGTCATTGTTCCGTTTGTTTCGTTGCTGACGAGCGCTGATCTTTCTACGGCTTTATTGACGCACGGGCTTGCTGTTAGTTTGATTATTTTGTGGTTGTTCGCAATAAGCCGTCCTGTTAATTGGGATCTGAAGAATTAGACAGAAGTTGTGACGCGTTCGGAAGTATAACGTTTGATAATAAAATGTGAGCTGCGTTTTCAATGAAAAATAAGATCTGCATTCTAACTTCTGTTCACCTGTTGTTTGACACGCGCATTTTTTTTAAAGAGGCCAAGACGTTAGTCAATGCGGGTTATGATGTTATTCTAATTGTACAGCATGATAAGACAGAGATCGTAGATGGCGTGCGGATTGTGCCTTTGCCCGGGTCGCGTAATCGGTTTAGCCGCATGTTCGGGTTAACGTGGAAAGCCTTTTGGCTTGGGCTGCGGGAAAATGCGAGAGCTTATCATTTTCATGATCCAGAACTTATGCTCACGGGTGTTTTGTTGTGTTTGATCGGTAAAAAAGTTGTTTATGATATGCACGAAAATGTTTCCAAGCAGATCCTAAATAAAGATTGGATCCATCCGTGGATTCGAAAGCCGTTGGCGCGCATTTTCTCTTTGGCGGAGCGTGTCGCATTGGCCAATATTCCTGTTATTTTTGCAGAAATCTCTTATGCGAAAGATTATTCTTGGGTGAAACGATCGGAGGTGATTCTCAACATGCCTCAGTTAGACCAATTCAATGAATTCGCAGGTCGAAAAGGGCATGGTGGTGTTCCGATCGTCGGTTATCTGGGCGGGGTTTCGGATGTTCGTGGTAGTTTTTTAATGGTAGAGGCCATCGGTATTTTAAAGAGCAGAGGAGTGAATTGTCAGTTTCATTGCGTTGGGTCTATGACAGAAAAGCACCAGCAAGAGTTGGAGGCCCGGTGTCATCAACTGAATCTGATCGATGTTCATTTTTACGGCGAATTGAATGCTCCTGACGGATATCAAATTATTTCCAAAGCGGGCGTCGGGCTTGCTGTCTTGAAACCGATAGGTAATTATTTTGAATCGTATCCGACAAAAATGTTTGAATATATGGCGTTGGGTATGCCGGTGGTTGTGTCAAATTTTCCTTTATGGCGCGAAGTTGTGGATGGATCGAGATGCGGAGTGTGCGTTGATCCACTAAACCCACAAGCTACTGCGGATGCTATTCAGTGGCTTTTTGAACATCCGAGAGAGGCTAAGGAAATGGGTCTCAACGGCCAGCGTGCCGTGCTGGAGAAATATAATTGGGACAATGAAGCGAAGAAATTGTTAGATTTTTATCGAAGACTGTTCTCTTAGGTTTCTAAAAGAAAGGCAAGATATGAGCGCTGTATTGGAAAAGAAAATCAGTTCGTATTCCGTTAATATTGCAGTGGTGGGCTTGGGGTATGTCGGCTTGCCTTTGGCGGTCGCTTTCGCTCAGAAGGGATATAAAGTTTTTGGGGTTGATGTGGCCAAGAACCGTATCGACAGGCTGATGGATAAAAAGAGCTACATCCTGGATGTGACCCACGCCGAGATCGAAGCGATCATTCGTAAGGAAAAATTTCTTGCGGCAACGGATTTTTCGCTTTTAAAAACAGCCGATGTGGTGATCATTTGCGTTCCGACGCCGATCAAAAGGCGCTACACGCCGGATGTTTCTTTTATGACCGGCGCGTGTGAAAGTATTGCGAAATATATCAGGAAAGGCATGCTGGTCATCCTGGAGAGCACGACCTATCCCGGAACGACCGAAGAGCTTATTAAGCCGATCCTTGAGCGAGGCGGGCTCAGGGCGGGGAAGGATTTCCACCTGGCTTTTTCGCCCGAGAGAATTGACCCAGGAAACAAGCAGTTCAAAGTTACCCGGATTCCCAAGGTCGTAGGTGGCTTGACCCCGAAGTGCACGGAACTGACGGCGTCCCTTTACGGAAAGATCATCGAGAAGGTCCACCGGGTTTCTTCTCCGAGGGCTGCGGAGATGACAAAACTTCTCGAGAATACATTCCGCATCGTCAACATCGGGTGGATCAATGAAGCGGCGATGATGTGTCACAAGTTCGGGATCAATATCTGGGAGGTTGTGGATGCGGCCAAGACCAAGCCGTTCGGGTTCATGCCGTTTTATCCCGGTCTCGGGGTCGGGGGGCACTGCATCCCGGAGGATCCGCTGTATCTTTATTGGAAAGCTAAAAAGTATGGTTTTAATTCCAGATTCATCAAGCTTTCGGCCGACCTGAATCACAATATGCCCGTTTATGTTATCCATCGGGTCGAAAAGCTTTTGAGCGCGAAGGGAAAGGCGCTTGGGAGGGCCAGGATCCTCGTTGTCGGGGTGACCTATAAGAAAGACGTGCGCGATCTTCGCAAGTCGCCATCGCTCCGCCTGTTGGAGCTTTTGAAACAAAAATGCCGGGTGGATTATCACGATCCGATGGTGGCCCGGCTCGATATCGGCGGGCTCAAGATGGATTCGATCGCGCTCACGCCAACCCGTGTGAAGAAATATGACTGCGTGATCGTTTCGGTCGATCATACGGCTGTCGACTATGGACTTATCGCGCGGAATTCGAAATTGGTATTTGATGTAAAGAATGTTTACCAAGGGGTTAAATTTAGGAACGTTTGTCCATTATAAGACTAAGAGAGCAAAACATGGTTGTTGAATACGATCACAAAAGCTTTCACATTGAAGCAGTGGGTGTGGAAGATTTTAATTTTAATGAATTAAACGATTACGAGGATAGAACGGTTTTCCATTCCCACGAGTGGTTTTCCTTTTTGAAAGAGTCTCAGGGCGCAATGCCTGCGATTCTGAAGATTAAACATGGCGATTCAGTAGCCGGCTTCTTTTTTGGTGCGATAAAAAAGAAGTTCGGATTTGGGATTATGGGCAGTCCTTTTAAGGGCTGGACTACTTTATACATGGGATTCACCTTGCACTCGCAATACCGCAGAAGAGATGTCTTGCCCTCCATTCTGGAATTTGTTTTTGGTGAACTAAATTGCCACCATATAGAAATAACCGATAGATATTTTTCGCCGGGAGACGGGGCGAACCTGGGGATGGAATGTGATGTTGGCAGGAGTTTTCTTATCGATTTGAGAAAAACAAAAGAAGAATTATACGACGCGATGGAAAAAAAGTCTTGCAGGTGGTGTATACGAAAGGCAAGGAAAGAAGGGGTTGTGATCGAAGAAGCAAACGATCCTGGTTTTGCCGACGACTATTGTTTGCAGTTAAAGGATGTTTTTTCGAAACAGGCATTAGTTCCAACTTATAGTTTGCCTAGGGTGGAGCAGTTAATTAAGCATCTTGGATCCACCGGAAATTTACTATTGCTACGAGCGAGAAGCCCTCGCGGAGATTGTATTGCTACAGGGATTTTTCTTGCAAGTAACGACATGATGATTTTTTGGGGCGGCGCCAGTCTCAGAAAGTATCAGAGTTTTCGCCCCAATGAGCTTGTGATTTGGCATGCCATGAACCATTGGAAGGATAAAGGCATAAAGTTTTTTGATATGGGCGGTGGCGGGGAATATAAGAGAAAATACGGAGGGGCGGAAATCCCCGTCATCTCTTTGCGGAAATCAAAGAATGTTTTGATAAGTGAAGCGAGGAGGTTTGCAAAGAGGGCGTTTCGTATCAAGCAGCGCGTTCAAGGTTACATGAAAAAGTAAATTCTTCAGTAAGAATAAGAGAAGGTCTTATGACAGTATGGCCTGATGGCAAAAAATTCGCTTTTACGATCATCGATGATACAGATGGCGCGACAGTTGATAATGTTGCGCCTTTGTATGGTCTTTTATCGGGCCTTGGTTTGAAGACGACAAAAACAGTTTGGTGCTATCCTTCGCGGGATAGATTCAAAGGGCAGTGTTTGGAAGATCCGGAATACCTTGGCTTTATTAAGGAGCTACAAGCCAAGGGGTTTGAAATAGCTTTGCATAATGTGGGTTCCGGTTCTTTTAATCGGAACGAGATACTTCGTGGCATTGGACTTTTTAAGGATCTTCTTGGTTCGTATCCTGCCATGCACATTAATCATTCGAGTAACCCCGATAATATTTATGGAGGATCGGAGCGTTTCGGAAGTTTATTGAAAAATCTGATACAAACTGTTTACGGGGCAAAGCGGATCGTTTATGGTAGCCATCCCGAAAGCGTGCACTTTTGGGGGGATTTATGTAAGCAGCATGTTCGTTACATAAGAAATCGTGTATTTATGGGGATCAATACGTTGGGATACGACCCTCTAATGCCGTATAGGGAGAAGAAGAAGGATCGTTATAGCAATTACTGGTTCAGTTCAAGCGACGGGCATACCGTTGATGAGTTCACGAACCTACTATCTAAGAGGAATGTTGACAAGTTAGTGGAACGTTCCGGGGCGTGCATTGCTTACACTCATTTTTCATGTTGTTTTGTTGATGAGCGGGGGCGCATAGATTCAGCATTCAAAGATAGATTGGAATATTTAGCAAGCCAGGATGGTTGGTTTGTTCCTGCGACGCAATTGCTGGATTATTTAAAGAAACAAAAGAAAGATAAAAATGAATACGTCTCGGAGTTGTATATATTAGCAATGGATCTTCTGTGGTTCGCAGAGCGATTGTATAAGAAAGTTGTGTTTGGGCGCTAGTCACTTGGACGGGAGAAGGCTGCAATGAAAAAAATAGGACATAAGATTTTTAATTTTTGGTGGGTAAAAAATAAAGTCATTAGTTTTATCCTTGATTACAAGTATACGGGCAGTTTCCTCGGGAGTGTGATTTCAAGTAAGTTCTCACATGAGGGAGCAAATCCAGTATCCGGCATAGATTATTCGCTTTTGCCGATTATTTTCAAATCTTTAAACCGGAGTGTTTCCAATGTATATGTTGATGTCGGTTGTGGTAAGGGTAGAGTCATCGCCTGGTGGTTGAGCCAAGGCATCAAGAACAAAATATATGGCATCGAATTAGACCCGGAGATTGGAAAGGCGACCGGGGCAAGGTTTGCGCGAAATAAGAATGTGCATATTCTCATAGGGGACGCATCCCAAAATATTCCAACGGATGCGAATATTTTCTTCTTATTTAATCCCTTTAATGCGGAAGTCATGGAAAGGTTTTCCCAAAGGATCTGCGGGATGTTTAACGGCCAAAACAATACTAAAGTTTTTTACTACAATCCGCAGCAGCTACACGTATTTAAGAATCATCCTAGATGGCATGTGGAATGCTTTGATGTGGTTAATTGTAAAGAGCTAAAAGCGGCAGCGAAATATTTTGCTGATCCTATTCGTTTTGCAGTGCTGAGGCTTAAGGAAGGTTGATAAATGCGGGCCATCGGGGGTGTGCCGCATTTAACCGCGGATATTTTCTGGGGACACCTTTCATTTCCGAATGTTTGTTCTCATCGACGATAAATTCAGGAATCCATGAAAATTATTTATCTCCATCAATATTTTAATACGCCGTCCATGCCCGGTGGAACACGCTCCTATGAAATGGCAAGGCGTTTGGCGTCCTATGACCATGAAGTTCACATGGTGACATCCCTCCGGGAGAGCGCGGTGGGGCAGAAGGGCTGGCGAACAACGGATGAGGCAGGGATCCATGTCCACTGGTTCCCGGTGCCGTATTCCAACAAGATGTCTTTCGGGGCCCGGATCAAGGCCTTCCTGTCTTTCGCATGGGCGGCATCGATCAAGGCGGCATCGATCAAGGCGGATGTCGTTTTTGCCACGAGTACACCGCTAACGATCGCCATTCCGGCGTTCTATGCTTCCCGTCGTCAAAAGATCCCCATGGTATTCGAGGTCCGTGATCTCTGGCCGGACGGGCCCATTGCGATCGGTGCGATCAGAAATCCTCTCTTGATCTATTTAGCGCGACGATTGGAACGTTTCGCTTATTTTTCCTCCGCGCGCATTGTCGCGTTAGCGCCCGGCATGAAAGAAAAGGTTGTTTCCACGGGGTACTCTCCGGAGAAAGTGAAAGTCATTCCTAACGGGTGCGATCTCGAGCTGTTCTCTGTCGGAGATGCTGTCGGGAAGGAGCTCCGTCTTAAGCATGATTGGCTCCGTGACCGTCCGTTGGTCGTTTATGCCGGGGCTATCGGCAAAGTGAACGGGGTGGATTATTTGGTCCGGTTGGCTGAACAAACGAAACGGATAGAGCCCAGGGTTTGTTTTGTTGTGGTGGGTGACGGAAGCGAGTATTCTGAGGTCAGGAAGAAGGCCGGAGAGAGAGGGGTTCTCGGAGAGAATTTTTTCTTGCTGGGGCAAGTGCCCAAGACAGATGTCCCGGCGTGGCTGTCGGCGGCGGATCTGGCGGTCTCCCTGATCATCGATCGGGAGGTTTTTTGGGTGAATGCCGTGACAAACAAATTCTTCGATGCTTTGGCGGCGGGGCGGCCGATCGCGAACAATCATGCGGGCTGGCAGTCTGCGCTGGCGGTCCGGGAAGACGTTGGTTTTATCCTGGATGCGGCGGACACGGAATTAGCTGCCGGACAGTTGATCCGCCGGTTGAGAGATAAAACATGGTTGATGACGGCCGGAAAGAAAGCGCGGGCATTGGCCGAGAATAGGTTTTCGAGGGATATTTTAGCGAAGGAATTAGAAGAGCTTCTTTTAGAGGCTGTGAAATAAAATCTATGGAAAACGTTTCCTATAAAAAGTCTCAATTCTCCGACGGGGAACTCCAGGAGATCGCGGGGTTGCACCAGCGATGGATCCCCTCCGGTTTTTTAACTTCGCTGGGGAGCGAATTTCTCGCGCGCATGTATGCATCGATCGCCGAAAGCCCCGCCGGGGTCCTGATCGCGGCAAAGGATCCGGATAATAAAGTCGTTGGATTCATAAGCGGGACAACCTCTATTCGGTCCATTTATCAACATCTTGTCAGCCATCATTTTGTGTTTCTTGTTCTCTTGGTCCTGAAATTTGTTTTTTCCGTGAAAACCTTAATACGAATTCTTGAAGATAAACAGTATTCGACGCAAGATCACCCCGGGGCAGAAAACATTTCCGCCGAGCTCTTGAGCATTGTGGTGGATGAAAGACTTCGCGGGGAGGGGATCGCTCCGGGTTTATTCAAAGAACTGTCGGGGGCGTTCCGCGAAAAAGGCGTGGAAAAGTTCAAGATCATCGTCGGCTCTCAATTGATCCAGGCGCAAAAGTTCTATCTTAAAACGGGCGCTGTCAAAGTCGCCGAAATAGAATTGCACCACGGGCAACGGTCTTTTGTGTATCAATCTGCGGTGTAAGGGGTTCGGCGGAGGAGTTTATCCGCCTACGCAGAAGACCTCGGGGCGTAAGCCCGAGGATGAATGCGTTGGACGGACCCTGCGAAGCGTTAGCGTAGGAGGGTTCGTGAAATGCTTCGGCGGATTCCGCCGAAGAAACA
>CAIJHQ010000028.1 GCA_903820505.1 Candidatus Omnitrophota bacterium
CCCATGATGGCGCCGAGCTCTTCGAGGTTTTTATAATCCAGCGGGACGTTCAGGAATTCCTTGGGAATACATCCCCCCGACGGTCCGCCGATCTGGGCGGCCTTGTACTTTTTACCGCCTTTGACCCCGCCGCCGATCTCATAGATCAACTCTCCCAGCGGCGTCCCGATCGGCACTTCCACAAGTCCGGTGTTCGTCACGGCACCGGCCAACGCGAAAACCTTGGTCCCTTTGCTCGCCGCGGTCCCGTACGAAGCGTACCAATCCGCTCCCTTTAAAAGAATGACAGGCACATTGGCATAAGTTTCAACGTTATTAAGGAGGCTCGGCTTGTCCCAAAGACCTTTCTGGGCCGGAAACGGCGGGCGCGGTCTGGGTTCGCCCCGCTTCCCTTCAATGGAACGCATGAGCGCTGTTTCTTCACCGCAAACAAAAGCCCCGGAGCCCATCCGGATCTCGAGGTCGAAATTGAAGCCGGTCCCGAGAATATTTTCTCCAAGAAGGCCCGATTCTCTGGCGTGCTCAATCGCTTTGGTCAACCTTGAAACCGCAAGGGGATATTCGGCGCGGACATAGACGAAACCGCGCGAGGCACCGATCGCGTACGCGGCGATGACCATGCCTTCGATCACGCTGTGCGGGTCCCCCTCGAGGACACTGCGGTCCATGAAAGCCCCCGGGTCCCCTTCATCCGCGTTGCAGATCGCGTATTTCACGTCACCGGGGGCGACGCGCGTCAATTCCCATTTTAATCCCGTCGAGAACCCCGCGCCCCCGCGGCCGCGAAGCCCGGACTTTTTGACCTGTTTGATCACTTCGTCCGGCTTCATCGAAGTAAGAGCCTTCGCGAGCGCCTGGTAACCATCCTGGGCGATGTAATCGCCGATCTTCAAAGGATCGATCCTGCCGCAATTCCTGAGAACGATCTTGATCTGCTTTTGAAAAAAATCCATCTCGCTTTGTTTCAGGACCGGTTTTCCGTTCCTCACATCCCGGGGAACCAGCCGCTCGACGGGTTTCCCTTTACGCAAGTGTTCGTCCACAATGTCGCGGGCGTCCTCGGGCTTGAGATTTTCATAGAAGGTTTGATCAGGATTGACCACGATCACGGGCCCCTGCGCGCAGGGGCCCAGACAGCCGGTCTCCACGACCTCAACGTCGAGGTTCTCTTCCTTGATCTTTTGTTCGAGGGCTTTTTTAAGTCGGAGGGACCCCGAGGCAATGCACCCGGCGCCGGAGCAGAGGAGGATCTGTTTTTTAGAAGCGTTCCGTTTCTGTTCGTCCAAAACCGCTTGCTTGACCTTGTCCAGGTCCTGCAGCGACGCGATCCGCGGGAGGGCCATTTTACCGCGCCTCCTTCACGTCTTCGCCTTCATGCTGGTATTGGCTGATCAGGTCACGGATCTTGGCCGACTTCACCCGTTGATGAACATCGTCATTGATCATCGCGACCGGGGCCAGACCGCAGGCTCCGAAGCAGCGGCCGACCTCCAGGGAGAACATCCGGTCTGCCGTCGTCTCCCCGACATTGATCTTGAGGTTCTTTTTGAACGCTTCCAGCACTTCTTTGCCGCCGCGGACGTAGCAGGCGGTCCCGAGGCAGACCCGGACAACGTGCTTCCCGCGCGGGACCGTGGAAAAGAAGGAATAAAAACTGACGACGCCCGTCACCTCACTGTAAGGGATCTTCAGACGCAGGCTGATATGTTTGAGAACGTTCGCGGGAAGATAACCGAAAAGGTTCTGGGCCGTCTGGAGGATCGGGATCAGCGCGCCGTCGGTCTTGGAGAAACCGTCGATCACGGCGTCAAGACTGCGGAGCATTTCCTCTTCGGTGGGCTGACAGCCGCACCCCGCGGAGGGATGCTTCGGGTCCTGGGTCTTCGCTTCCGGGGTATTCAACGCCTTGTCCGCCTGGATGTAGAATTGTGAAATTAGGAACGATTGGGAGACTATCCTAATCTTTTTAAAAAAAATGTCAATTTTTTCCCGACGGAAAAACATACGCGGAAGTTGTTCGGATTATCATATTTCCCGGCGAATTTTCGACGGGATCGTTGCATTTCACCGTAAGGGGACGATTCTCCTTGGGAGAACCGTCCCTGGAATTTACGGGGATGGGGAGCGAGGATCCCGACGGAGGGAATCCGGGAAATTATAGGGCCAGGGGGATCGACAGGCTGACGCAGGTCCCTTCACCGAGCCTGGATTCGATATTGATCTCTCCGCGGTGCATTTCCACGATCTTTTTCGCGATCGAGAGCCCCAAGCCCGTTCCTTTTTTGAGCAAGGCCTTTGCGTTCCTGGCGCGGTAGAATTCCGTGAAGATCTTCGGCATGTCCTCGGACGGAATGCCGATGCCGGTATCCGTGATCTTGACCCTCAGCCACGCCCCTTCGCTCCGGACCTGCAAGGTGATCTTCCCGCCCTCCTTCGTGTACTTCAGGGAATTCATCAGGACGTTCAGCAGCGCCTCCTGGAGATAGACCCGCACCCCTTTCAGGAAAGGGTCACCGGGGGCCATTTGAACTTCAAAGGTCAAGCTCTTGTGCTGCGCCAGAGGGGCGATCGAGTTCGAGATCTCGCGGATCAGGTCCGTGACTGGAAATTCGACCATCTCCAGTTTTTGGGTCAACTTCAGCCGTGTGATCTCCAGGAGCGCGTCGACATAAATAATAAGCTGTTTGCTCCTTTCTCTGGCCCGGCCCAAAAGATTGGCCTGTTCGTCGTTCAGAGAACCCGTAAGCCCCTTATGCACGGGCTCGATGCAAGTATGGATGGCCGCGAGGTCTTCCTTGAGATCGTGAGTGACACGAAGAACGTATTCGCTTTTGATCCGGTCTTTTTCAGCCAGCAGTTCGTTGGCTTTTGTCAGGCTGCGTTCCCGTTCATAAAGCCGGCCCGAGATCGAAGTAGTCAGGTAGGTGGTGATGTACATAGTACTGATGAACACGAAGGAAACTCCCAGGACATAAACGAAATTCTCATGCAGGGAGGCGTTGAAGATCCCTGGAAGACAATAGTGCGGCAGGAGCCCTCGCTGCTCTCCAAGAACGATCGAAAGAAAGATAAGAACAGCATAGGTCGCCAGGATAAAAGTCTCGCGGCGGGACAGGAGGATCCCGGCGATGATGATGTGGAAAATAAAATAAAAATGGAACGGATTTTCGATACCGCCGGAGAAATGGATCAAAAAAGCGAGGCAGGTCAGGTCCAGAAAGATCTGCAGGTTGGCGATGAGCTTCATCGTTCCGTAGAACTGGCGCCCCTGCAGGAAGGCGATGATCCAGGCGAACAGACCGTTGTAGACCGCCAGAAAAACCGCCACGGAATAAAGCGACCGGACCTCCAGGGGGATCCGGAAGATCCGGGAGGCAGTGAATATGGTGGCGAAAACACCGAGGACCGCGACCCATCTCAGGCGGGTGAGCCAGAACACCTGCTCTACCAACCTCTTTTCGATCGCGTTATCCTTTGACCGGCTCTCCATGGATCGCTGGCCC
>CAIJHQ010000029.1 GCA_903820505.1 Candidatus Omnitrophota bacterium
CGGACAGTGGTCCTGCCGGCAGGATTATCCCGCGCTTTACCAGCGGTGGCCGAGGCTTCTCGAGAATCTTTACGCTTCGCGGGGAGCGGGCACTTATCTGAAGCATCTCGGAAAACTCGCCAGAGTGAAGGTGCTCATTATTGACGACTTCGGGATCCAGCCTCTGAGTGATCTACAGCGTAAAGATTTGCTTGAAATCGTGGAAGACCGTTATAAAACAGGCAGCCTTGTCATCACAAGCCAGCTTCCGCTCCGGGACTGGCACGAACACATCGGAGAACCCACGATCGCCGATGCCGTGATGGACCGGCTGCTGCACGGAGCCCACAAACTCGAACTGAAAGGAGACTCCATGCGGAAGGAAAAACCAACAAAAGATTGCCTCAATCCGACCACTATGTTACAAAATCACTGAACTGATCCTACGAAAGACAGGGGGTGGCCGGATTCATCGGAATATGTGGCCGCCTTCAGCGGATTGCGCAGTTTGGCCGTTCCCGGATTTTGCCACCTCAAAAGGGGGTTTTCGGACGTTGGTCTCATAGCTGGAAAACACCGGGGGCATAATCTCTCCGTTGCCTCAAGGATAACTTCGGTCTTTGAATTCGCAGGTTTCTTCGATAGAATCGGCTCTGTTTTTTCGCAGGCAGTTACGGGAGAAGGAGGCGGTTTCGCGTGGAAATAAGAATTATCGGCCAAAAGATCCCCAAAGAAGAAACGTTGCGGTTCCTGGGCCAGCCGTTCGAGGACATGGTGAAATTTGTCGTGGACGTGCGTCTGGGCGTAATGGCCCTCGGAGGGTCCATGCACGCGGACGCCGAGGCGGTCCTCTTACGGAATGGTTCAAACCAGTCGGACCTTTGGGGAGGGAATTTTTTTCCTAAAAATCCGGCCATGGCTCAAATCGAACTCCATTCGCTGATCAATATCCGTCCCGCCGACAAGAACCGGTCGCTGGTCGTCCAGGATGAAGCTCTGGCCGGGAAGATCAAAGAAATTGCGGTTCAGTTGCTGGGGCTCCCGTGGTGACGCCGGTCTTTCATAAGGGCCTCACGCCGCAGAAGTGGGCCGCAAAGCCTTTCTCATGGCAGATCCTGAGCATTGCCTCCGAATTGGGACGGGCTGAGAGCAGCCTCCAAAAAGGTCTCCCGGCACCCTTCAGGGCCTGCCTCGATAGGGGATTCGAGCTTATTGATCTGACAGCGGAGGCGCATGCCGCGGAGGCTTCATTCCTCAAAGAATTTCTCCGGTTCCGCGAAGCCCTGGCCACTTTTTATGCTGACCCAGCCCCGCAAGCCCGTCTCAGCGAATTCCGCGCTTTAGCGAAGGCTCTGCTGACCCTCGAGCCGGAAGCTTATAATCTTCTCGGAGTCGTATCGAAATAGCTTTGCAGCAGTTCTTCCGCAATGCCTTTCCGGCAGCCATTCCAAAGGTAAGAGACACGTCATAAATACGCTCGGATTGTATTGGAAAGACTTCAGGCCTCTCTATATATCACGTCCTATAATGTATCTTATGTAAAGTAGGCTATAGGGTGAACCCGTCTCAAAAAAGGCAGGAAATAGACGGCAAAACAGCGCCCAATGGCGGCGCAAAAATTACGGAATCAGCAACGCTTTCACGGCTTCCTGGACCCGCTTGCCATCGGCTTTTCCATGGACAGCCGGCATCAGAACTTTCATGAGCTTTCCCATGTCTGCGGGGGTCTTAGCACCGCTTGCGGCAATCGCCTTCTGTATCGCTGACCTGAGATCTTCATCACTAAGTTGCTTGGGCAGATAAGATTCTAAAATAGCGAGCTCGGCCTTTTCCTTATCGACGAGATCCTTCCTCCCGGCTTTTTCAAAGCTCTCGAGGCTTTCCCGCCGCTGTTTGGCCTGCTTGGCAAGAACTCCCAAGACATCCGCGTCATCGGCCTTGTCTTTCTTGGTCTGGATCAGATGGTTCATAACGGCGCTCTTCAACATGCGGAGCGTCGAAACTTTGACCGTTTCCCGGGCCTTCATTCCGCCGACGATATCGTTTTCGATCTGTTCCATAAGTCTCATGATAAGATCTCCTTTACATATTGTATTTTACAGTTACCGTGTGGCATACCATTTCTTGGCCGACCTGACGATCACCAATCTTTGTCCACCTGGGGCGGATTTTTGTTCACCGGCGGCCGCCGCAGGTCCTGGAGCTCTTTTTCGGATTCTTTGAGGGCATCAAGGATATTCAGCGCGTTCTCCTTGCTCATCTGGCCCTGTAGAGGGCGTCGTGCCTGGGCGTCTTTTTGGGGCTCCGACGGCTTCGGCTGCTCTCCTGATTGGTCTTCCTGTTCCTGCGCTTGTTGCTGCTGATCCTGCTGTTGCTGTTGTTCCTGAGCCTGCTTTTGCTGCTGCTCGCGCTTTTCTTGTTCTTCTTTTTCCTGCTGCTCTTTCTGTTGCTGGGCCTGCTTTTGCTGTTCGTCCTGTTGCTTTTGTTGCTGATCCTGCTTCTGTTGTTCCTGTTGCTGCTGATCTTGCTGTTTTTGCTGCTGGCTCTGATCTTGTTGTTTTTGTTGTTGGCCCTGATCCTGAGGTTGTTGCTGTTTCTGCTGCTGCGCTTGGCCCTTTTCCTGTTGATCTTTTTGGTCCTGGGACTGATCTTGCTGTTGGTCCTTCTGGCCTTGCCCCTGGTTCTGCTGATCCTGCTTCCCCTGTCCCTGGTCCTTTTGGTTTTGCTGGCTCTGTTGGCTTTGCTGCTGGTTCTGCTGTTGTTGCTTCTGGTCTTTCTTTTGATCCTCTTTCTTGCGTTCCTGGTCCTTTTTCTCGAACCCCTTTTTCTGTTTTTGGAGGAACTCAAGATTATATTTGGCGTCTTTGTCGTTCGGGTCGATATCGAGGACCTTCTTGTACGATTCGATGGCCTTTTCGAAATTCCCGAGCCGGTATTGCGTGTTGCCGTAATTATAAAGGGATTGGGCCTTCAGCTTGGGGTCCTGGGTCTTCACGGCGGTCTCAAGGTCCTGGGAGGCCTCCTGGAACGAATCGACCTTGTAAAGCGCGGACCCGAGGTCGTAGAGGACTTCCGGCGAGTCGGGATTCTTGAGCTGGACCTTGCGGTAGGCCTCAATGGCGGATTGATAACGTTTTCCCTGGAAATGTTCGTTGCCTTTTTTGACGGTGGTCTGCTGGGTCTCGAAAAACCCCGTTAAAAAGAAAAAAGCGAATAGGCACCCCAGAAGCGCCGCGCTTTTTCGGTCTCTGCGGCGGACGAGCATTTCCGCGAACAGGAATATAAGTGCCATCACAAGGAAGATCTGGAACTGATCTTCCTTTTCCACAACCGTTTTCTCGGAGAATTGCTGTTCCCCCCAGCCGCGCAGATGCTTGAGAATAAGATCGACCTCTTTTTCGCCGGGCGTCCCGGGAAGATAGATGCCCCCGGTTTCTTTCGTGATCCTCTCCAGAAGAGGCTGATTGAGCTTGGTCAGGACCATCTGCCCGCTCCGGTCCTTCTTGAACCCGGTCCTCTCCCCTTTCTCATTCTTCAGGGGGATGGGCTCCCCTTCCGCGGTCCCGAGCCCGATGGCGTAGATCCGGACGCCGGCTTCCTTGACCTCGGCAATAGCGCTTTCGAGACCTCCTGTGAAGTCCTCGCCGTCGGTAAAGAGGATCAAGGCCTTGTATTTGAGCTCCTTTTGCGGGAATGCCCGGAGCGCCAGATGGATCGCCTGAGCCAGGGACGTCCCGGGGTCCGGCAAAAAGCCGACCTGGACCGCATCCAGGAACAGAAGGAACGCCGCGTGGTCCAGCGTCAGCGGGGTCTGCAGGAAACCGGAGCCGGCGAACGTGACCATCCCGGTGCGGTCGCCGCGAAGATTGCGCACGAACGACTGGATCTCGAATTTCGCCTTTGTGATGCGATTGGGCTTGATGTCCTCGGCCAGCATGCTCAGCGACGTATCGACCATGAAAATGATGTCCACACCCTTGCGCTGGACGCTCCGTTTTTCGTCACCCCATTGCGGCCGGGCAAGCGCCAGAACAATACACAGGACCACAATCGCCATGAGAAGGGACCGTGTCACCCACTCGGAGTTCCGGTAGCCCTCAAGAAGCTTCGCGAGCAAGACTTTCTCCTGGATCATCCGGCGGAGCCGTTTTTGCCAGAGCTTGCGGGAGAACCAGTAGAGGACCAGGACCGCCGGAACCAGCCACAGGAAAAGGAATATTTCGGGTTTCAGAAATTGCATCAGGGCACCCGACTTTCAATTAAAAAAAACATTGGGAAGTCGGTCCCAATACTTATCAATTTCCGTATAACGGAAATTGGGGCAGCCCAAGTCGCCATTAATAAAAACAAAACAATGACTTGTGCGGTGTTGTCCTGATGGACGATCTGAAAAATTAAAATATTCATCAGGGCACCTTAAGAAGCACGGTTCGCCGTAAGAAGATGTCCAGAAACAGCAGGATCAGCGCCGGGATCAGGAAAATCGCGAACAATTCGTTGTAGCTGCGGTATTCCTTGACCTTCACTTCGCTTTTTTCAAGCTTGTTGATCTTGTCGTAGATCTCGGAGAGCGCGGCCGGGTCGCGCGCGCGGAAGAAAAGCCCGCCGGTGATGTCCGCGATGCGTTTCAGCGTCGTTTCGTCGATCTCCACGTTGGCCTGAACATAACGTTTCCCGAAAAGCGGATCGTCGACCGGGAACGGCACCATCCCGCCCTTCCCCACGCCGATCGTGTACACCTTGATCCCGAAACTCTTGGCGAGCTCGGCGGCGGTGACGGGATCGATGTTACCGGAATTGTTCTCGCCGTCCGTGATCAGGATAATGACCTTGCTTTTGGCGTCGCTGTCGCGCAGGCGGTTGACGGCGGTGGAGATCCCCATCCCGATCGCCGTGCCGTCCGCGATCATCCCCACACGGATCTCATTCAGCAGTTCGATCAGGATGCGGTAGTCCAGCGTCAGCGGGCATTGCGTGAACGCCTTCTTGGAGAAAACTACGAGACCGATGCGGTCGTTCTCGCGGCCCTTGATGAATTTGACGGCCTCCTGTTTGGCGACAAAGACACGGTTCTCCGGCTGGAAATCCTCGGCGAGCATGGAACCCGAAATGTCGAGGGCAATGATAATGTCCACGCCTCGGGTCTGATACTCCCGGTCGGTAGCCACGGTGACGGGACGCGCCAATGCGGCCACCAGCAGCAGGAACACGAAGGCTCTCAGGACCGGAAGCAGTTGAAAAAAAATCATGCGCGTCGTAACAGGCCGGCGTTTTAAAAGGTCGAACGAAGAGAAAGCCAGTTCCAGTTTCTCGCGTTTCTTCGAGAAGGCGAGCACAAGCGGCACGAAAAACAGCAGAAGGAAAAAAGCGGGATGCCTAAACTCCACGCGGCACCTCCGTCGCGACCGGGGCCGGAGGCGGCGCGGCCTCTCGGACGATCTCTTCCGCTTTTTTGTTGATCTGGAGGACCTCGGCCGCGGGCGGCACCCACTTGGCGAATTTCGCGAGGTCGGCAGACTCAAGCACGTATTGGATCTTTTGATAGAGCGCCGGATCGATATGGATCGGGCGCAGAGCGCGCAGTGTTTCGAACGTGGTCAATTCGACCGCCAGGATCCGGTAACGCTTTTCGAAGAAGACGCGCAGGATCTCGGACAGCTTCAGGTAATATTGCTTCGTCATGCCTTTTTTGAGCAGATCGGATTCAAACAGCTCAGTAAGGCGAAGCAAGGCCTCCTGCTCGGGCGTCAGGGGCGAAGGCGGCGGCCCGGCCGCTTTCCGGTTCCGGAAAAATCGGCGGTAGATCCCGTAGCCGGCCGCGAGGACCGCGAGTACCATGAGGATCACAAGCCATTTGCCGGGATGGAACACGAGCGGGACGACGGATTTGATGTCCCGGATGTCCTCTTGCGGCTTTCCACCAGCAATGCTTTTGACGGTCAGGTAAAGTTTGTTGGTTTGGACGCTTTTGATCGGCTGCCCTTCCTTACGGTATTGGATCGTGACGGGGTCCAGGATGAATTCCCCCAGCCGGTACGTGGTGAGCGTGAATTTTTTTCCCGAGATGATCTTTTTCTTTTCCTTCCGCGAAATGTCCTCGGTTTTTTTGATCTCCAGGATGTCCGAGGCCGGAGGCGGAATACTGGAAAGGACCTGGATGTCCGGAGAGTGCTCGACGGTAACGGTATAAGTGAGCCGGTCGCCGACGGTCAGAAAGGCTCTGTCGATCTCGGCCTTGACGCGAATATCGTCGGCCGTTTTGTCCGCGGCAAACCCGCGGGGGCTGATCAGACCGATCAGGAGAAGCGCGAGAAAAAGGGCCCTTCTCATTGCCGCTCCCGTTTTTTGAAGAACTTGAAGAGCGGCTCGACATAGGAAGTGTTCGCGGGAATATCGATCCGGTCGATCTGCAGCTGCTTGAAAAGCTTCTCTAAAGCCGCTTGCTTCGCTTCCGCGTCTTCCCGGAACCGTTTCCGGAAAGCCGCCGAGGTCGTGTCCACAAGCGCGGTCTGACCGCTCTCGCGGTCCGCTAATTCGATCAAGCCGTTCGGCGGAAAACTTTTTTCCAGGGCGTCCCGGAGATGCACAGCGATCACATCGTGTTTCCGGCTCAGTATCCGGAGGGCCTTCTCGTAACCCTCATCCATGAAATCCGAGATCAAAAAAATAACGGAGGTGCGCGTCAGGACGCGGTAGAGGTATTCGATGGCGCTTTGAAGCCGGGTTTTCGTCTTGCGGGGCTGATAGCCGAGGATCTCCCGGATAACGCGCAGGGCGTGGTTCCTCCCCTTCTTGACCGGCACGAATTTTTCCACATCCTCGGTGACGATCAGCAGTCCGGTCTTGTCGTTGTTCTTGACGGCGGAGAACGCGAGGATGGCCGTGATCTCGGCGGCGATCTCGGACTTCAGCTTGTCCGTGGAACCGAAATACTGCGAGCCGGACATATCGACGGCGAATATGACCGTCAGTTCGCGGGTCTCGACGAATTTTTTAACGAACGGATTGAGCGACCGGGCCGTCACGTTCCAGTCGATGGTGCGGATGTCGTCGCCGGGGACGTATTCCCGGACGTCGGCGAATTCGATGCCCTGTCCCTTGAAGACCGACTCGTATTCCCCGCCGAAGAGATCATTGACAAGACGATTCGTGTGGATCTCGATGCGCCGGACTTTTTTGAGAAGCGCCGCAGGGATCATGGTCTAGAAGTCCTTATTGAGTGTGGTTTTATTCCCCATAAAATTTTCCGGACGACTTTTAAAGGGAACTACGGGACTTCGATCTGGTCGAAGATCTTTTTGACGACATCCTCGGAGGTCATGTCTTCGGCTTCCGCTTCGTAAGTGACGAGCACGCGGTGCCGCAAAACGTCCATGCCGATCTGTTTAACGTCGTCGGGCGTCACATACCCCCGTCCCTGCAGGAAGGCGTGCGCCTTGGACGCAAGGGTGAGCATGATGCTCGCGCGCGGCGAGGCTCCGTAAGAGATCAGGGGCTTCAGTTCGCCCAACTTGAATTCCTGAGGATTCCGTGTGGCAAAGACGAGATCGAGGATGTAATCCTTCACTTTTTCGTCGACGTAGATCTCATGCGTCAGACGACGAAGGGCCATGACCTTTTCGAGGTCGATTACCGGGGAGACTTTGATCTCCTTGCCGCTCGCCATGCGTTCGAGGATCTCTTTCTCCTCTTTTTTGGTCGGATAGGTCACGACCAGTTTGAGCATGAAACGGTCCACTTGCGCTTCCGGGAGCGGGTAAGTCCCCTCCTGTTCGATCGGGTTCTGGGTGGCCAGGACAAGGAACGGGACTGGTAAAGGAAAGGTCTCATTACCGATCGTGACCTGGCGCTCCTGCATGGCCTCCAGAAGCGCGCTTTGGACCTTGGAAGGGGCCCGGTTGATCTCGTCGGCCAGGATGATATTCGTGAAAATAGGGCCCTTTTTGGTCGTGAAATTGCCGTCCTTGGGGTTATAGACCAAAGTCCCGACCACGTCGGCCGGGAGAAGGTCGGGCGTGAATTGGATCCGCTGGAATTGGGCCGTAATGGCCTGGGAAAGAGTTCTCACGGAAAGCGTTTTGGCCAAGCCCGGAACACCCTCGATCAGGATATGACCGTCCGCCAAAAGGGCCATCATGAGCCGGTCGATCAGGTATTGCTGGCCGACGATCACCTTGCCGATCTCACGGGTGAGGTCTTTGAGCGCTGAGCTCGCGTCACGGATCTTTAAGTTCAGTTCCTGTATCGACGTATCCATAGATTTTCCCCCTCTGATGATTTCGTTTTATCGGGCGTCCCCCGCTCGGTCAAGCGGCGGTATTACGGCTGAAAAGCCGGCGATCAATCCGGTTTGCCCATGATAATCTTGCCCTGTATATATTGCAAGAGTGTCTTTTGTGTCCGTTCCAGTTCATAAGGAGTCAGGTCTTTTCTCGAAAAACGCATCTGTTCGAGTTGCTCGAAGAGCCCCGAAACCTCCGCCCACTCCGCCGCCGGGAGGCCTTTTTTCTTCAAAAGGGCGAGAAACGCGGGTTCGGTCATGGCTTCCGACGGAAGATCATAATACGCGCCGGCAACGGTCCGGAGCTGTGACGCGAAGTATCCGAGCCGCTCCTTGGGATCCGTAGAAGAAAACGTCGCGATGGCTTCCTGGGCCTTGGCGTAGATCCGCTGTTTGGGGTCCGGCGGAACGATCTTTTTCGCCACCTCCCGCCGTTGGAGCGTTTTTGCTATCAGGAGGCCGGCCACGACACTGAACGCAATGCCCGCCGCGATCCAGACACTGATCCAGATTATTTTTCCAGGAACGGAAGAGACCACGTCCAGATCCTGCTCCGGTACAAGAAGCGGGACCCACGGCGCGGCATCCGAACTCCGGTAACTTACCTCGAACGGAAGTACCCTGGCTTTTCCCGCGCCGAGCGGCCGGAATTCATAGATGATCGTATGACAGACAAGCGCTCCTGTTTCCAGAGACTGGCTTTGCCGTACCATCGAAAGGTTCTCGAGTGCCGGTTCCGTGGCGTTGATCTCGTACGGCCCCTCGGCTTGCGGCCACTCGAGCAGGACCTTGGCCGTTGCCGTTTTGTTATCCGTGATCTTGCGCGGCACCCGCTCAATCCTGAGGTTCGGGACCGCTTCCAACGCCGGAATGGAGAGGACGAACAGGAGGACTGCCGGAAAAAGAATCCGCCACCGAAGATTTTTATCCATGGATCACCATTTTTAGTGCTAAAACTAGAAGACGGATGACGCCGGGTTTGAGGCCCTTCGCCATCCGTCTCTGCGATACGTGTTATTCTTTCTTTTTCTTCTTTTCGTCTTCGTCGACCACTTCGTAATCCGCGTCAACGACACCGTCGTCCTTCTTCTCCGGGCCTCCGGCCGCGCCTTTCGTGCCGGCCTTCTTGGCCGCTTCCTCGTACATTTTCTGGGCGATCGTGTGAGACGCGGTCGCGAGCTTCTGACCCGCCTTTTCCAGTTCCTCTTTCGATTCACTGGTCAGAGAGGTCTTCGCCTCTTTCAAGGCCTCCTCAACGCGCTTTTTCTCATCCTCCGTCACCTTGTCTCCGTGTTCTTTGAGACTTTTTTCGGTCGCGTAGATGAGGCTGTCGAGCTGATTCCGCGCGGTGATGATCTCGTGGTTCTTTTTGTCCTCATCCGCGTGGATCTGGCCCTCTTTGACAAGCCTCTCCACTTCTTCCTTGGAAAGACCGGACGATGACTCGATCCGGATCCGCTGTTCCTTTCCGGTGCCCAGGTCTTTTGCGGATACATGCACGATCCCGTTCGCGTCGATATCGAAAGACACTTCGATCTGCGGCATACCGCGCGGCGCGGGCGGAATCCCTTCCAGATTAAAAAGTCCGAGCACGCGATTGTTCGAGGCCATTTCGCGTTCTCCCTGGAGGACCTTGACGGTCACGGCTGTTTGATTGTCCGCCGCGGTCGAAAAGATCTCCGATTTGCGGGTCGGGATCGTTGTGTTCCGCTCGATCAGTTTTGTCATAACACCGCCGAGGGTCTCGATCCCGAGCGAAAGCGGCGTGACGTCCAACAGGAGGATGTCCTTCACATCGCCTTTCAAGACACCGCCCTGGATCGCTGCACCCACCGCCACGACCTCGTCCGGATTCACGCCCTGGTGCGGGACTTTCTTGAAAAGGGCTTTGGCTTTTTCGACGACCGCCGGCATGCGGGTCTGGCCACCGACCATGATCACTTCGTCGATATCCTCGGGTTTGACGCCGGCATCCTTCATCGCCTGTATGCAGGGACTGACCGACCGTTCGATCAGATCGCCAACGAGTTGCTCCAATTTGGCGCGCGACAGGGTCAGGAGCAGGTGCTTCGGACCGGAAGCGTCCGCCGTGATAAAAGGCAGATTGATCTCGGTGCTCTGGGCCGTGGAAAGTTCGCACTTGGCCTTTTCAGCCGCTTCTTTCAGCCGCTGGATGGCCATGCGGTCTTTGCTCAGATCGATGCCGTCCGTTTTTTTGAACTCGGCGATAAGCCAGTCAATGACCTTCTGATCAAAATCATCGCCGCCGAGGTGCGTGTCCCCGTTGGTCGCTTTGACCTCGAACACGCCTTCTCCGATCTCGAGAATGGAAATATCAAACGTTCCGCCTCCAAGATCGTAGACCGCGATGGTCTCATCTTTTTTCTTGTCGAGACCGTACGCGAGCGCGGCCGCGGTAGGTTCATTGATGATACGCAGGACTTCGAGCCCCGCGATCTGCCCCGCGTCCTTGGTCGCCTGCCGCTGGGAATCATTGAAATACGCGGGAACGGTGATGACCGCCTGTTTGATGGGCTCCCCAAGATATGCTTCCGCGTCTGCCTTCAGTTTTTGGAGGACCATCGCTGAGATCTCCGGCGGCGTGAATTCACGCTTTTCCTGAGGAATATCAAAGATCGCCTCGTTGTGTTTTCCGGGCTTCACCTTGAACGGTACCAACTGGATCTCGTGCTGGGTCTCTTCGTAGCGCCTCCCGATAAAACGCTTGGCGCTGAAGACCGTGTTTTCTGAATTCGTGACCGCCTGACGTTTCGCGGTCTGACCGACAAGACGCTCGCCGGTCTTTGTGAACGCGACCACCGACGGTGTCGTACGGTTCCCCTCTTTGTTCGTAATCACCTTCGGCTCACCGCCCTCGATGATCGCCATACATGAATTCGTTGTTCCAAGATCGATCCCTAATACTTTAGCCATTGTCTTTTCTCCTTTTGAAATACGTTCATTTCGCTACTTTCAACATTGATAGAACAAATATCATGCCACATTTTGAAAATGAACAGCGTCGTAACTTATTTAAATTGAACAGGTTATACAGCATACTTTTTTCGATTAAGTCCGATTCTTCTTTGGTGGCGCATAATGACACACGCTTTTGTGGCAGATTGTCACCGCCATCATTGTCCGATCTTATACTCATCGAGTTTCCGATAGAGTGTCCGGCGTGAAATGCCAAGCTGCCCGGCAGCCAGGGATTTATTCCCTCCTGATTCCTGCAGGACTTTTTGGATGAGTTCCTTTTCGAGATCGGTAATGCGGTTGCCCCCAGCAAGGAACCCCTGCGAGGCGGGCGCGGCTCTGTCTTGCTTGAATTCATCGGGAACATGTTCGAGCGTGAGTTTGTCACCGGAGCTTAGGACGATCATTCGCTCAACAACATTTTTCAGCTCGCGAATGTTTCCCGGCCAGTCGTAACTCATGAGCGATTTCAACGCATCCGGCTCGATCCCCGTGATCTTTTTCGCGTTGAGAGCGGAACACTGACGGATGAAGTTTTCCACGAGCGGCGGAATGTCTTCCTTCCGTTCCCGAAGCGGCGGAACCTTCAGATAGATGACATTGATGCGGTAGTAAAGGTCTTCGCGGAACCGCTGCTGCTTGACCTCGTCAAGAAGCGTTTTATTCGTCGCCGCGATCAGGCGCACGTCCACCTTGATGGTTTTGGTCCCGCCAACGCGTTCCAATTCCCCTTCCTGAAGAACGCGCAACAGCTTGACCTGCGTTTCTCTGGAGATCTCCCCGATCTCGTCAAGAAAAAGGCTGCCGCCGTGCGCGCGCTCGAACCGTCCTTTTTTCCGCTCCGTTGCGCCCGTGAAAGAACCTTTCTCGTGGCCGAAGAGCTCACTGCTCAGCAGAGTTTCGGTCAGCGCGGCGCAGTGAACGGCGACGAACGGCTGCTGGCTCCGCGGGCTCAGTTCATGAATGCGGCGCGCGATCAGCTCTTTGCCAGTCCCGCTTTCCCCTTCGATCAGCACCGAGGCATGGGAGGCGGCGATCTTGTCCACGGTCTTGAGCAATTCCTTCATTTTCTGGGATTGCGCAATCAAATTGCCCTGGTCGTAACGCTCTTTGAAGAGCTCCTGTCGAAGTTCTTTATTCTCTTCCTCGAGTTGGTGGCTGCTGAAGGCCTTTTTGACGAGAAACTCGAGTTCCTCAAGATTTACCGGTTTGGTCAGATAGTAAAATGCGCCCTTCTTCATGGCCTTCACGGCGTCCTCCACGGATCCGTAGGCGGTGAGAAGAATGACCTTGGCGGACGGCGATCCGGCTTTGATCGTTTCCAAAAGCGTGACGCCGTCCATATCCGGCATCCGGATGTCCGAGATCACGAGGTCCGGACTTTCCTTCCTAAAAAGTTCATACGCTTCCTTGCCGTTCGTTGCCGTAATGACATCGAACTCGAGCCCCTGAAGAAATTGCGTCAAGCCCTTGCGGGAGTTCGTGTCATCTTCCACTAACAGGATCGATTCAAACATGATTTAATGGCCTCCTTCGGGGGGCAGATAATGCGGCAGCTGCAACTGCGGTTCCCGGATCGGCAACAGGACTTTGAAAGTAGTTCCTTTACCGGGTTTACTTGTGACCTCGATCTTGCCGCCGTGTTCCGTGACCGCGTCATAGACCATCATCAGACCCAGCCCCGAACCTTCTTGCTTGGTTGTGTAATAGATATCAAAAATACGCGAGAGGTTCTCCTGCGCGATCCCGCATCCGGTGTCCGTCAAGGCAACGACAGCGCAGTGCTGCTGGTGTGAGACCGCGATCTTCAATGAGCCGCCCGGTTCCATCGCCTCCATGGCGTTCTTGATCAGGTTCATGAACGCGTAATAGAGCCTCTCGCGGTCCATCAGGAACGGCGGGATGTCGACGGCACGCGCGAATTTGACGCGGATCTTCCGCTCATCCAATTGAGGCTTTAAAAATCCGAGAGCATCCGCGACCGTCTCGTTCAGGTCATTGAGCTGAAAACGCAACGGCGGTTTCCGGGTGGCTTTGAGGAAATTCTTGATAATGCGGTCGAGCCGCCTGGTTTCGTCCTGGATGTCGCTCACGGAGCGTTCGAGCTCCTCGCGCTTGGCGTCCGGCTGTCCCGAAAGTTTTTTCTTCAAGAGCTCCAGGTGGATCGTAATGGCATTCAGCGGATTCCCGATCTCGTGGGCGATACCGCCGGCAAGCCGGATCAGGCTTTCCATGCGGGACAGCATGAGGGCTTCGAATTCCTGGTCCGTGCGGTGCGTGATATCGGACAAAATAAGCAGAACGGTCTTTTTCCCGCCATGCTCCCGCGGAAGCAGTGTGATCCGCAGTTGCATTTCCCGCGGTGAAAGGACCTTCAGGTCCTGGACCGTGCGCACGGGAACTTTCAGGAGATGTTCGTTGAGAAAAACGCCGAGCGTTGTGTCCTGGACCCGCTCCCACAGCGGCTGCTTTCCGGCGGCGCGGCCGGAGATCCCGAGCCAGGTTTCGGCCTTCTGATTGACGAAGAACGGGACCCCCTTGGGATCCGTCAGGACGATCCCCTCGTCGAGGTTCTGACATACCTCTTCGAACAGGAAGTTCTCCTGGACCGCGTCGAGGAGCTTTTGGTACAGAGAGTCCTTCTCGACGCGGGGTAGCCGGGCTTTCAGTTTTTGAAAAAAATCAAGCTTCTCTCTCATGCACCGGCCTTCCGCGTTTTTTGACCTTCCGGATGAACGCCTGAAGCAGCTTCGGATCTTTAATACCCGGGGACGATTCAACCCCGCTCGCGACATCGACGGCAAAGGGGCGAACCTGTTCGATGGCCTGTTGGACGTTTTGGGCATTCAGCCCGCCGGCCAGGAACAGCTTGTCATGAACATAGGGGCGATCTTCGATGATGTTCCAGCTGAACGGTATTCCGCTACCGCCCTTTTCCGAAGAGGCGTAGGTGTCGAAAAGAAAGGCGCTGACATTGTATTCATCGAGGCGTTTCAGGCTCATGGCGTCCTTGATATGAAAGGTTTTTATGACCTCGAACCCTTTCTTCATGAATGACTCGCAATACAACGCGGTCTCTTCCCCGTGGAATTGAAGGTACTGGAAGCCGAGCCTCCGGGCGATCGTTTCGACCTCCTGCTTGGGCTGGTTGCAAAAAACGCCGACGGTATTCTTGAACCCTTTTATCCGCGAAAGGATCTCCTCCGCCTTTTCGACGGTCAGGACGCGTTTGGTGTTCGGAACAAAAATGAACCCCAGATAGTCCGCGCCGAGGTCGATCGCGAGGCGGGCATCTTCGTAATTGGTGTTGCCGCAGATCTTGACGCGTGTCATAGGGGTTCCGCCTCTTTTTTGCCGAGAAGTTGGCCCAGCGTGGCCGGAATATCCTTGGACTTCATCAGAACGGAACCGATAAGGAACGCGTTGGCGCCGATGCTCTTGTAAGTCATGAGCTCCTGGTGCGTCCGCAGACCGCTCTCCACCACGATCGGGATACCCTTCGGGATATGAGGGATCAGTTTCTTGGCCATGTCCGGATCGACCTTGAGGGTCTTCAGGTCACGGTTATTGATCCCGATAATGCCGGCGCCCGCTTCCAGGGCTTTCTTCAGCTCCGCGTCGGAATGGACCTCGACCAATGCGTCCATTTGAAGCTCTTTTCCCAACGCGATCAGGTCTTTCAATTCCTCTTCGCTCAAGATCGATGCTATCAGAAGGAACGCATCGGCTTCCAGTAAGGCGGTTTCGTAGAGCTGGTAGCGTTCAAAAAGGAAGTCCTTGCGCAGGAGCGGCAGTTTCGTGACCTGGCGCACGGTCTTGAGGTAGCTGGGTCTTCCCTTGAAAAAATGCGGCTCCGTCAGAATTGAGATCGCGCACGCCCCGGCGTACTCGTAAAAATTGGCGATACGGAGCGGCTGAAAATCTTCCCGCAAAATACCCTCGGAGGGTGACGCCTTCTTCAGTTCCGCGATGATATTGAGCTGGCGCGTGCCCATGATCGCGTTGCGGAAAGGCCGCGGATCGGGCCTGTCGGCCTTTTCAATGATACGCCGAAGCCGTTGCAGCGGTAAACGCTGTTTGAGTTCTTCGAGATCCTTGCGTTTTTGAAGGATTATATCGTTCAGGATCATATCAGTTTGACATTTCCTTGAGTTGTTTGAGCGCGGAAAAAGCGCGGCCGCTATCCAGGGACTTTTCGGCGAGCCGGATCCCTTCACGAACGGTTTTTGCTTTGCCGCAGACCACGAGTCCGTATGCCGCGTTCAGGACTACAACATCCCGCGCGGGTCCCCGGTCACGGTTGGTTAATATTCTTTGGGCCCGGTCCCTGCTCTCTCGAACGGACCGCACCGCCAGATCCTTCAATGTCGTTTTTTTGAGCCCATACTTCCCGGGTCGGATCACTTCCTGACGCAGCCCGTGAGGAGTGATCCAAAGCACGGATGTCGGCACCGCGGTGGAGATCTCATCCATGCCGTCAAAGCTGTGGCACACCAGCGCCGTTTTCCGGGGGAGTCTTGAGAGGACTTTCCCGAAAAGCGGTACCAGGCGCTTGCACGATACGCCGACAAGCTGATGATCGAGTCGCATGGGATTCACCAAGGGCCCCAAGAGGTTCAAGATCGTCCGGTGCTTCAAAGACTGCCGCAGAGGTTGCATCCGCGCGAACACCGAATGAAAAAAAGGCGCATGAAAATAACCGATCCCGCACCGCTTGATCGAGCGAAGGATTTTCTCAAATCCAGCCTCCAAATGAACGCCGAAAGATTCCATCAAATCCGAACTCCCTGATCTTGAAGAGACCGCCCGGTTGCCGTGTTTGGCGATCCTGGCGCCGGCGCCGGCCATCACAAGCGCGGCTAATGTGGAAATATTGATCGTATGCCGACCGTCCCCGCCTGTGCCGCAGGTATCCATGAGCCCGGAGATCTTCGGCCCGACGGGCTTTTCGAGCCTCCGGAGCGCCTGAAAACATCCGAGAAGTTCATCGGCGGTCTCTCCTTTCCGCGCCAGCAGCAGCAGAAAGGTTTTTCCTGTTTGAAAGGAGATCTGTCCGCCGAAAAGCCTCGAAAAAAACTTGCGCGCATCAGAGAGCGAAAGATCTCTGCCGGCCAGAAGTCGCGTCAGTAGCCCGTGACGCCACACCTGATCTTTATTCGGTCGATCCATGGTCATTTTGAAAAATCGAGGAAGTTCTTTAAGAGCTGCATACCGGATCTGGTCATGATGGATTCGGGATGGAATTGAACACCCCAAGTCGGATAGGTCTTATGTTTCAAACCCATGATCTCACCGTCCCGGGTCCAGGCAGTGATCGTCAGTTCTTTAGGGAGCGACTTTTTTTCTACCAGGAGCGAATGATACCTTGTCGCGATGAACGGGTTCGGGATCTTCCGGAAAATAGCATCGCTGCTGTGATAGATCTTCGAGGTTTTGCCGTGCATGATGTTCGCCGCGCGCACCACTTTTCCGCCGAACACATGCCCGATGCACTGGTGGCCGAGACACACCCCCAGGATCGGAACGGTACCGCTGAACGCGCGGATCACATCGCAGGAAATACCGGCTTCTTTGGGCGTGCGGGGACCCGGCGACACAACGATACGCCGCGGTCTGAGCCGCCTGATCTCCGCGATCGTGATCTCGTCGTTACGCCGGACACGCGGGTCGGCACCCAACTCGCCCAGATACTGGACCAAATTGTAAGTGAACGAGTCGTAATTATCGATGACCAGCAGCATGAGTACCGTTCTCCATTTGATATTAAAGGTCAAATGCAGTATTAAAAGAGATTCCTCGCTTCGATAGCCTTTAAAAGGGCTTTTGATTTATTGACGGTCTCTTCGTATTCCCGGCCCGGATCGGAATCCTTGACGATCCCGGCGCCCGCCTGAAGATACATTTGATCCCTGTTCAGCATGATGGTCCGGATCGTGATGCACATGTCCATGTCGCCGTCGAAACCGAAATAACCGAGACATCCGCCATAGGGACCGCGCGCCTCAGGCTCCAACTCATCGATGATCTGCATCGCGCGTACCTTTGGGGCACCCGAAAGAGTTCCCGCCGGAAAAGTCGCGCGTAAAAGGTCCATGGCCGTTCTGCCTTTCTTAAGCTTGCTCTGAACGCGGCTCACAAGGTGCATCACATGGGAATACCGTTCAACGAACGCGAATTTCTCCACGCGCACGGACTTGAACTCCGAAACGCGGCCGAGGTCGTTTCGGCCCAAGTCCACGAGCATCAGATGCTCGGCCATTTCCTTGACGGATCCCTTGAGCCGTTTTTCAAACAGAAGATCCTGTTTCAGAGTGGCGCCGCGGGGACGTGTTCCCGCTATCGGCCGCACTTCCGCAAGGTTTTTTGTCTTCTTGACGAGCATTTCAGGCGAAGACCCGATGAGACGGAACGAGCCGCTCCTGAAGTAGAACATATAAGGCGAGGGGTTGATCGACCGCAGCGAGCGGTAGATCTGAAAATCATGACCGCCATGATGCTTCAGATTAAAACGCTGAGACAGAACGACCTGGATGCAGTCGCCCGCCCGGATATATTCCTTGATCCGCTTTACTTTATTCTCGAAGGCCGCGCGGGACGTGTTCGACCGAAGCGCGGGGACCGATGCCGAGGGCTTTATCGCCGGGAGTTTGAGCGGCTTTTGGATCAGGCGCCGGTATTTGGACATCTGGCTCAGACCGTTCCGGTAAGCGGCGTCCGGGGACGAGAACCAGTCCAGGTTCACCAGAATGACGATCGAGAGTGTTTTCCGGAAATGGTCAAAGACGACGAAATCCTCGACGCGGAAAAAGATCCCGCGCGGAAATCCGGGACCTTTCTTTGCCGAAAGGCGGATCGATTCGAAATCCTGCACATTCTCATACGAAAGATAGCCGACGAACCCTCCGCGGAATCCCGGAAAAGCCTCGGGATTCGCCAGACGGCGTTCCCCGAGTTCCTTCTCGAGCACGCTAAGAAGCCGCGTATTCTTAAGAACTTTGGTCCTTTTCTTTTCCGTCAGCTTGACATGCTTCCCCGCGGACTCGTAAACCGCCGAAGGTTCGATCCCGAGAAATGAAAAACGGCCGATCTTTTCTTCCTGTTCCGCGGACTCGAGCAAAAACGCGTGGCGCGCAGTCCGGGATATCTTCAGGAAACTCGAGACCGGCGTTTCAAGATCGGCGGGAAACGTCTCCGCAAGCGCTACGACATTGCCTTTGCGGGCGATCTTTTTGAACGTTTTCAGATCGGGAGCGATCATTTTTTGTAGGTTTTCTCCGGATCAAAGACTTTTTCCTGTGTCACGCGGACGATATTACCGCGGTCGTCCATTTCGTGGACAAAACAAGTGCGATACCCGAGGTGGCAGGCCCCTCCTTTTTGGGTTACGCGGACGAGGAGCGTGTCCTTGTCGCAGTCCGTTAGGACCTGAACGACGTCCTGTGTGTGGCCGGAACTTTCCCCCTTGACCCAGTACTGGTTGCGGGACCGGGAAAAGAAAACGGTATGTCTCTCCTTGAGGGTCCTCTCGACGGCGGTCTTATCCATGTAGGCAAGCATCAAAACTTCATCGGACTTTGCGTCCTGGATAATGACCGGCAACAACCCTTGGGCGTTGTATTTCAGATCTTCCATACGCTTGTATTCTCCTTTGAACAATGGAGTTACGGCAAAACTCAAATTCTCTTGATGGGTGCTGAGTATGACACAAACAGAGTATGTGTCAAGTGGATACACCTTATGGTCTTCCGAGGTGAATTGGTTCGGGGTGTGCCTAGAGGACGGCTATCGTTTGGCCGTTATATTCGACGCGTTGTCCGCGCCTGATCTTGCATCCCTTGCGGGTTTCAACGTTTCCGTCAACCTTCACCAGGGAGTCCGCGATCGCATGCTTGGCCGCTCCTCCGCTGTCGCATAAGCTGCATGCCTTGAGAAGCTTGCAGAGTTCGATGAAGTCACCGGTCAGGGCGAACGGCGTCTCATTCATGGGGGTACAGGGCGGCACGCTTGGCCTTCAATTCCGGATCCAGCAAATACTCGTCCAATGTGGTTTCCCGGCGATCGATAACGCCGCGCGGCGTCAATTCGACGATACGGTTCGCAACCGTCTGGACAAATTGATGGTCGTGAGAGGTAAAAAGAACGGTCCCGCCGAATTTTTCAAGCCCCTGGTTGAGCGCGGTGATCGATTCCAGGTCCAGATGGTTGGTCGGCTCGTCCATGATCAGAACATTGGCGCCGGAAAGCATCATCCGCGCGAGCATGCAACGCACCCGTTCGCCGCCGGAGAGGACCGACGCTTTTTTTAACGATTCTTCGCCCGAAAAAAGCATGCGCCCCAAAAAGCCGCGAACGAAATTCTCGTCCTTTTCTTTGGAGAACTGACGCAGCCAATCCACAAGGTCGAGATCGGTCTCGAAATATTTCCTGTTCTCTTTCGGGAAATAGGCCCGGATCGTCGAAACACCCCACTTGAACCTTCCCGCGTCCGGCGCAACCTCCCCCATCAGGATCTGAAAAAGAGCGGATTTGACGCGGTCCAGAGCGCCGATGAACGCGATCTTGTCGCCCTTATCTACCCGCAGGTCCAACCCCTTGAACAGGACCTCTCCCTCGATGGATTTTTCAAGTCCTTCGATCTCAAGCAGGTCATTGCCGGCTTCCCGCTCCGGTTTGAAAACGATGTTCGGATACCGGCGGGATGAAGGACGGATATCCTCCAACGTCAGTTTTTCGAGAAGTTTTTTGCGCGATGTCGCCTGACGCGATTTCGATGCGTTGGCGCTGAATCGCGCGATAAAAGCCTGGAGCTCCCTGCGTTTTTCCTCGATGTTCTTATTCGACTCGCTCTTTTGACGTGCCGCCAGCTGGCTGGATTCATACCAGAATGAATAGTTCCCGGTATAAAGCTGGATCCTGCCGAAATCAATGTCCGCGATGTGCGTGCAGACCCGGTCCAGAAAATGACGGTCGTGCGAGACCACGATGGCGGTATTCTTAAAGTCATAAAGAAAATCCTCGAGCCAAAGACAGGTCTCCACATCCAGATGGTTCGTGGGCTCATCAAGCAGGAGAACGTCGGGGTTGCCGAAAAGTGCTTGGGCGAGCAACACGCGGACCTTTTGCCCCGCTTCGAGCTGGCTCATCGGAATTTCGTGCAACGCGTCCGGGATGCCGAGATCGCTCAAGAGCTTCGCGGCTTCGGCCTCCGCGTCCCATCCGTGCATCTCCGTGAATTCGTGCTCGATCTCCGAAGCGCGTATTCCGTCGGCATCGGAAAAGTCCGGTTTGGCGTAGATCGCTTCCTTTTCGCGGATGAGATCATAGAGTTTTTGATGTCCCATGATCACGGTCCGCAGTACCGTAAAAGCGTCGAAAGCGAATTGGTCCTGCTTGAGCGTGGAGATACGTTCGTTCTTCCCCACGGCCACGGACCCCGCGTTGGATTCGATCTCGCCGGACAATATTTTCAAAAAAGTGGATTTGCCCGAGCCGTTGGCCCCGATGAGCCCATAGCAGTTCCCGGGAGTGAACATGATATTCACGTTCTCAAAAAGCACTCTTTTTCCGAATTGTAGGGTTACACCATTCGCTGAGATCATAAGTTGGTCAGAAAATCTTCTGCGTCATTGAGGCGAACTGCCCAGCCAACCGGAAGGAGCCCACGCAGGCAGACCCCTCCCGGGGCCACTAATCCTTCTCTGGGGGAAGAAACTAGAACGAGTTAACGACCGCCGTCTTTACGCTTTGCAAAACAATCTTTGCAGTAAACGGGACGATCTTCACTCGGCTTGAAAGGAACTTCACATTCTTTTTTGCAATCCCCGCAAACCGCTTTATGCATTTCTCTCGGCCGACCACTAAACCCGCCGCCACCCTGCTGGAACGCCATGTTGCCTCCTTATGCTTCGTTTAAAACTCTGGAACTCATGTTCCGTAAAAGGAACAGTCTCATTATGCTACAGGATCTGCCGCGAAGCAAGAACTCCGACGAAAAAGATATAGCACCTGTTTTCATTTTCTTTTGGCAGTGGGAAGAACCGCCACGATGATCAATCCCCGGTCGGTACTCGCGATCCGCTTGAACGCGGCCCTGGTAAGGTCGATCTCCCGCCGTAAACGCTTGCTGGGACCGCGGTCATTCACCCGGCAGACCACCCACTTTCCATTCAGCGTATTAATGACCAAAAGTTTTTCCCCAAAAGGATAATCCCACGTTGCGCAGGTGATCTCCCGGTCGTTGAATTTCTCGCCGTTGGCCGTGCGCTCGTTGATGTTCCGGTCCGTCTCGCTGTACCAGGAGGCGATCCCGAGCCGCGACCGCGAAAAATCCAGATCCGGAAAGCGGGTATGCAGATCGTTCGTGTAATTCCAGAAAAGAACTCCGGCGACCATGAGAAGGATCAACAGGAGTGGTTTCAGGAATCGTATTTTAATGTTAAGCATAAATTCTCGTCTTAAAGGTCTCTCGGGGCTCTACATCCGGACAGAAATGCCTTTGCTTCTGAGAAAAGCCTTGGTTTCCGGGATCGTGAACTCTCCGAAATGAAAGATCGATGCGGCAAGACAAGCATCCGCCTTCCCTGCCGTAAAGGCCTCAAAGAGATGATTCAGCTTTCCCGCGCCCCCGGAGGCGATAACAGGGATCCCCACGGACTCGGAGATGCGCCGTGTCAGTTCAAGATCATAACCGTCTTTCGTTCCGTCGCGATCCATGCTGGTGAGAAGGATCTCTCCGGCGCCGAGCTTTTCCGCGCGCTTCGCCCATTGGACCGCATCGAGGCCCGTGGGATTCCGGCCGCCATGCGTATAGACGCCCCAGCGGTCCCTGGTTTCGCGTTTTGCATCGATCGCGACGACAATGCACTGACTCCCGAACCTCTTGCTGGCTTCGAGAACGAATTTCGGATCTTTGATCGCTCCGGTATTAAGAGAAACTTTATCGCAACCGGTCTTTAGAAGATCCCGGATATCCTGGAGGGTGTTGATACCGCCGCCGACGGTAAAAGGGATGAAGATCGTGGCCGCGACCTTCTCAGCGACTTCGATCATGGTCCGGCGTTTTTCGTGGGATGCCGTGATATCAAGAAAGATCAGCTCATCGGCTCGCTGCTGGTCATAGGCCCGGGCACAGGATACGGGATCGCCCGCGTCCCTCAACGAGACGAACTTGACGCCCTTGACGACCCGCCCTTCGCTGACGTCAAGGCATGGAATGATGCGCCTGGCGAACATGTCAGAAGGTCATCTGGTTGTTCTCAAGCTGCTTCAGGACGTAGACCGTGGAGGTAGCAAAAGCGATCAAATGGGACATAATGGAAAAAAGAACGGTCAGGACAATGAGGAAGACCATAGCGACCTCATAAAGCGAAGCTTGGCGGAAATCGGCGGTCTGCCAGAAAAAAATGAACAGCATGAGAGAGCCCAGAAAAAGGACCCACCCCGGAATACATTTTTTAACATAGGCCTTTTTGATCTCCTGGTACCATTTGGAATTCAAGCCCTTCGCCCGTTTGAGTAGACTGCGGAAGAAAAAGCCGCGGATGAGAAGGAAGACAAGCAGGTAGAAAATACCCACCATGGCCCAGGACCAGGCGCGCTGCGTAAGGACCGTGTCCCAAAGATTCTTAAGGTTGTCCATGCGTTTCCTCCCCCATCTTTTGGATCAGCCGGAGCGCCTCATTGAGCGTGAACCGTTTGTCATAAAGCGCCTTGCCGATGATCGCACCCTCAAAATTCGCCTCGCTTATTGTTCGGCATTTTTCGATATCGGTTAACCGGCTAATGCCGCCGGAAAGAATGATGTGCGCCCGGCTTTTGCGCAGGATGCCGCGCAGTTTTCCCCAGTTCGGGCCCTTCAACGCTCCATCCTTTTCAATGTCGGTGTAGATCAGGGTATTGACCCCACATTCGTTGAAGAGTTTGAGCGCCTCCGCGAGCGTAACGCTCCCGTCCTCGGTCCAGCCCGCCGTTTTCACGTGGTCATTACGCACATCCAGTCCCACAGCGAGACGGTCGCCGAACTGGCGCACGGCCGTTTCAAGGAACGTCCGGTCCACCGCCTTAGTACCGACGACGACGCGCGCAACCCCGCGATCAAGCAGTTCTTCGATGTCCCCGAGGTTGCGGACCCCGCCGCCGAACTGGATCTTCGCCTTAACGCTCCGGAGGATCGCGGAAAGCGCCGCTCCGTTCGTGAGCGAGCCCGCTTTGGCGCCTTCCAGGTCCACAACGTGGATCCACCGGGCGCCCTCATTCTCCCAATCCCTGGCTATTTCAGCCGGATCGTTGGAATAAACGGTACAGGCATTGAAATCGCCTTGCCGGAGGCGTACGACCTTGCCCTGATAAAGGTCGATCGCAGGATAGAGGTTCACGGTCACCATCCGATAAAGTTCTTCAGGATCCGCAGCCCCACGTCCTGACTTTTTTCCGGATGGAATTGCGTCGCAAATATATGATCATTCCCCACCACCGCCGGAAAGATCTCCCGCCCGTACCTGCACGTCGCCAAACTGATGGCGGAGGAAGCCGGTTTCGCGTAATACGAATGGACGAAATAAAAATAGTCTCCGGAGGCGATCCCCTCAAGTAACGGATGCTTTTTGCAGATCCGGAGATCGTTCCATCCCATGTGCGGCACCTTGACGTTCCCGGAACGGAATGCCCGGACCTTTCCCTTGAAAAGACCGAGCCCCTTAACGCCGGGGGCTTCTTCACTTTTTTCGAAGAACAGATGGAGACCGAGACAAACCCCCGCGAGCTTGACCTTCCGCGCGACGAGATCTTTAAGAGGTTCGATAAAACCCCGGGTTTTGATCTCTTTCATGGCATCGCCGAACGCACCGACCCCGGGAAGGATCACTTTCTTCGCACGGACAAGGTCTTTGCCTTTTGTGCAGATCTTGTACGATGCCCCGAGATATTCGAGCGCCTTGGAGACGCTGCGGAGGTTCCCCATGCCGTAATCAATAATGGCGATCATTCGAGGTTCGATCTCCTTCGTCGCAATTGATGGGTCTTCGGAGAACTGCTTATGAAAGCCTGCCCTTGGTCGACGGAACGCCCCGAACCCGCGGATCCAGGGAAGTTGCCATATCCAGGGCTTTAGCAAGCCCTTTGAACATCCCTTCAATGATGTGGTGCGTATCCTCCCCGGCCAGGACTCCGAGGTGCATGTTGATGCCGGCATGTTGGCAAAACGCTCTCAGGAAATCTAAGGCGTCGTCGAACGTGTATTTGGGCTGACGGGAAAAGCGGACGCCTTTTTCTTTTATGACGTGCAGGGACGGACGCCCTGAAATATCCAGCGTCACGCGGATCAAAGCCTCGTCCATCGGAACGGCAAAGGACCCATACCGGCGGATGCCCTTTTTGTCACCGAGGGCTTTTGTCAGGGCCTGCCCGAGAGTGATTCCCAGGTCTTCATTCGTGTGATGAATATCCACCTGAAGGTCGCCTCTCGCCTTGACTTCAAGGTCCCAAAGGCCGTGTTTCGCGAGCAGGGTCAGCATGTGGTCGAGAAAAGGGATCATGGTATCGATGTCGGATCGCCCGGCACCGTCCACCGTCAACTTGATCTGAATAGCCGTCTCGGAAGTCTTGCGCTTCAGGGATGCCGCTCTCTTTTTCATGACGATGACTCCTTGTCGGTGTCTGCTGATTTTTTGACCAGCCGCGCCTCCAGCGAGATCCGATGCAGGAAGAGCCCTTCCATATCCGTCAGTTTCTGGACATGCTCCTTGGCGCCTTCCAGAGCTTCCTTAGTGTACCGGATGATCTGAGAACTTTTGACGAATGTCGAGGCGCTTAGCGGCGAGAAATAGCGCGCCGTGCCGCCGGTCGGCAGTACATGGCTCGGGCCCGCGATGTAGTCCCCGATCACGGCCGGAGAATAAGGGCCGAGAAAAATCGCTGCGGCATGACGGATGGACTGGGCGACTTTTTCCGGTTCTTCGGTCATGATCTCGAGATGTTCAGGCGCGATCTCATTGACGACTTCACAGCCCTCGGCGATCGATTTGACCTGAATGATGTATCCCGCATCCACGCGCTTGCGCATGACTTCGACGAGTTTCTTCGAGTTGGTGACCAGATAGCCGGTCCCGCCGTGATGTTCCGTTTGGGCCAAAAGATCACACGTCACAAAATCCGCGTTCGCCGTTCCGTCCGCGAGGATCGTCACTTCGCTGGGGCCGGCGACCATGTCAACGTCCACAAAACCGTAAACCTGTCGCTTCGCTTCGGTCACATAGGCATTGCCGGGGCCGACGATCTTGTCGACCTTCGGAACAGTCTTGGTCCCGAACGCGAGCGCTCCGATCGCTTGCACGCCACCTATGCGATAGATCTCGTTAATCCCTAAAAGATTGGCGACCGCTAAAATATGCGGATTGATCTCCCCTGTATCCCGGCGCGGGGGTGTGGCAATGACGATCTGTTTGACGCCCGCAACCTTGGCGGGGATCACGGTCATATACACAGTGGAAACAAGCGGTGCGGTACCGGCGGGGATATAGATGCCGACCCGGTCCAGCGCTGCGTAACGCTTCCCGATGTGGATGCCGCCCGGACCGTTGATCTCGAAGGATTTTTTCAGCTCTTTTTCGTAATATTCGCGGACATTTTCGGTGATCTGTTTGAGGAGCGGGACGAATTTGACCTGGATCTTCTCGAAGGCGCGATTGATGTCCCCCTGCGTGACCGCGAGACGTTTGAGCGGAAGATCAATGCCGTCGAATTCGCGGGTATACCGGCGCACCGCGAGGTCCCCGTTTTGGCGCACTTCGGAAAGGATGCGGCTCACCTTCTTGAAGATCTTGCCGTCAAAAACGGTCGAATAGTCACGCCGGACCTTCTTTTGCGTCAGTTTATCCCAATTCAACACCATCATAGATCAAATTCCCTTTTCCGCGAGGTAATCCCCGATGATCGCTTCCATTTGCCCGGTACTCTTTGCGAATTGTCCCTGGTCCCGGCCGCCCCCCTGGACAAAGTCACGTCTGCCGCCGCCGCTGACGCCGAGCAGTTCGGATAGCCTACCAAAAAGGTCTTTCATATCAAAGGAGGATTTTGAAAGGTCCTTGCTCGCGCCGCCGATCACGTTGAGTTTTCCGTCGCTGCTCGCGGCGATCACATAGATGAGCTTGCCTCCCGAATTTCGCAACATGTCAGAAAGAGTCCGAAGCGCGTTAACATCCGTTCCTTGCATCTCATGCAGAAGGACAGCGCACATGCCCTTTTTGGGAGCGGCGGCAATCAGCCGCTGGACTTCCGACTCGGTCACGGCTGCCGGCCCGGACTGGGCCTTCTGTTTCTTCAGATTTTCCATCAACTTTTCCGCGCGGGAAGAGATGTCGGCGACCCCTACTTTCAGCGTGTCCGCGACTTTGGACAGCTGGTCCTGCACGCTCCGGGCATAACGCAACGCTCCCAGACCCGTCACGGCCTCGATACGACGTACGCCGCTTGCGACGGAGGTTTCTGCCGTAATGAGAAAAAGCCCGATCTGTCCGGTCGCGTCGCAATGAGTTCCGCCGCAGAGTTCTTTGCTGATTTGCTCGATCGTGACCATACGGACCTCGTCCCCGTATTTGTCGCCAAAGAACGCGAGCGCGCCATCTTTTTTGGCTTTCTCAAGGCTTTGAACCTGCTTTCTGACCGTATAGTTCGCCAGGATCTGCTCATTAACCGAGTTTTCGATCGAGCGAAGCTCTCCCGTGGTCAACGCACGCCCGAACGAATAATCGAAACGGAAACGTTCCGCGGCCACCATTGAGCCGAGCTGACGAACGGAATTGCCGAGCGTCTGGCGGAGCACGGCGTGCAAAAGATGCGTGGCCGTATGATTACGCATGATGCCTTCGCGTAATTGCCTGTCGACCGCGGCATGGACGGTCTTCCCGTCCACGATAGCCCCTTCCATGATCTCCACTAAATGCAGAAAATATTTATCGAGTTTATGAGTGTCCAGGACGCGCAGTTTAAGGCCCTCGCCCGACAGGATCCCCTGATCGCCCGCCTGACCGCCGCTTTCCGCGTAGAACGGTGTCCGATCGAGTATAACGGTCGCTTTCGCCCCTTCGGTCTGGTGCCACAGGATCCTGGCGTCGCTTTCAAGCGCTTCATAACCCAGGAAAACGGTGGCGGTGATATCCGCAGGGATCTTATCAAGCCCCGAACTCGAAAAGATCTCGGTGCTGATCTTGCTCGATTCCTTTGAACGCGCGCGCTGATCCTCCATAAGTTTCTCAAAACCTTCGCGGTCGATCCTGAAATTCGCCTGTTCCGCGATCTTGCGGGTCAGTTCCTCGGGAAAACCGTAGGTGTCATAAAGTTCGAATACGATCGCGGCAGGAAGCGTCTGGGCGCCTTTTTCCTTGAGGGCCTCCAGATGTTTTTTGAGAAGATTCAGCCCATCCTTGAGCGTTCGGAGAAAGCGCTCTTCCTCCTGAAAAAGCACGGATTTGATATTTTCCGCGGCGTCGCGAAGTTCCGGATAGGCGGGCTCCATAGCCTTGATCACGGCCGGAACTGCTTTGTATAAAAATGCCTCGTTAAGTCGCGCACGGTTGTCGGACCGCGTCAGTTCATAAGCTTGCCAGACGGCGCGGCGTATGAGCTTGCGGATCACATAGCCCCGGCCCTCATTGGACGGGACGACACCGTCGGCGATCGAAAAAACGGCGGCACGCAAATGATCGGCGATGCAATAAAGGGATCGCTGCGCGACATTCCTGGGGTCCAAAGCGAGCGCCTTGAGAATGGCTTCCAGGATCGGCGCAAAAATATCGATCTCGAAATTGGAGGCCTTCCCCTGAAGTACGCAGGCAAGACGCTCAAGCCCCATCCCGGTATCGATATTTTTATTTCTGAGCGGAACGAGTTTGCCACCGTCCTGGCGGTCATACTGCGTGAAAACAAGGTTCCAGATCTCCGCGTATTTTCCCGAATCGTCCACGGGAGTCCCCTGCAGCAAGGGGTTCTGATCATAATAGATCTCCGAGCACGGGCCGCAGGGACCGTTCGGACCTAGGGCCGGGGCGTTCGCGGGCCAGAAGTTGGACTTATCCCCGCATTTCGTGATCCATGCTTCGGGGATCCCGATCACTTGGCACCAAATATCGAACGCCTCCTGGTCCTGCTCGTGGACCGTGACACGCAGACGTTCCTGAGGGATTTGGAGTTTCCGAGTGAGAAATTCCCAAGCCCATTCGATAGCTTCCCGTTTGAAGTAATCCCCGAACGAAAAATTGCCCAGCATTTCGAAAAAGGAGTGGTGAAAGGGGGTACGTCCGACCTCGTCCAGATCACCTGTTCTGAGGCATTTTTGCGATGTTGCGGCCCGTTTGAGGTCCTTCTTAACGCCGAGAAAGTATTCTTTGAACTGGTTCATCCCGGCCCCGGTGAAAAGGAGCGAAGGATCGTTCTGGGGGACCAAAGAATCGCTTGCAACGACAGCATGCCCCTTGGATCTGAAAAATTCCAAGAAGGCCTTACGCAGGTCATCCGCTGTGGTGGGTTTTGTCATAAAGAGTTTACATTCCGTCGCCGGGAGGTTCTTTGTCTAGCCGCATAAGAACGTCCTGAGCGACCTGAAAATCATATCCTTTCCGTATTAATAAATCATAAAGACGTTTCTCGCGTTTTCGCGGTTCGAGATTTCCCCAACCCGCCCATTTTAACCGGGCCTGTTCCAGCGCCCGCGCGCGCTCATCCTCCGGGGTCATCGATCCCAACAGCTCGTCACGGATCGCCTGGGGGACCCCGCGACGTTTTAATTCGAAAGCGACCCGGTTCTTCCCTGCCGCCCCGGATTGGGTCAACCGGGCAACGAGGTCTTTGGCATACGCACTGTCGTCCAGAACTCCCTGCTCCGCCAATTCTTTCAAGGCCCGGGTGACGATCGCGTCCGCAAAACCTTTGGAGACCAGTTTCTTTCTAAGTTCCGTCCCGCTTTTGGGACTGGCTGAGAGAAGCCGTAAGGAAGTGATAAGCGCCTGTTTGTACTGCTCCGCTTCCTGGGTTACATCCATAGAGAATAAGACCGGTACCGAAAGACGGTCCGCCGAAACTTCACGGGACCCGGATCAGTCCGCCGCGGCGCCGACGACGGCCACATCCCCGGCCGCCACTTTTTCCAGGACCTTCAGTTCGATCTCTTCGATGAGCTTCGGGTTTTCCTTCAGGAACAATCGTGCCGCGTCTTTGCCCTGGCCGAGTTTTTCATTGTTATACGAAAGCCAAGTCCCTGATTTTTCAATAACCTGGTACTGCGTGCCGAGTTCAACGACATTCGCCGCGCGGGAAATTCCCTCGGAAAACAGGATGTCGAATTCGGCCTGCCGGAACGGTGCCGCGACCTTGTTCTTGACGACCTTCACGCGTACGCGGTTCCCGATGATCTCATCGCCCCGTTTGAGGCTCGCGATCCTGCGGATATCCAAACGCATGGACGCGTAGAACTTGAGCGCCTTGCCGCCCGGCGTTGTTTCCGGATTTCCGAACATGACACCGATCTTTTCGCGGAGCTGGTTGATGAAAATAATGCACGTCTTCGACTTGTTAATGATCGCCGTAAGTTTGCGCATGGCCTGGGACATAAGCCGCGCCTGAAGACCCATCTGAGCCTGCCCCATCTCGCCTTCGATCTCCGCTCGAGGAACGAGGGCCGCGACCGAATCCACGACGATCAGGTCCACGGCATTGGAACGCACGAGCATTTCCGCGATTTGAAGCGCCTGCTCACCGGAATCCGGCTGTGAGATCAAAAGGTCGTCGACCTTCACACCGATCTTCTGCGCGTATTGCGGGTCGAGCGCGTGTTCGGCGTCGATGAACGCCGCGACGCCACCGGACGCCTGAATCCTGGCGACAACATTGAGCGTGAGCGTCGTCTTTCCGCTCGATTCGGGTCCGAAGATCTCCACGATGCGTCCCCGGGGAATCCCGCCGATCCCCGTCGCGATATCAAGGCTTAAGGCGCTTGTAGGGATCGCGGCGACGTTCTCATGGTGGCTGTCGCCCAGTTTCATGATGGCGCCCTTGCCGAACTGCTTTTCGATCTGCTGCAGCGTCAACTCGAGGGCTTTCTGTTTTTCGGAAGTTTTTTTCGTTTCGGGGTCGGGCGATTTTGATGATTTTTTCTTGTCACTCATGTTTTTTCTCCTAGATGATGTCGTGAATTTGTTAAAATTCTATCGGCCAACCCCTGTTCTGTAAAGACAATTTCCAGGCGGTGTTGCCTCTAGAATATGATATTTATGGATAATATATATGATTATTATAAAAAGTCAAGCCTCTAATCAAAAAAGTCTCTTTTCGGTTCCCTGAAGCAGTCGCCGGATATTGGCGCGGTGCGTAAAAAAGATAAAAATGGCAAGGATCACGCTTATGGGCAGCAGCCAATGAAAACCGGGAGTTCCCCAGCAATGCCAGGCGATCATGAATGGAAAAACAAATGCCGCGATGAGGGACGATACCGAAATAATATGAGAAATGGCGAGCGAAAGTATCCAGATACCGAAAGTGATCAACGTGGGAAGCCAAGCCACGGCCAAGAAAACGCCCAAGGATGTTGCAACGCCCTTTCCGCCTTTGAAACCCAGCCAGACCGGGAACGCATGTCCCAAGATCGCGACAATACCAAGAGCCAATGTAACAAAAGCCGGGACCTCATGAATACCCACGAGAGTGGGGAGCATGCATGCAAAATATCCCTTCATTGCATCAAGTATGAAGACCGCCGTTCCCCACTTTTTCCCTACCACCCGAAAAACGTTCGTAGCACCGATGTTTTTGCTTCCGTGCTCGCGAATATCGATTCCCCTCGCTTTGCGCGCAATAAGCAACCCGAAGGGTATCGACCCGAGATAATAGGCGCCCATGATGCAAAGCACCAGAGTGAGTAGGTTCATCCGACGATCTTAAGCCCCCGTGAAATATAGATGATCCCGGAAACGATCGTAAAAAACGCCGTCAGATACGACAGTGGAATAGCCAGCGGCCATTCAAGTAAAACAAAACACAGCAGGATCATCTGCGAGGCAGTGGTCATTTTTCCCCAGCGGTTCGGGACCACCGCGATCTTCGGAGTCATGAAATTCAAAGAAAAAAAACCGATCAGAAGGAAAACGTCGCGAAAAATGATCGTGATGATGATCCAAAGAGGCGGGCGGTAGTAAAGAGAGCTGACAAAAAAAAGCCCGATGAAGCCGCTCAAAAGAAGGATCTTGTCCGCCAGAGGATCGAGCATTTGGCCCAGTGCCGTGCGCTGTTTTAAGAACCGGGCCAATAGCCCGTCCAGGGCGTCCGTGAGCGCGGCGATCACAAAGATCCCGAGGGCAAGCAACCGGAGATTCTCCTTCCCCGGACCGTAGGAAACCAGCGCGATAAAAAAAACCGGGGTCAGCAAGATCCGCAACAGCGTAAGGTAATTGGGAATGCTCAAGCGGATACGGGGTCGGGGGTTTTGTCGGCAGCAGTCACCGTGGCATTGCCGCCCGGGAGGGACTCCTCGCCCGAACGCACTTTCACGGAAACGATCTTCGAAACACCGGGCTCCTCCATGGTAACGCCATACAGAGAATCTCCCATCGCGATCGTCTTCCGGTTATGCGTAATGATAATGAACTGGGAATAGTCCAGAAAAGTGCGGAGAACGGCCAGGAACCGGTCGATATTCGCTTCGTCGAGCGGCGCATCGATCTCGTCCAATAGACAGAACGGGGAAGGTTTGATCTTGAAAAGCGCAAAGAGAAGAGCGACCGCGGTCAGGGCTTTTTCGCCGCCCGAAAGCAGCGACATATTCTGCATCTTTTTTCCCGGAGGACGCACGACGATATCGATCCCCGACTCCAGAGGATGTGACTCGTCGATCAGGAAGATCTTCGCCTCGCCGCCGCAGAAAAGGATCTGATAGTACTGCTTGAAGGTCCCCTGGACCTGGGCGAAGGTAACTTCAAAAAGCTGCTTGGTCGTCTGATTGATCTTGCGGATCGACTCCATCAGCGAATCCCGCGCGTCCTCAAGATCCTTTTGTTGGGCCAAGAGGAAATCGTAGCGCTGTTTCAGCTCCTGATATTCCTCGATGGCGAGCAGATTGACGGTTCCGAGCGAATCCACTTTGGACTGCAGGGCCGCGAGCGTCTCGTCGATCGTCTGCAATTCTTCCTCGGTAAAGACATATGCCTGAGGGTCAAGGTCCGCGAGATTCAACCGGTAGCGCTGAAGGAGCCGTTCACCGACGTTCCGAAGCTGATAATCCAAGTCCATTTGCTGGAGCGAGATCTGGTGTTCTTCCTCCTGAAGGTTCTTCTGGATGCGAAGCATTCCGTCCAGGGCGTGACGTTGCGAGGAAAGCCTCTCTTCCTGTTCCCGCTGATCCTTATGCAGAAGCTCAAGCTCGACATCGACGGCGTGAAGCCTCTGCTGATATTCTCCGGCCGATTGCGCGCATGCGGACTCTTCCCCGCTCAATTCCGCTTCTTTGGCCGCGATACGTTCCCGCCCCTGCTCTAAAAAGGCTTGCCGGTCCTGGTCTTGCCTCATATGATGTTCTACGAGCCGCAGGGATTCCTGAAGATGCCGGACGCTTTGAACGATCTGTTCGGATTGGGCTTGCTGCTGCCGCACTTGGTTCAGAATTTCGTCGCGGTCGGACAACAGCTGCGCGTGAGCCCGTTCTTTCAGCGATTGAAGTTCATCGAACTTCTTCTCATCCTGTTCCCGCCGGGCCAGGTCCGCCTGAAATTTATCCTGCGATGCCCGTGCCTGCTCTGCTTCGTCGGCGAGGCTTGCGATCTCGGAAGTCGAAAGTTCGATCTCTTTTTGAAGAGAATGAAGCCGTTCCTCGATTCCCTTTTTCCCGGACTCCAGGGATTCTTTTTCGAGCAGGAACCCGGTCTTTCTCTGCGAAAAACCGGTCGAATTCTCGCGCAACGTTGCGAGGTCGCCTGCGATCCGGTTAACGCGTTCGTCTTTTTCGTTAGCAAGCACCGTCAGAGTTCCGATCTCCTGGCGGATACGCGTCAGCTCAGCGTCCCGAGAAAAAAGGAACCGGGCTTTATTCTGGTCATCCCAAAAATAGAGCTGCTTTAACGCGGTCAGTATGATCCCGTCCCTTGAGATCACGGTCCCCGACACGTCCATGCGTACCAACCGCTCCATTTCCAGGATGGGAAAAGAATCCGCGACAAAAATATTCCCGAGGAGAGGCATAAGAGAGTCCGCATAACCCGGTTCAATGGAAATCTTTTCGATGAGAGGACAAAACCCGAGGGCGAAATACTGGCGGACCGTCTCTTCCGGTAGCGCGGTTGCCGGCGTAAACCCCTTGAGCAAAAGACCCGCCGCGGTCGAACGCTTACGGACCAATTTCTCGACGAACAAACGCGCGGTGGAAATATCGCCGACGATCGCCGATTGAACAAATTGTCCGAGGGCAATGTCGACGGCCCATTCATAACCTTCTTGCACCCTCAAAACTTCCTTAAGACCCCGCACGAGACCCGGAAGCTCCTGTGAAGTCTCGGCAAGGAATTCCTGAAAGGAACCGCTGCCGTTCCGGTCCATTTCGGAAAGGGTCTGCAGTCGAGATTCTTTTTCGCGAAGTGTGAGCCGCGTGTCGTGCCCCTGTTTCCGCTGATCGGAGAGTTCCTGTTCCAGAGTTAGAACGCGCTCCTCGATCCCCTCATAATCGCTCGAAAGGGTCCGGAACCCGGCGTCCGCGGATCCGAGCGACTGGAGGCACAGTTGTAATTTTTCCGTCCACACGGTCAATTGTTCCCGGTGCCGCGCCGTATTCGTTTCCGCGCGCCGGCGCTGGGAATCGAGGTTTTCGTTCAAAACCTTATACCGGTGGAACTCGTTCCTGGAATGCGCCGAGGCCTGTGCCGCTTCGAAAAACTCCCGGCGGGCCGCCTCAAGAGCATCCTTAGCCTCCCGGATCAGGGATTCCTGACGTTCAAGGTCCTGCGTGGCTTCCGCAAGCCTCGACGAAACAGAAACGCTCTCGCTCTCTTGCGCCTTGCACTGTCCGAGGATCTCTTCCCTCTTTGACGTCCCGGCCTCGATCGATTGTTTGAGCTGGTCATGTTCCTGAAGGAGTTGGCCGCGTTGCTGGGCGAGTTCGACCCGCTTATCGCGAATGAACTGAAGTTTTTGGTCGTTCGATTCGATCAGGGCAAGCGCCTGGTAACGTTCGCCTTCTTTGACATGGCAGCGCTGACCAATACCGCGAACGCGCGTTTCCTGCCCTTCAATTTCCAGGTGCTGCTCCTGCAGCTTCTGTTCAAGGGTTATAAGCTCGTCTTTTTTGGCACGAAAACTCTGCTCGAGCTCCTGTTTTTTCTGCTCGATCTTCCGCTGTTCGTAAAAGGCGCGCTTGATCTCAAGGGTTTTGAGACGCTCGAGTTCCATCTTGTAGCGTTCGGCGCGCTTGGCCTGGCGTTCGGCGTACTGGATGTTCTTTTGGACCTCGAAAACGATATCGCGGAGGCGTTTCAGATTGTCCTCCGTGCGCTCAAGCTTCCGGATGGACTCGTCCTTTTTGACCTTGTATTTTGCGATCCCCGCGGCTTCTTCGATGAGGAAACGACGCTCTTCCGGATCGGCCTTGAGAATATAGTCGATGCGGCCCTGTTCGATCATGGAATACGAGGACGAACCGATGCCCGTGTCGAGAATTAGATCCTGGATGTCTTTCAAACGGCAGAGGGTCTTATTAAGAAGATATTCGCTTTCACCGGTGCGGTAGAGGCGCCGCGTGATCGTCACCTCGTTGTACTCGATCGGCATACCGCGGTCGGCGTTGTCGATCGTGAGAGAGACTTCCGCGAAAGCGAAGGATTTGCGGACCTCGGTCCCGTTGAAGATGACATCTTCCATGGTGCTGCCGCGCAAAAGTTTCGCGCTGCGTTCACCCAGGACCCAGCGGATGGCGTCCGAGACGTTGCTTTTTCCGCAACCATTAGGCCCCACAATACACGTGACGCCGCGGTCGAACGCGATCTCGGTCTTATCAGCAAAAGATTTGAAACCTAAAAGATCCAGTTTCTTCAGGCGCATTGATTCGCTCGTTGTGGATAGGCAAAAATATTTTCAGGACTCCGTTGCACGCTATTATTTTCGACAATTCGGGATGGCGTCTGAAGAGGGAAAATCGAGGAACTATTCCTGGTATGCCTTGATCGCAATGCAGGCATTATGGCCCCCAAAACCCAGCGAATTGGACAACGTAACACGAACGTGGCAGGCCTGGGCTTCGTTCGGAACATAATTGAGATCGCAATCCGGATCTGGATGCTTGTAATTGATCGTCGGAGGGACGATCTGGTCCCGGATAGCCAGCACACAGGCCACGCCTTCCACGGCGCCGGCGGCGCCGAGCAAATGTCCCACCATGGATTTTGTGGAACTGATCCGCACCTTGCGAGCCACGTCCTCGCCGAGGGCCTTCTTAATGGCCAAGGTCTCGACTTTGTCGTTCAGCGGCGTAGAGGTCCCATGGGCGTTGATGTAATCGATATCCTGAGGCCGAATGTGCCCGTCTTTCATGGCGAGGATCATACAGCGCGCTGCGCCTTCACCGCTGGGGTCCGGCGCCGTGATGTGACTGGCGTCCGACGTCATCCCGTATCCTGCCATTTCCGCATAGATCCGGGCGCCGCGTTTTTTCGCGTGTTCGAGCTCTTCCAGGATCATAATACCGCAGCCCTCCCCCATGACAAATCCGCTCCGGGTCTTGTCAAAAGGACGGGAAGCGGTCTCGGGCGCTTCATTGTGCGTGCTTAAGGCCTTCATCGCGTCGAATCCGCCAAAACCTAGATTGGTGATGCAGGATTCCGTGCCGCCGGCGAACATCACATCCGCTTCGCCGCGTTGGATGAGCTTGAAAGCGTCGCCGATCGCGTTCGAACCGGTCGCGCAGGCCGTGGCCACGCAATTACTGGGACCTTTAAGCCCCAAAGCGATAGAGATCTGGCCCGGAGCCATATTCACGATCAGCATCGGGATGAGAAACGGCGAAATACGGCCGGGCCCCTTTTCCATCATGACGCGGTGCTGTTCCTCGATCACGCGCAATCCACCGATGCCAGATCCCACCAGAATGCCGATACGATGAACGTCCAACTGGGACAGGTCCATCCGCGAATCTTCCAGGGCCATTTTGGCACTGGCGATGCCGAATTGGACAAAGCGGTCCGTTTTTTTAATGTCCTTGGGCGTTTGATAACGGGTGGGCTCGAAATCCTTGACCTCGGCAGCGACCTTGGAATTAAAAGGATTGGGATCGATCTGTGTGAGACGACCTGTTCCGCTGCGGCCTTTCAGGAATCCCTGCCAGGTTTCTTCGGCGGAGTTGGCCAGAGGGGTAACCATACCAACTCCGGTAATAACGACACGGCGCATGATCAGCGTTCTATGTTTCTGAGAGATGTTGTGGGAGTAGGAGAACGAGCCAGTTACTTCTGGCTCGTCTTCTCTTCGATGTACTTAACGGCGTCCCCTACGGTCTGGATCTTCTCGGCGTCCTCGTCCGGGATCTCGGCCCCAAACTCCTCTTCAAACGCCATGACAAGTTCAACCGTGTCCAAGGAATCCGCACCGAGATCATCCACGAAAGATGCTTCGGGCACCACTTCCTCGGGCTTCACGCCCAGCTGTTCAACAATGATTTCTGTGATCTTCTCTTGAACGCCCATCGATTCCTCCTTTAATGATTTACAATGCGCATCAGATTACAAGTCCGCCATCCACGACAATCGTCTGTCCGGTGACATACGCTGATGCGTCCGTCGCCAGAAATACGGCAACATTCGCCACATCTTGAGGCTCCCCCAACCGCCTGAGCCCGATCTGCTCCTTCATTTTTTCCACCAATTCCGGCGGAAGCTTATCAGTCATCTTCGTCTTGATAAAGCCAGGAGCGATCGCATTGGCACGAACATTGCGCTTCGCCAGCTCTTTCGCCGTACTCTTGGTCAAAGCGATCAAACCGCCCTTAGAGGCCGCATAATTGGCCTGGCCGGCATTCCCGGCGATCCCGATGATGGAGGCAATATTGACGATCGCCCCCGAACGCTGCTTCATCATCGGCCTCGAGCACGCTTTGGTGAACAGGAACGCGCTCTTCAAATTGATCGCAAGAACATCGTCCCAATCCTGCTCGGACATCATCGCGATCAATCCGTCCTTCGTTATGCCCGCGACGTTGACGAGTATATCTACGCGGTCATATGTGTCAAGCGCAATCTTGACAACTTCATTCACTTCATCCCCATTCGACACATTGGCTTGCGTCAAAACGCAAGAACCGAGTCCCAAGGCCTTGATCTGACCTTCCGTCTCGGTCAAAAACTCCTTTTTCAGATCGGAAAGGACCACGTTTGCCCCTTCTTTCGCCAGGGCGAGCGCGATCGCTTGGCCGATCCCGCGGCCCGCGCCGGTAACCAGTGCAACTTTATCTTTTAGCATCATAAGAATTCTCCTTGGACGTTAGATAGTGGCAGAACAGTGAAGCGACTCAAGACCTTTAAGATCCGCGACGGCCCCGAACGAAAAGACCTCGAACGACGGCTGGCATTTCCTCGCAAGCCCTTTAAGAACCTTCCCCGGGCCGATCTCCAAGTAGGTCGTGATCCCCGTCCGGTGGGCGGCTGCCATAGTCAGGACCCACTGGACCGAACTGGTGAGCTGCCGCGCCAAAAGCGAGCGGATATCCTCAGGAGCGGAGACTTGCTTTGCAGTGACGTTCGGGATAAAAATGCACCGGGGTTCCCGGATCACCGTGTTCTTGAGCGCCTCCTCAAGCCGCGCCTTGGCTTCCCCCATCAGCGATGAGTGGAACGCCCCGCCGACTTTAAGAGGCATGGCCCGCTTGGCGCCTTTGGCTTCGGCGATCCGGCATGCTTTTTCGATCGAATCAAGCGTTCCGGAGAGCACGGTCTGGTCCGGCATATTCAGATTAGCCACCTCACAACCCGCTTCTTGCGCTACGGCCCGGCATTGATCGATATCAAGCCCCATAACGGAAGCCATGGTGCCGGGTTTATTCCGCGCCGCGGATTCCATCGCTTCCGCCCGGACCTGGACGAGCTTAAGTGCGTCTTCGAAAGCGATAGCTTCCGCCGCAACAAGCGCCGTGAATTCCCCGAGGCTCAATCCGGCCACGAACGAAGGACGGAGAGACGGGTATTTCTCGCGCAATGCGGCGAGCGCCGCGAGGCTCGTGACCAGGATTCCGGTCTGGGCGTAGAGCGTCCGCGTCAGTTCTGCATCAGGACCGGTGAAACAGATCTGGCTGATCGAATAGCCGAGGACCTGATCCGCCAGCTGATAAACTTTCCGGGCGGCAGGACTTTGCTCGAACAAATCCTTCCCCATCCCGATAAATTGGGCGCCTTGCCCCGGAAATAGAAAACCGACTGGCTTTTCCATGATTACCACTTGATAAGGTTTGCGGCCCACGTAAGTCCGCCGCCGAAAGCGACAAGGACCACATAATCGCCTTTTTTGACCGCTCCGGTCTTGACGGCTTCGTAAAGGGCAACGACCGTAGAAGCGCTCGACATATTGCCGTAACGGTTCACGTTAATAAAAACTTTTTCGGGCGCGATCTCCAAACGGTCCGCGACCGCCTGGAGGATCCTGTTGTTCGCCTGGTGCGGGATCAGGCAGCTGATATCGCTGACCTGTAGATTTTCTCTCCGAAGGACCTCGCGAACGGCCTGTTCCATGGTCCTGACCGCGATCTTGAAAAGCTCCGGGCCCGCCATACGCAGAAAATGAAGTCCGTTCTTCACGGTCTCTTCACTGGGAGGATTGACGGAACCACCTGCCGGAATCTGGAGGATCTCGCTTTGACCGCCGTCCGCGCCCAAATAGGATGCCAGGATCCCGTGCCCGTCCTTGGACCTCGAGACAACGGCCGCTCCCGCGCCGTCTCCGAAGAGAACGCAGGTGGAACGGTCCTTCCAGTTAATGAACTTTGTGATCGCTTCGGCCCCGACCACGAGAACATTTTGATAAATGCCCGATTTGACGAAACCCTCGGCCACAGCCACGGCGTACGGGAATCCGGAACAGGCGGCCGCCAGGTCAAATGCCCCGCAGGTCGCGCCGAGTTTGGACTGGAGAAAACAGGCCGTCGACGGAAAAAGCATGTCCGGAGAGGCGGTGGCGACAATGATCAGGTCGATATCTTGCGGTGTCAGGCCGGCGTCTTTTAAGGCTTCCTGTGCGGCCGGCAACGCGAGATCGCTAGAGGCTTGATCCTTAGCGGCAACGCGGCGTTCACTAATGCCGGTACGCGAGCGGATCCACTCGTCGGAAGTCTCGACGATCTTTTCAAGATCGAAATTCGTCACAACTTTTTCTGGTAAATACGCCCCGAGCCCCGTGATAGCGGCACGATAAGGTGAAGACATAAGTCTTTTCTCCCGGGTTACGACGGAATCAACGATGCATCTTATGACTTGCGTTCAGCCGGCGGACTGGCCGGAACGGAATGGTGAAGGTACGGAGTGATCGCTTCCACGATCTGGGCGTTAACGCGCGTGGTCACTAGCTCCCCGGCAACGCGGATCGCGTTGCGGATGGCCAGTGCCGAAGAGATCCCGTGACTGATGATGACATTCCCGTCCACCCCGAGAAGCGGCGCTCCGCCGGCTTCTTCGTAATTGGTCTCATGACGGATGGATGCGAACGCCGGCTTTAACAACCACGCGGCGATCGAAGTAAGAGGATTCTTGCGAAGCTCCCGGTGGATCAGCGCAACGGAAGTTTCCAGCACGCACTCGATCATTTTGAGCACCACATTCCCGACAAAACCGTCGCAGATAATGCAGTCGGCTTTCCCTGAAAAGAAATCCCGCCCCTCGATATTGCCGATAAAATTGAGCGTTGATTCGCGGAGCAGCTTGTAAGTTTCCTTGATGACCTCCGTGCCTTTGGATTCTTCCTCGCCGATGTTCAGAAGGCCGATGGCCGGACGTTTTTTCTTGAGGATGCTCTTGGCGAACACATCCGCCATGATGGCATATTGAAAAAGTTCATAGGCTGAAGGGTTCAGGTTCGCGCCGACGTCAACGGTGACCGACATGCCGTGAAGCGTCGGCGTGCTGATCGCGATGCCGGGCCGCTTGATTCCGGGTAACATGCCTAAATTCAATGTGGCGGCGGCGACCATGGCGCCTGTATTACCCGCGGAAACGGCGGCGGCAACTTCCTTTTTCTGCAACAGGTTCATGCAGACCCCGATCGACGAATCCTTTTTCTTCCGGAGCGCGGCCACGGGCGACTCCCCCATCCCGATGACTTCGCTGGCCTCCTGGATCACGATCTTGCCGCCGAGGACCTTGTGTTTGTTGAGTTCGCGCTTGAGGGCCTCCGTCTGACCGACGAGCACGATCTCGAGATACTCAAAATCATTGGCCGCCAGAACAGCGCCTTCGACCACCACCTGGGGAGCGTAATCCCCCCCCATTCCATCAAGGGCGATGCGGATCATGGTTTTATTCATTCTCCTTGGACTTTGCTTTTATGGTCTTGACCAGCTTTCCTTTGTAGAAACCACAGGCGGTACAGACGCGATGCGGCAGAATGAAGGCGTTACACTGCGGACATTGGGACATGGACCGCAGCACCAAATGGTCATGAGCCCGGCGCAAACGCGACCGTGTGTTGGAATGTCTCCGTTTAGGATTTGCCATGCTTTTTCTCCTTCTTGGACTTCTCTTTCCTTATGATGACCGGCGTCGAATGATAACCGACATCCTTGCACTTACAAACCGATTCGTTGCGGTTCGTCCCGCAGATCGGGCAAAGCCCCTTGCACGCCGGCGAACAGACATACACCAGCGGATGCTCCAGGATCAACATTTCCCGGACATTTTCGACCGGTTCGATCACCTCTTTACCGGTCAGATCGAAGATCCAATCAAAATCCAGCGCAACCGCGTCACCCGCCTCCTTGAGGCATTTGCCGCAGAGTCTTTTGACCGAGGTCGTCAACGCGCCCTGGAAACGCAGAGTGCCGGCGCTTTTTTCGACCTGCCCCGCGATCGAAAGCGGTTTGGTGAAAAGCATATCCGGGAATTCTGCGTCGATGACCTTCGCGTCATACGAACCGCGAACCTCAACGCTAACGCCTTCTTTAAGATCCGAAAGTACGAACTTCATGTCAAAAAGATTTCCGGTCCGAGAATTTTTCCCGCAATTTCATCGCAACAGGTTTCGGCACGTACAAGGAAACGTCCCCGCGAAGTTTCGCGATCTCTTTGATCAACCGCGAAGACAGATAAAAATGCGACTCGGACGGCATTAAAAAAACGGTATCGATCTCAGGCGCCAGTTTCCGGTTCGTCAGCGCCATCTGGAATTCATAATCAAAATCGGAAGTCGCCCGGAGCCCGCGAACGATCGTCGTCGCCCCGTTCTTCACCGCGAAATCGACGGTCAGACCCTGCCAACTCGCGACCTTCACGCGGGGATACGGTTTGACGGCGTTCTTCAGAAACGCAACCCTCTCCTGCGCCGTAAAAAGGGTGTCCTTGGACGGGTTCGAGGCCACCACCACCCAAATCTCGTCGAACAGCTGGAGCGCCCGTCTTACCAGGTCCAGATGCCCGAACGTGACAGGATCAAAGCTCCCCGGATATATAGCTCTTCGTCTTTTCATCGCTTGATTCCAGTCGGAACAGGAACGAAAGGCACGCCTGACCGATGCGCTTTGTCCTCACCCATGTCAAATTCCGCAGTCCGCTCGGGTCCAGTGCTTCATGCTGGGAATGGCCCACAATTACCTGCGCGAAAGGCTGGACTATATCAGAAGCATCCAGCTTCATCAACGTCTTTTTGACGAGCCCTTTTTCGAAGGGCGGATCAACAAAAATAAGCGAAAAACCGGCCTTTTTCCTCTCGAGTTTCCGGATGGCGGACAGTACATCCGCCTGTACGATCAGCCCCTGAGAGGTCAGTCCAAGACTCGCGAGGTTCTTTTCGATCACTTTTCGGGCCCAGGGAGCGCGATCCACGAACGTTACATCCAAAGCTCCCCGGCTCAGGGCCTCCAACCCGACGCTTCCGGACCCCGCAAAAAGGTCCAGGACGTGCTTCCCGAAGACAAAAGACCCGACGATATTGAAAAGGGTCTCGCGGGTGCGGTCCGTCATCGGACGCGTCAACTTGGTCTTCGGGAAATCGATCAAACGTGACTTGAATTTACCGCTGATGATGCGCATGGGTCCGTAGTCTAATCGGTTTTCGGCATTTGTTCGAGATATTTCTGAACCCACGCGGGAATATTTTCGGGCGCCGCACCAGAGATCTGCCCGGTCAATTTCTGCGCCTCGTTGCGGGCAATGACCAGGAGTTCCTCGTCCAGGATCGGATGCGCCACGCGGAAGAACGGTTCACCCGATTGACGCGTTCCCCAGAGGTCTCCCTGACCGCGAAGTTTGAGGTCTTCGTCGGCGATCCGGAACCCGTCCTGGATCTTCGTGAGAAGCCGGAGCCTCATCTTTCCCTCATCGGTCGAAGGTTCGCCGAAAAGAAAACATTCGGAGCCGACCGGCCCCCGGCCGACACGGCCGCGCAGTTGGTGAAGCTGTGCGAGGCCAAAGCGTTCCGCATTTTCAATGATCATCATCGTCGCATTCGGCTGGTCCACACCAACCTCGATCACCGTCGTAGCGACCAAAATATCAAGTTCCTTGCGGGTAAAAGCCCTCATGACAGACTCCCGCGTTTCCCGCTCAAGTTTGCCGTGGACCAGCCCAAGCTTGAATTTCGGGAAAACGGTCTTCCTCAACCGTTCATATTCCTCTTTCGCGGCGCGAAGGTCCGCCTTCTCTGTTTCCTCGATGATCGGGAACACGATATAGGCCTGCTCACCCTTCCGCAGACGGACAGCCATGTGCTCGAAGATCTCGGGCTGCTTTTTGCGCGTGATCCAATACGTGCTGACCGGCTGACGTCCTTTGGGCATGTCCTTCATGAGGGAAATGTCCAGGTCCGCGTACACCGTCATCGCCAAGGTCCTCGGGATCGGTGTCGCGGTCATGACCAGTTGATGCGGCCGAGGCATACGCTGTAAAAGATGGTTCCGCTGATGGACGCCGAACTTATGTTGTTCGTCAATCACGACCAGTCCCAGAGATCGGAACTGGACCTCGTCCTGAAGAATGGCATGGGTCCCGACCACCACCAGGGGTTTCCCCTGCCGCAACTCCGCGGTCAGACGGCCGCGCCGGTCAGCGTCCGTACTCTTGGTCAGGAGCTCGACCGTGACGTTAAGCGGACCTAAAAAATTCAAGAGCGTCCGGTAATGCTGTTCCGCCAGGATCTCGGTCGGGATCAAAAAAGCGCTTTGGAACCCCGCGCGTTGCGCCGCCATAAAGGCGAACGCCGCGACCACGGTCTTTCCGGACCCCACATCCCCCTGCAATAACCGGCTCATCGGGACCGTTCGACTCAGATCGCTCTTAAGGTCCAGCAACGCCGTCTCCTGACTGGACGTCAACGCGAACGGCAGGGATTTTTTGAATTCATCCAGAAGTTCCGGCGAGGCCTTAAGGTCCGGCGAATGGTATTTTGTTTTGATCGACCGGACTTTCAGGAAAAGCTGCAGCTCGAAAGAAAAGAATTCGTCAAAAACGATCCGGCGCCTCGCGCGCTCCAATGCTTCAAAAGAATCCGGAAGGTGCATTTGCCGCAGCGCCTCTTCCAGCGGGGCCAGATCGAACTTGCGCCGAAACTCCGGCAAAAGATGATCAGTGATCTGCCCGGAGAGATGACGGTCGACCGTTTCCTTGAGAAGCGTACGAAGAGAACGCTGGAACAGGCCTTCCGTTAGCGGATAGATCGGCGTAATTCGGCCGGTGTGGATCGAGGCCGCTTCCGGGTCATCGACAATCTCGAATTCCGGATTCGGCATTTGAAGATCGTTTTTATAGGATTCGGCTTTCCCGTAGACGATGACCTGCTGACCGGCCTCAAACTTCCTTCGCAAGTACGGTTGGTTGAAAAAAATGATCTTCAGGGTTCCCGTCGGGTCCCCGATCAGGACTTCCACGAGCGGCATCCCGCGAAGAGGTTTGAACTTAACATCAAGGACCTCCCCGCGGCATGTGATCGGCTCCCCTGCCGGAAGGTCCTTCAGCGAAGCGAAATGGGAACGGTCCTCGTAACGGCGCGGGAATAGATAAAGGAGATCGCGGACGGTGTGTATCCCGATCTTTTGGAAAAGAAGTGCGCGTTTGGGACCGACGCCCCTGATGTAGCGCAATTCCGGGATCGACGCTCCGGAGGCATTCATGAAAAAATGTCTCCTTTTGCCGCGAAGGGCGGAATGACTTTCTAGCGCTTCGGAACTTCCGGCTTGGCGGCAGCCGTTGCGGTTCCCGTCTTCGCGGCCGTCACTGTCTTGGTCGTGGACGCGGTCGCGGAGGTAGCACTTTTTGCGGCATCGACCTTCTTGAGTTTCTCGAGGGCCTTTTTGATCTGATTTACGTCAAGGGGAGCCTGGTCCTGGGGAGCCTGGAAAAGCGAACGGCTTTTTCGGACTTCAAGAACGTTCAGACCGATGCATGTGAAAAGAAAAAGAATGGCGCAAACGCTTGTGGCCTTCGTCAGGAACGACGACGCCTTGGTCCCGAGAAGCGACTGGACATTCCCGCCGACGTCGGTGACTTCGACGCGGACGGGGCGTACGTCTTCAGCGCTCGGCCTGACAGCTTCAATGAGGATCTCGGCGTTTCTTTCTCCCGCAGTCATTGATACTTTGAACTTTGTATTTTGATACTTTGATTCCGGTCACTTTTATTAAAGAAATGTATTTATGCGCGAAAAAGGTTTTGCAATGTCCATGGCCGATGGTTCCAGAACAAATTAAGGGTTAACTTTTAGAA
>CAIJHQ010000030.1 GCA_903820505.1 Candidatus Omnitrophota bacterium
CTTCATCGGGTGACGCGCTTTCGGTGAAACCTTCGGCCAGCGAGATCAATTCGATGATGGTCAGACGGCCTTTGGTGGGATAAGCCCCCGGTTTCTTCACCTCGCCCATGATGGTGACCGTACTTTTGGGAACATTCACCACGTCCCCGGAGCGGAGGACCAGGCTCGCGCTATCGCCGGAATTCTTGCTCATGTTGTTCTGGACCTGAACGATGCTCTCTTGCTTTGTTCCGTCAGGACGGGTGCTTATGACCTTCACTTCGTTCGGAGACGCGTTTGCACTGAACCCTTCGGCCAGGGAAATGAGCCCCTCAACGGTCAACTGTCCTCTGATGGGATAGGCCCCGGGCTTGTTCACCTCGCCCATGATCGAAACCGTGCTGTATTCCTCGATGAAAACGGTGACTTGAGGATTAACAAGATAATCTTTTTCGAGGAGCTCCCTTAATTTTTCCTGGAGCTGCGCGACGGTAAGACCGGCCACCGACACTTCCCCGACGAGAGGAAAATTAATGATCCCCCTTGACGATACCCGGACCTTCTGCGAAAGCTTTTCGTTCTTGCCGTAGTAGACGTCGATCTGAAGGGCGTTCTCGGGGCCGATCTGGTATTCGGAAGACGAGTCGGTGGCCGACGGTTTCTCGGCCGCGTCCTGAGCGAGGGCAGGGACGCCCGTCTTGACAAGAAATAACGCCGCAAAGACAAAACACAGCCGCCTCAATCGCACAGCCATACCTTTTTACGCCTTTTTTTGTGAAAGCGCCCCGGCAGATACCGGCCGCTTTTCTAATATTTAATTACTGACCGCGCTTATATCCTTCGAGGTCTCTTCGGTCTGAACTTCATTATCCAAAGCATCAGGATCAGGCATATCGGGCGGAGTGTACCCCTCGCCGTTAAGGTCCGGCACGGACAGCCCCAGCGATGCGGCAATTCTCGCGAGCTCCTCTTCGGAAACCTGGAAGACATCGACAGGCACACTGTTCGGCCCGTCGATAATGGTCCCATGTCCCGCTTCGTCGATGTCCACGGTGATAAGCTGGCCATTGACAAGATTGGTCACATAAACGCGCCCCACTCCCACCGGGCCAATGAGCACGATCGTCGACCTTGTGCCGTCCACGATCCCGGCCACGATCGTCCCCCGGAAGCCCAACGTGCCGGACGGAAGTCCGACCGACATGTTCTCGGAACGCTTGTGCGCCACTTTGCCGGTGACAATGCGGAACGCCCCCTTCAGGATGCTGGCCCGGACCTTTCCATCATCGGTCTTGGGATCATAAATGAACTCATCCATCGTGATCCCGCCCGAAGCCCCGAGCGAAAAAACGGTCTTGTCCAAAAGCTTCACTTCCAACTGGCCGTCCGCGCCCGTCTCGATCTTGTCTCCCATGAACACGGGATCGCCTTTTCTCAACGTATGCGCGACAGTGTCCGGCGGTGTCGTCGCCCGGACCTCGCCTTTTACGACCGTCGCGGTCCCCACCTGCCCCGGGAACGTCGTCGCGGCCAGCAAACTGCCGCATGTCCCCGTCATCATAACGATCAAAACAGCGCCCATCAAAACCATTTCTTTTTTCATAGGTATCTCCTTTATCTTTCCAAGAACAGTGAACGGAGAAAGGAAAATGCCTCTCCATCTCTCCAAAAAAATCCCCGGCTTCTTATTTTCCTTCTTCAGGAGCGCTTTTCGCTGCCGGAAGCAACGGTCTCCCGAAGCAATTTTATAAGACCTTTTTCATCCGCGGCCCGGGCCAGCCGGCGCAACTCGCGAATACGACGATTCAACTCTAGCGCCGGACTTTTGCTGCGTGAGGGACTCACATAGATCCTGTCATGCATCGTCACCACATCTTTTTCCTTATCGAGAAGGAGTTCCTCTTCCAATTTCTCCCCAGGACGCAGCCCGACGATCTTTATCTTAATATCTTTATCCAGCACCAGCCCTGAAAGTCTAACCAAATTCTTGGCAATCTCAAACACTTTAATCTGCTCGCCCATATCCAGGATAAAGAGCTCGCCCCCCCGTCCCAACGCCCCCGCCTGAAGCACCAGCATGACCGCTTCCTTGATGCTCATAAAATAACGCTTCACATCGGGATGGGTGATCGTGACCGGCCCGCCTTCCTCGATCTGCCGCTTGAAAAGCGGGACGACCGAGCCGGCCGAGCCGAGGACATTACCGAAACGGACCGCCATGAACTTGGTTCGGCTACGGGCCGCTTTGTGCTGCAGGACCATCTCCGCGACGCGTTTCGACATTCCCATTACGTTGACGGGATTGACCGCTTTATCGGTCGAGATCAGGACAAAACGTTCCACACCGTAATGGTGACTGGCATAGATCATATTGCGCGTGCCGTCGATATTGTTCTTTACGGCGGCCGTCGGGTTCTCTTCCATGAGCGGCACATGCTTGTGCGCCGCAGCGTGAAAGACCACTTGGGGCTTGTATTCACGGAACGTCTTTATCAGAAGCCCGACATCCCGCACATCCCCGACGATCGAGCGCACCTTGATGTTCGGATGCCGTGTCTTAAAATCCACGCCGAGGAAATACAGGTTATTTTCGTAGTGATCAAGGAGAAGAATCTCCTTGGGGGAAAATTCCGCGGCCTGCCGGCAAAGTTCGGACCCGATCGAACCCCCAGCTCCCGTCACCAGGACGACCCGCCCTTCGATATACTGGCGGACCTGCGCCGGGTCGATCTTGACGGTCTCCCGGCCCAAAAGGTCGTCGGGACGGACCTCCCGCGCCTTTAACTCCATCTCCCCGCTGATGATCTTATCAAGCCCGGGCACGATGCGGATCCTGGCCTTCGTGGCCTCGCAATAGGATAAGATACTGCGCACCGCTTCACCCGTCGCCGAAGGGACCGCGAGAATGATCTCATCGATACCGTATTCCTCAACGATCTTCGGAATATCCTGGCGGAAGCCGAGGACCTTGACGCCCTGAACATTCGCTTTCTGTTTGAAGCGGTCGTCATCAATGAATCCGGCCACCGTGCCCATCCCGGGATTTCTTTGATACTCGTCAAAAAGCACAAACCCCGCGTCCCCGGCCCCGACGATCAAGACTTTTTTATCGGAACGTTCCGCAACGTTTCTTATCGAGAAATGCTCCCGGAGCAGGCGCGTGGCGATACGGGCACCGGCCATAAAAAAAACGCTCAAAAGGCCGTCCAGGATCAGCACCGACCTCGGGAAACCCTGGAAACGGAAGAGGATCCCTTCCACCGCCGCGAAAATAAATAAAGCGAGGGCATTAGCCTTGGCAATGTTCCAGACGTCCCGGGAATTCACATAACGCCACATCCCGGAATAGAGGTTGAAAAACAGGAGCGCGATAAGTTTTAGCGTCAATAAAACGGGAAGTTTGGAATAATAGATGACCAAATACGCGTCGGGAATATTGAAATCGAACCGCAACAGGAATGCGGCATAAAAAGAAATTGAAAGGAGGACGGTGTAGAAACAGAACACGATGGAACCGCGGTATTGAATAAAAACACTGATCGCCCTTTTTTTCATTTTGCGGCGGCCCTTTTCAAAACAGCTCGCATCGAATCGATCACATACTTTATGCTTTCTTTTCTAAGCGTCGGATGCACCCGGAACATCATCGATATTTTCCCCAAACGTTCTGCCTCGGGCAGGACTTTTTGAGGTTTAAGCCCCAACGCCGCCCGTTGTTCCCTGAACGCCTTTTCCTTGTAAAGTTCAGGACAAGCTCCGATGCCGCAGGAGATCCCGCGAGATGAAAGTTCCCCTAAGATCTTGCCCCGCGTCCAACCCGGCTTCAGGACTTCCGGATCCGCTTGCACATAGTATTTATAGTAAGCATGATAACATTCCTTGGGCGGCACAGTGACAACAAGGCCGGACATATCACTAAAAGCACGGTTAAACATTCCCGCACGTTCACGCCGGGCGCGCACCATACCCTCCAGCCGTTTCAACAAAATGCGCCCGATGACCGCCTGCATCTCGGTCATACGGTAATTGGTCCCGAAGGAATTCACCATCCACTTAAAGTCCGTCCCCGTTCTGCGATTAAAAACAATGTCGAAGTCGCGGCCATGGTCCTTGAAACTCCAGGCCTTTTTCCAAAGTGCGGCATCGTTCATGACAAGAAGACCGCCTTCCCCTCCCGTCGTGATGATCTTATCCTGGCAAAAAGAGAAAGATCCGAAATGCCCGAAAGTGCCCACCGGCTTCCCCTTGTAACGGGCTCCGTGCGCCTGGGCGCAATCTTCGATCAGAAATAATTTCTTCTCACGGCATAGCGCCATGATCGCGTCCATTTCGCATGGCCATCCCGCCAGATGGACCACGATCACAGCCTTGGTTTTCTTCGTCAGCGCCGCTGCGATCGTTGCCGCCGTCACATTCCCGCTTCGAGGGTCCACATCCGCGAAAACCGGTATCGCTCCCGCAAGCGGTACACAACTCGCCGAAGCCACGAACGACCGGCTCGGCACGACCACCTCGTCCCCGACCCCGATCCCCGACACCTTCAGCGCCACGTCCAGCGTCACGGAACCATTCGCCATGGCGATCGCGTGCTTCACGCCCAGGTACGCGGCATATTCCTTCTCAAAAGCGTAGACATTCGGACCCGTCCACTGGCTCACGTTCCCGGAGACAAGCACACCCCGAACCGCGTCCACAATTTCGCGGTCAAACGACGGCCACGGGGCAAATATCGGTTTCTTCATAGCAAATACTTCTCCCTGAATTGGCGTACCGCTTCGAGCTCTTCGATCGGCCGGATCTTCACGAGCGGGGTCAAAGCCCACACCGTTTGCATCAGGATCGAAAGATCGAACCCAAAGGAGTTCCGCCGGACATGCTCCATGGCGAGCGCTACTTTCAAAGGAACGACCGCCTCGTCATAAAAACGGTCCGGCTCCGGTACTTTGGAGAGGATAGCTTCTCCATTCCGGAAATGCAAGGTGGCCACGCTCGTGATCCCCGGGCGGACCGAAAATATCCTCCTCATTTCAGGCGTATATTTCGCGACGATCTCCGGGACATCGGGCCTTGGGCCCACAAAACTCATATCGCCTTTGAGGACATTAAAAAGCTGCGGCAATTCATCCAGTTTTGTTTTGCGCAAAAAGCGGCCGATCGGCGTAACCCGCGGGTCAACACCCGTCGTGACCGAAGTGCCGAGCGTGTCCGCTTTGTCCACCATGGTCCTGAATTTGTAGACAAGAAATACCTTTTCATGAAGCCCAACGCGTGCCTGCGCGTACAATACCGGTCCCCGGGAAGTCAGCTTGATGATAAAAGCGATAACAACCATCAGCGGAAGAAATAATAAAATCCCGAACGCTGAACAGATCACATCACAAAAACGTTTGAGCATGGAGCCCCACGGCTTTACAGCCGTGGTTCCTTATGTTTCTTCGGCGGAATCCGCCGAAGCATTTCACGAACCCTCCTA
>CAIJHQ010000031.1 GCA_903820505.1 Candidatus Omnitrophota bacterium
CAAAGGAAGCCAGGACAGTCCTCGTCCTCAATAAAAAGTTTCATCTAGAGACGAGGGCAGACACACCAGCTTGAGGGGCTGGCGGGAAGTCCTCGGACAAAAGGTCGGTTTTTGGTTTTATGATAAAAATTCGCGCGAGCGTGGTGAAATGGCAGACACACCAGCTTGAGGGGCTGGCGCCGCAAGGCATGGAGGTTCAAGTCCTCTCGCTCGCACTTTTTCCCGATGAAAAAGTACGACATCGTGAGAGCCTAAGGAAGCTTTCTACGATGGTCGCATTTAACAGGGGGACTTGAAAAGTCCTCGGCGTAGCCGTCCTGACATCCAGAAAAAATGAATGGGAAGTCAGGGCTCGCTCGCACTTTTTCTCAATGAAAAAGTACGACATCGTGAGAGCTTAAGGAAGCTCTCTGCGACGGTCGCATCGTTCTTATTTAGAAAAAATACGCCCTGACATCGCCGAAGGAAATAGACGAGAGTTCAGTCACCCCATCTGGAGAAAAAATGATTCCATCCCATATTTTCAGAGAGTACGACATCCGCGGCGTCGCGGGCAAAGAATTGACGGAAGAGGTCGCCTGTGCGATTGGTAAGGCGTTCGGTACGGTCCTTGTCCGGGAAGGACGGAAGATCGTCGCGATCAGCCATGATCATCGCTGGAGCGCGGAATTCCTCTACCGCGGCCTCTCGAACGGACTTCAAAGCTGCGGTCTCACTGTCATTCAGATCGGTCTTGCCACGACGCCCCTCCTTTATTTCTATGTCACTTATCACAAACTTGACGCCGGGATCTCGCTGACCGGCTCCCACAATCCTCCCGACGAGAATGGTTTTAAGTTCCATCACATGGGGCGTTCTTTCTACGGGAAGAGCATCCAGGAATTGCGCGAGATCATCGAGAAGAACGATTTCGTGACCGGCCAGGGGAAAGTCGAATTCCCGGACCATGACGCTCTCGTCAAAGAATATCAGGATTTTATTTTTAGGGACTTTAAATTTAAAAGAAAGCTCAAGGTCATTCTGGATACCGGCCACGGCATGAGCGCTGTGACGGCGCCGGCGCTGATCCGTCGCTTCGGGCACGATGTGACGGTCCTCTACGAAAATCTGGACCCAAAGATGCCCGATCACCTTGCGGACCCTTCCGTCCCGTCGAACCTCAAGGATCTTCAGAAAAAAGTTGTCGAGGCCAAAGCGGATATCGGGATCGCGTTCGACGGAGACGCGGACCGTCTCGGCGTCGTGGACGAAAAGGGCCGGATCATTTTCGGGGACAAACTGCTTTTGCTCTATGCCCGTGAGATCCTCACGCGGAAACCCGGCGCGATCATCATCGGGGACGTGAAAAGCTCCAAGCAGGTCTACGACGACATCGCCAAGCACGGCGGGAAACCGCTCATGTGGAAGACCGGCCACTCGCTCATCAAGGCCAAGATGAAGGAAACGCATGCGGAAATGGCGGGAGAAATGAGCGGCCACATGTTCTTCAACGACCGCTGGCTCGGGTTCGACGACGCGGTTTACGCGGCGTGCCGTGTCCTTGAGATCCTGGATAAGGCGAACGCGCCGTTCTCATCGCTTCTGGCGGATGTTCCTCAGCTTGTTTCAACGCCCGAGATACGTTTCGATTGTCCGGAAGAGATCAAGTTCAAGGTGGTGGCTCAGGCGGTCGCTGACCTGAAGAAGAAATACGAGGTCGTGGACATTGACGGCGCGCGGGTCCAGTTCCCGGACGGATGGGGCCTGGTGCGCGCTTCCAACACCCAGCCGGTGCTCGTCATGCGCTTCGAAGCCCAGACCCAGAAGCGTCTCGATGAGATCCGGGCGATCATTGAAACGGAGATCAAGTCCGTGATGAGCGGGATGCACTGATGAAGTGGGCGGTGATCATGGCCGGGGGAAGCGGGACCCGCTTCTGGCCGGAAAGCCGGAAACATTTTCCCAAACAATTCCTTCACCTTCTCGGCCCTCAAACGCTTCTCGAACAAACCTTCCGGCGCCTTCTTAAGGTCGTTCCGGCGTCCCGCATTCTTGTTTTTACCGCTGAAGAAAAAGCCGGTGTGACGGCAAAGTTGCTCCGGATCCCGAGATCCCAAGTGATCGGCGAACCCGTCGGGCGGAACACTGCACCCTGCGCCGCGTGGGCTGCTTCGCATATCCTCCAAAAAGACCCGTCCGCGGTCCTCGGACTTTTCCCGGCGGACCATCACATCGCGGATGCCGGGACCTTCACCCGTGTTTTGCGCGTGGCTTACGATCAGGCCGAAAAAGAAGGCGTGCCCGTGACGCTCGGTATCCAGCCGGACCAGGCACACACAGGATACGGTTATCTGGAACGGGGGGCCGCAAAGGCCACCGTTCACGAGACCCGCGTTTTTTCTCTCAAGCAGTTTTGCGAAAAACCCGAACGCCGTCTGGCCGAGAAATATTTCCGTTCAGGAAAATTTATGTGGAACGCCGGGATCTTCATTTGGCGGGCCGATTGTCTTCTGGAGACCACGCGGCGTTACCTGCCGGCCGTTTTCAAGACGGTCACGAAGATCACTACGGACAGGCTTTCTCCCGCGGCGGTCAGGCGGCTCTTTCAAAAAGTGCCGAACATCTCGATCGACTATGGTTTGATGGAGAAGCTTCAGGGAACGATCCTGATGATCCCGGTCTCCATGGGTTGGAACGATGTCGGCAGCTGGGCGGCGCTCAAGGGCCTTCTCGGGAGTGACGGGCAGGGGAATATCGCGCTCGGGAAAACGCTTCTGGTCGAAAGTTCGGGGAATGTCGTCAAGGCCAAAGACCGATTGGTCGCTACGGTGGGGCTGAAGGACCATGTGATCGTCGATACCGGTGACGTGATCCTGGTCTGTCCGGTGCACGCGACGGAATCCATCCGTAAGATCGTGGCGGCGCTGAAGCAAAAAGGGCTGGGCCGGTACTTATAACTGTCTCGACGACGGTTCCGGACCCGCGAACGATCCTCTGAAATCATGGAAAGGAAACAGCCGTGAGTCTTTTTCAGGCCGCTGTGTTGGGTGTCGTGCAAGGTTTTACGGAGTTCCTTCCCATCTCAAGTTCCGGCCATTTGGTCCTGTTCCAGACCCTTTTCGGCATGAAAGAGCCGATGGTCGCTTTTGACATCGCCCTTCACGGAGGGACACTTCTCGCGGTCCTGGTCTATTTCTACCGGGACGTTCGCGATGTCATGGCGGATTTTTGGGGAAGTGTTGCGAAAAAGAATCCGGAGAAAACAAAAGACGCTGCGGGCGTGCAGGCGCCGCACAAAGGCCTTTGGGTTTGCATTCTGATCACGATGATCCCGACCGGACTGGTGGCGGTGTTTTTTAAGGATTTCTTTGAAAAGGCGTTTACCAATCTGACCTTCGTGGCATGCGCGTGGCTTGTGATGGGGATCTGGCTTATTCTGAGCGAACGGTTCCAGAAGGGACAGAAAGACCTCTCCTGCGTCCATTACGGGGACGCCTTTTGGGTGGGGTTGGTGCAGGGGGTCGCGCTCATGCCTGGTATCTCCAGGTCCGGAAGCACCATTTTGGCCGGCATGGGGTTGGGGTTCCGGAAGGAAACCGCTGCGAAATTCTCATTCTTGATCTCTATTCCCGCCGTCGCCGCGGCGATCGTTCTTGACCTGAAGCACAGTATCAGCTTTTTTATTTCCCATCCCGCGCCGATGGTAACGGGGTTCGCGGTCTCGGCCGTCGTGGGATACCTCGTGGTGCGGTGGCTGATGGCAGTCATTCATAAAGGCCAGTTCTTCGTTTTCGGGTATTACTGCGTCGCCGTGAGCCTTTTCTCATTCATTTTCGCGTTTCTTTCCAAGTAGCATGAAAATCGTCCGCTGTCTCCTTGCCCCGGGCAAGGAAAAACCCGTTCTTCACCGCCATCCCTGGATCTTCTCCGGGGCGGTCGATCAGATCGAAGAAGGCTACGCGGCCGGCGATCTGGTGCGCGTGCTCTCCTCCAAAGAAGAATTCCTCGGGATCGGTTATCTGAATCCCGGATCCCAGATCGTGGTGCGCATGCTGGCGTTCGAAGACGTCGCGATCAACGAGGATTTCTTTGACCAAAAGATCGCGCAGGCCGCCGCCTTGCGCAAAGAATTCCTGCCGCCGGCGACGAACGCTTACCGCCTGATCCACTCGGAAGGGGATTTTTTGCCGGGCCTGATCGTCGACGTGTACGGGGATTTTCTGGTCGCTCAATTCCTGACTGCCGGGATCGAGGTCTGGAAAGAGGCGATCGTCCGGAGCCTTCGGAAGCACTTTCCCTCCTGCGGGATCTTCGAGAAAAGCGATTCCGATCTCCGGAAATGGGAAGGGCTGGAGCGTTCCGTGGGCGTGCTCGCGGGCGGGGAACCGCCGGCGACGCTGGAGATCCTGGAGAACGGGATCCTGTTCGGCGTGGATATCCGGGGCGGGCAGAAGACGGGGTTTTTTCTGGATCAGCGGGAGAGCCGTGCGGCGGTCCGGGACCTGAGCGCGGGAAAACGGGTCCTCAACTGTTTCGCGTACACCGGAGGTTTTTCAATTTACGCGGCCAAGGGCGGAGCCAAAGAGGTGGTTTCCGTCGAATCGTCAGAACCCGCGGTCCAGTTAGGCCGGATGAATTGCCAAAAGAATCAGGTAGATGACAAGCTTTCCGTTTGGGCGCAGCAGGATGTTTTTGATTATCTTCGTGCCGCCAAACGCGAATTTGATCTGATCATCCTCGACCCGCCGGCATTTTGCAAGAACAAGCAACAGGTCCAGCAGGCGGCGCGCGGGTACAAAGATATTAACCTGCAGGCCTTGAAACGGATCGCTCCGGGAGGGCTGCTCTTTACGTTCTCATGTTCTTCTTACATCTCTCCCGAGCTTTTCCAGAAGATCCTTTTCGGCGCGGCGGCGGATGCCGGGCGCGACGTGCGGATCATCCGGAAAACCTCGCATGCGTTCGACCATCCGATCAACATCTACCATCCCGAAGGCGAATACTTGAAGGGTCTTCTCTGCGAAGTGAGCTGACGAGCGTTGCCGGCGATCTTCTAAGGAAGCAGAATGACTTTCAGGGAATTTTTGGCCTCGGCGACGAGCCGGAAACCTTCCTGGGCTTTTTCGAGCGGAAGTTTGTGCGTGATGAGGTCCTTCATATTGACTTTGCCGGAGGCGATGAGCTCGATCGCGTTGACCAGATCGTCCGGGGCGGCTCCGTAAGAAGAAGTGACCGTCATTTCATTCCTCCAGAAATCCACGGTCGGGAGCTGGATGTCCGTTTCCGGGATCGCGAAAAGCAGGAGCGTGCCTTTCCGGTCGAGCGACTGAAAGGCTTGCTTCAGCGCCGGGAGTGCGGCGGTGCAATAAATGACCTTATCTGCTTTTACGGGAGGAAGATCTTTGGGGTGGTAGACTTGGTCCGCGCCGTATTCCTTCGCTTTCTTCAGCCGGTAATCGTCCCTATCGGTCGCGATCACCCTGGCGCCCGCTAGTTTGGCGACCTGGACATTCATCAATCCGGAAACGCCACATCCGAGGACCAGAACGGTCTGCCCTTGTTTGACCTGAATGACTCGCTGCCCCCGGAGGACGCACGCGAGAGGCTCGATCATGGTTCCTTCTTCATAGGAGACGTTATCGGGAAGGATATAAGTCCCGTGAGCGACATTGATCTTTGGGACCCGGATGAATTCGCTGTACCCGCCCGGATCATAATTGCCGGTGTGCAGGGTCTCGCAGGCCGTATGATCGCCGTTGTTGCAGAACTTGCACCGGAAACAAGGGACGTGGTGGCTGACAAAAACACGCTGACCGGGTTTGTACCGCGGGTCGTTCGACCGGACGATGTCGCCGCTTATTTCGTGCCCCAGGATCCGCGGCGCCTTTTTGATCCGGTACCATTCCATGACGTCCGTCCCGCAGATCCCGCTGGCCTTGACCTTGACCAGGACTTCGCCTTCGCCGATCTCAGGAACGGGCCGGTCCTCGAGCCGTATGTCACTGTTGCGGTGATAGACTGCGACGCGCATGGTTGTATCCTATCGAGCTCTGTCATCCCCGAATGTATTTACCTGCCTGCCGGCAGGCAGGTCGGGGATCCACTTTCTGGATTCCCGCTTACCGCCATGCGGGAATGACACTATGAAAGATATTGTCATTTTTTACGGGGTTTGGCGCTATGCTTCGCTTCGGAAAAAATGGCGAAGGCTTCTTTGGCCGTCGCGTTCTTGTGGACGATCGCGTTCAGGGCCTTGGCCATGGCCACCGGGTGCGGGTTCTGCCAGACGTTCCGGCCGAGGTTGATCCCGACGGCGCCTTGTTGCATCCCGTCCGCGACGAATTCCATGACTTCCATCTCGGTCTCGCATTTGGGACCGCCAGCCATGACGACCGGGACCGGGCATCCCTTGACCACCTTGTCAAAATCCTTCTCGCACCAGTAGGTCTTGACCACGCGCGCGCCGAGTTCCGCGGCGATCCGGCAGCAAAGTCCGAGGTACCGGGCCTCGCGTTTTTCCATTTCTTTCCCCACCGCGGTCACGGCCATTACCGGGATCCCGAAATCCTCGCATTGGTTGACGAGTTCCGTGAGGTTAGCGAGCGTCTCTTTTTCGTAATCGCTTCCGATGAAGACGGACACGCCGACCGCCGCGACGTTCAACCGGAGGATCTCTTCGATCGAGGTCGTGACGATCTCGTCGGCGAGGTCCTTGCCGACCATGCTGGTACCGCCGGAAACCCTCAGGATGACCGGTTTTCCCATGGACGGGTCGATGGCGGCGCGGAGTACGCCGCGCGTGCAGAAGAGGGCGTCAAAATAGGGGACAAGAGCCTTGATCGTTTCGCCCGGTTTTTCAAGCCCGGTGGTCGGCCCCTGGAAATACCCGTGATCGATCGGCATAAAAAAACAGCGGCCGTTCGGCATTAGCTGGTTCAAGCGGTTCTTCATGCCCCAATCCATAAAAGATCCTCCCTTGATGAGTGCAGATTGTGTCCGGTGAAGCGGGAAACAGGTTTTGGGGATTATACTCCGAGAGTTTTGCACGGTCATCCTCTCTTTTTGGTTCGGGCTCCCAACGTCCTGTGGACGGCGTCCGGCATATGCGCTATACTTCCTGCCATCATGGAAAAAGAGATCCGTATTGATACCGAATTCACACCGAACCCGCAGTCGCTCAAGTTCAACGTCAGCGTGCCGGTCTGCACGCACGGCGCGGTCCAGTTCGCCTCAAAAGCGGAGGCCGGGAAGTCTCCTTTGGCCGCCAAGCTCTTCGCGATCGATTCCGTCAAAGAAGTGATGATCGGCCCCGATTTTGTGACCGTGACGAGGGATCAAAAAACCTCCGTGTGGGGAGCATTAATTCCGAAGATCTCCGACGTGATCCGCGAGTATGTGGCTTGCGGCGGCAATCCCAAGGTCTGCCAGAACTGCGCGGAAACGGCCGGCACGGGTTCTGAGGTCGAGAAAAAGATCATCGAGATACTGAATGAGCAGATCCGCCCGGCCCTGGCGCGGGACGGCGGTGATGTCCGGTTCTGCGGGTTTGAGAACGGTGTCGTGAAGCTCCATCTCAAAGGGGCCTGTTCGGGGTGTCCCAGCGCGGCGGTCACTTTGAAGATGGGGATCGAGGCCTACCTGAAGGAGTACATCCCGGAAGTCAAAGAGGTCATCGGCGTCTGATCCGCGCGGTGCCGCTTTATCCTTTTCCTCTTCAGCCGATATTTCAGCAAGGCACACCTTCTAATGAAAGGGGACATTATGGCGAAAAAAGCTCCGAAAAAATTATCATCCGGAAAAGTCACGACTTTCAAGATCAGGAACCGGCGCGGGTACGCGGCCCTTTGCATGGGCAATCTGACCGAGGGGAACACGGTCGGGATCGCGATGGCTCGCATGGCCAAGGCGGCCAAGCGGATGGGGTATTTACTCTCATAGCGATAAGTCATAGGCGGTAAGCTGTAAGTGGTTTATCCGCCTACGCAGAGGACCTCGGGGCGTAAGCCCGAGGAAGAATGCGTCGGACGGACCCTGCGGAGCGTTAGCGCAGGAGGGTTCGTGAAATGCTTCGGCGGATTCCGCCGAAGAAACATAAGGAACAACGACTGTGAGGCCGTGGGGCTCCATTTCCTTCAACTTATTACTTATCACTTACTACTTACCACTTATTTGACACCCCTTATCGCTTCCTTTAGTATACGGTAACCTCAAAAGTCAAAGGATTGAGTCATACCATGACGCGTGTTTTAAGCGGTACCCGGCCCACCGGCAAGTTGCATCTCGGCAACCTTCTCGGCGCGCTTGAGAACTACAAAAAATTACAGGGGCAGGACGCGTTCTTCATGATCGCGGACCTGCACGCCCTGACGACCGAATATGAAGGCAAGACAGCGATCGCGGCGAACGTTTTCGAGGTCGTGATCGATTATCTGGCCAGCGGTCTTGATCCCGAAAAGTGCACAATGTTCGTTCAGAGCGAAGTTCTTGAACACGCCAATCTCGCGCTGCTTTTTTCCATGATCACGCCGCTCGGCTGGCTCGAGCGGAACCCGACGTACAAGGACCAGCTTAATGAATTGAAGGGCAAGGAACTTCACACGCACGGTTTCCTGGGGTACCCGGTCCTGCAGGCGGCCGATATCGCGATCTACAAGGCCGAGAAAGTCCCGGTCGGCGAGGACCAGCTGCCGCATCTGGAGCTGACGCGTGAGATCATCCGCCGGTTCCATCATTTGTACAAAACGAATGTTTTTCCGGAACCCGAGGCGGTTTTGACGCAGGTGCCGAAAGTTCCGGGGCTCGACGGCCGCAAGATGAGCAAGAGTTACGACAATTGTATCTATCTGGCGGATTCGCGCGAAGAGGTCGTGAAGAAGGTCAAGGGCATGATGACCGATCCGGCGCGCAAGATGAGGGAAGACAAAGGGAATCCGGAAATTTGCCCGGTTTTCTTTTATCACAAACTTCTTAATAAGGAAAGAGCCGAAGGGGTGGCGCATGAATGCCGGAACGCGCTCCGCGGTTGCGTGGATTGTAAAATGGAAATGGTCGCGAAGTTGAACGAATTTTTGGATCCCATCAGGGAAAGACGTGAATCATGGATGAAGAAAAAAACGGAAATACGGCAGATCCTGGACCGGGGAGCTCAGAAGGCGCGGGAAGTGGCGAGAGGCACTTACCGGCAAGTCCTGCGGGCGATGGGTCTGGTATCGTAGCTTCTCCGGGGACCTTTCCGGAGCCGGTCCTCCCGAGGATTTCTCCTGGTCCGGAAGCGGACAAGGCCTGGAACCCTCTCCACGTCAAGATCCCGGTCTACGACGGCCCGCTCGATCTTCTTTTGGACCTCATCAAGAAGAACGAGATGAACGTTTATGACATTCCGGTCGCGGAGATCACGAAACAGTATCTCGCATACCTTCAGGTAATGAAACAATTGGATCTTGAGGTCGCCGGCGAATTCATCGTCATGGCGGCGACGCTGATCTATATCAAGTCGAAGCTGCTTCTGCCGGCCGAAAAGGAAGGCGAGGACGACGACGGGACGGACCCGCGCGCCGAACTTGTGCGAAAACTCCTCGAATATCAGGCTTTCAAGGAAGCGGCCAAGGAGCTCGGGCTCCTGCAGACCGAGCGCGGCAAGATGTTCACGCGCCAGATCACGGATTATTATCTCGGCGAGATCGCCCCCGAGGATGTCGGGGTGGACACGTTCAGCGCCAATTTTTTCGATCTGGTGGTTGCGTTCCAGAACGTCCTTTCCAAGAAGGAAGGGCCGGCCGAGCACGAAGTCTTCGAAGAGATCATCTCCATCGAAGAGAAGATGATGCAGATCCAGTCCTACCTGGCGGAAAAGAAAAGGGTCAGCTTCAATGATCTCTTTTCGGAACGCTGGACGCGCAACGAATTGATCGCCACCTTTCTCGCCGTTCTGGAACTTGTGCGGACGCGTTTTGCGTGGGTGCGGCAGGAGAAACAGTTCGGGGAAATCGTCATTGAAAAACGGGAAGGGAATTAGTGCCGTGTCTCTTTTAATTTTTAATGGTACACGGTACAATACCGTGAACCTTTTAAAATTAATCAGCACGGTATTAGTATAATCTGGCACTCTATGAAAACCACGGCCGCACAGGAACGCGAAAAGCAAGCCAAACTGAAGTCTTTGCGCAAGGAGCTGGACCAGGAGATCCAGGAACAGCTCGAGGAGACCCGTGCCGCCGAAAGCCTTGTGGAAACGCAGAAGTTCCAGAGCGAGCCTTTGCGGGAAGAGGACCTCCGGGATCCCGCCAAGGCCAAGCAGATCGTAGAAGCCCTGATCTTCGCGTCGTCCAAGCCGCTTACCGTAAGCGAGATACGGAAGGTCACGAAGGTCCTGACCGCCGGCCAAATTGAAAAGATCGCGGCCGAGCTCAAGGCGGACTATCAATCGACGGGGCGCAGTTTCGAGCTTCTGGAGATCGCCGGGGGCTATGAGATCTCGACCAAGAAAGAATGGGCGCCGTGGATCCTGAAGATCGAACTCCAGCGCAAGGCCCGGCAGGCCACGCAATCTGCGCTCGAGACCCTGGCCATTTTGGCGTACAAACAGCCGCTGACGCGCGCCGAGATCGAGGCCTTGCGCGGCGTCGACACGAGCGGCGTGCTGAACACGCTCATGGAAAAGAATTTCATCCGCATCGTCGGGAAAAAAGAAGTCCCCGGGCGGCCTTTTATGTACGGGACCACGGGAAAGTTTTTGGAGCATTTCGGCCTGAAGGCGTTGCAGGACCTGCCGAGCATCGAAGAGATCCGTCAGATCGTGGACAGTTCGGTGAAAAAAGACGAACTGATGGGAACGAAAAAGATCGTGGATATCCCGCAAGACGGGAACGGCGCCGTTTCCGCGGAAGCGCCGGCATCTAATGAGAGCGAGGGAACAGCCAGCCATGGACCTGAACCAACTGCGCAAGAAAATTGACGAACTGGACCTGAAGATCATCGATCTTCTCAACAAGCGCACGTCGTTCGTGTGCGAAGTCGGGAAGCAGAAGACCGAAGCCGGCAAGGCCATTTACGCGCCGGAACGGGAAAGCGAGATCTACCAGAAGATCGATCAGCTCGCCACGAAGGGAATTCTGCCCAAGGACGGTCTGAAGGCCATTTACCGGGAGATCATGTCCGCGTCGCTGGCGCTGGAAAAACCCCTGATCATCGCTTATCTGGGTCCCGAGGCGACGTTCACGCACCTGGCGTCGCTTTCCAAGTTCGGGTCCAGCGTTCAATACCAGCCCTGCGGCAGCATCAATGAAGTGTTCCGCGAAGTGGAGCAGGGGCGCGCGGATTACGGCGTGATCCCCATCGAGAATTCGATCGAGGGCGCCGTCAGCCACACGCTTGACATGTTCATTGATTCCGAACTGAAGATCTGTTCGGAGATCTTTTTCGCGATCTCCCAGAACCTGATGTCCAACGTTCCGGATATCAAGCAGATCAAACGGGTTTATTCCAAGGCCGAGGTGTTCGGTCAGTGCCGTCTTTGGCTCGAATCACACCTGCATCATGCGGAGCTCATGGAGGCTTCGAGTACGGCGGCGGCGGCGCAACGCGCGGCCAAGGAGGACGGCGCCGCGGCGATCGGTTCCAAACTGGCGGCGACTTTGTACAATCTGCCGCTATTGGCGGAAGAGATCCAGGATTTTTCGAAGAACGTGACGCGGTTCCTCGTGATCGCAAGGCAAGTTCCCGCGCCGACCAAACATGACAAGACGTCGATCCTTGTCTCGATCCGGGACAAGGTCGGGGCGCTTTATGAAATGCTCCTGCCGATCAAGAAGAACAAGGTCAACATGACCAAGATCGAGTCGCGTCCGTCCAAGAAAAAGGCCTGGGACTATTACTTCTATATCGATTTCGAAGGGCACGCGGAAACTCCCCGGGTCCGCAAAATGCTCGCGGAGATGGAAAAGAAGGTCAAGTTCATCAAGGTGCTTGGCTCTTATCCTTCCTGCCGGACATTGGCGTAAAAACAAGGAGCCGCCCCGGCAGTAAGCCGGCCGCTTTTTCAGGAAAACGAATATGACCAAAGGACCGCCGTTTAAAAGTTATATCCAGGACATCCGTCCCTACGAACCCGGAAAGCCCGTCAAGGAGCTTCAGCGGGAATACGGGATCCGGCATGTGATCAAACTTGCCTCGAACGAGAACCCGCTCGGTCCGTCCGGGAAGGCCATCCGCGCGATGCGCCGGGCTATCAGGGACGTGCACCTGTATCCGGAAGGGAACTGCTATTACCTTCTGCATCGTCTGGCCCGGGAACTCGGGGTCGATCCGGAGACCCTTGTTTTCGGGAACGGTTCCAATGAGATCATCGAGTTGCTCGGTCGCGGCTTCCTGTCCGAAGGCGATGAAGCCCTTTCATCGGAGACGGCGTTTCTCGTCTACCCGATATTGACGCAGGTTTGCGGCGCGAAATACCGCGCGGCGCCCATGAAAGATCACCGGTTCGACCTTCCGGCGATCCTCGCGGCGATCACGCCGAGGACCAAGATCATTTTTATCGCGAACCCGAACAATCCCACCGGCACTTACGTGACCGCGAAGGAGGTCGAGGACTTTCTCGCCAAGGTCCCGGAAAATGTGGTCGTGTGTTTCGACGAGGCGTACGTGGATTTCGTGGACGCGGAGGATTTTCCGAAGATACTGCCCATCGTAACGGCCGGCCGCAAGAACGTCATTCTTTTGCGGACCTTTTCAAAGGCGTACGGCCTTGCGGGCCTGCGCATCGGCTACGGCCTGGCGTCCAAAGAAATGGTCACGTACCTGAATAAGATCCGCCAGCCGTTCAACGTGAATTCACTCGCTCAGGCGGCGGCGACGGCAGCGCTGGATGACACGTTCTTCCGCTGGCGTACCAAGTGGCTTGTGGTCCGCGGCAGGCAATTTTTCTACCGCAAACTGGCCCGCCTGGGGCTGGAATATCTGCCGAGCCAGGCGAATTTTATCCTGGTGAACATGAAGACCGACGGGAAGGAAGTTTATAATTTTTTACTGCGTCAGGGGATGATCGTGCGGCCGATGGGAGCGTATAAAATGCCGGAATGGATCCGCGTCACCATCGGGCGCCGCAGCCAGAACGTGCAGCTCATCCGGCTGCTGAAGGCTTATCTAAGTCAAAAAGCGGTTTGAATCATCCAACGAACGGTCTGATCGTTCGCAGATGCATATAAGGAGAAAGCGGACACCATGATCATTGTTCTGAAAAAAACAGCGACCCCACAAGAACTGGAACATATCTGTCAGAAGGTCCGCGAGCTCGGACTGACACCCCAGGTTTCGCGCGGCGTCGAGCGCACGGTGATCGGCGTGATCGGGGAAGAGGAAAAGCTCCAGGTCCAGCCGCTCGAGGTTTTTCCCGGTGTCGAATCGGTCATGGCCATCCTCCGGCCGTATAAGCTCGCGAGCCGGGACTACAAAGCCGAGAACACGGAATTCGACATGGGGCTCGGGGTGAAGGTCGGCGGGAAAAAGGTCGTGGTCATGGCCGGGCCGTGTTCGGTGGAAAGTTACGATTCGCTTTTGACAGTCGCGAAGGCCGTGAAGAAAGCGGGGGCGACGTTCCTCCGCGGCGGGGCCTTTAAGCCGCGCACATCGCCGTATTCCTTCCAGGGATTGGGGGAGGAAGGATTGAAATATTTGCGGCAAGTGGGCGATGAGGTCGGTCTTTTGGTCGTGACTGAAGTGATGGATACCCGTTTGGTCGAGCTGGTTTCGCAATATGCCGACATGCTCCAGATCGGCGCGCGGAACATGCAGAATTTCGAACTCCTTAAAGAATGCGGGATGACGAAGAAACCCGTTCTTTTGAAACGCGGATTGAGCGCGACGGTCAAAGACCTTTTGATGTCTGCCGAATACCTCCTTTCCAAAGGGAATTTCAAAGTCATTCTCGGCGAACGCGGGATCCGGACGTTCGAGACCTCGACGCGGAACACCCTCGACCTGAACGCGATCCCCGTGATCAAAAAAGAGACCCATTTGCCGGTCCTCGTGGACCCGTCGCACGGGACCGGATATCGTGATTTTGTGGCCCCGATGGCCATGGCCGGCGTGGCGGCGGGATGTGACGGATTGATGGTCGAAGTCCACCAGAATCCCGAAGAGGCAAAAAGCGACGGGGAACAATCGTTGCTTCCCGTTCAGTTCGAGGAAATGATGAGGAAGGCCCGGCTCATCGCGCAGGCGGTGGGGAGAGATATCTGATTCAAGGGGCGGTATGTTTATGATAAAAAAGATCGTGGTCGTGGGGTTGGGGCTCATGGGCGGTTCGCTGGCTGCCGCCTGCCGGAAGCGCTTTCCCAAGGCTCGCATCATCGGAGTCACCAGGAACCGTGCGGCTCTTGCCCTGGCAAAAAAGAAAAAATGGATCCATGAAGGAACGAACGACGTCGCCCGGGGCGCTTCGGGAGCCGACGTGGTCGTCCTTTGCACTCCCGTAGGCACCTATCTTCCGGTCCTGAAAAAGATCGACCGTGTTTGCGGGAAGAATGCGCTTGTGATGGATGTCGGAAGCGTCAAGGCCTCGGTCGCCGCGGAAGTGAACCGGGCGAAATGGAAGAATCTTTCTTTTGTCGGCTGCCATCCGATGGTCGGTTCGCATGAACGGGGGATCCAGGCGGCGGATCCTTCCCTGTACGATCAGGGGTTGATCCTCCTGGTGAAAGACGCGAGGACTTGCCTCTGCAGTTTAAAGCGGGCCCGGGAATTTTGGGGGCGGTTCAGCTGCCGGATCGCGGAGATGAGTCCGGGCCGGCACGATCAACTCATCGGTCAGATCAGTCATTTGCCGCACGCGATCGCGGTTTGCCTCGTGGATGCCGTCGCGGCTCCTTCTCTCAGCTTCGCTTCGTCCGGTTTCCGTGATACCACGCGCATCGCGGCGTCCGATTCCTCGATCTGGCAGCCGATCTTCAAAGCCAACCGGAAAGTCCTGCTGACTTCCTTGAGGCAATTTGAAAAAAGTCTGGCGCAATTCCGGAAGAAACTTCAGGCCAAAGACCCGACGGCCCTGATCCGGTTCCTGGACCGGGCACGGAAAAAGAGGGAAGCCCTTTAACGGCGGGATGGCGTCACAGGGCGTGGTTCGGCTCGCCTACCCTTTTTCCAAAAAAGCCCTTCCCAAATACAGCTTCTATGCTATACTTCCGACGTTTACGCCGATTTTAGTCCGGACCAAAGTGTCCGGCTCAAGAGGGAAGACGGCGTAGACCCCCATTTTCATGCGTTCCAATGGAAAGGGGACTCTCAAGGAGGAATTCCCAATTATGCAATCCCAGTTTTCAGAATTGTACGAGAAGTCTTTTCAGGACATTCAGATCGGTGAGGTCGTTAAAGGCACGGTGATCGCGATCCACAAACGGGAAGTCGTGGTGGATATCGGCTACAAAGCCGAAGGTGTTTTGCCGTTGGATGAGTTTCTTCAGCCGGAAGCCTTGACGGTCGGTTGTGAGGTCGAAGTCCTTTTTGAAGGTTTTGACGATGTCGAAGGGTCGGCGTTGCTTTCCAAGAGGAAAGCGGACCGTCAGAAGACCTGGAATGACATCCTTTCCAATGCCGAAGAGGGAGCTATTGTCGAAGGCCGGATCTCGCGCAAAGTCCGCGGGGGTTTCATGGTCGATATCGGCATGGAAGCTTTCCTGCCGGCATCGCTCGTGGATATCAAGCCCGTTCGTAATCAGGACGCCTTTATCGGGCTCCAGAGCAAATTCCTAGTCGTGAAGATCAATCACAAGCGGAAGAACGTCGTTGTTTCCCGCAAGGACCTCCTCGAGAAGAGCCGCAATGAAGCCCGTTCGGAAAAGCTCGGTTCGCTCAAGGTCGGCCAGATCGTCCGCGGAAAAGTAAAGAACATCACGGATTTCGGGGTCTTCATCGACCTCGGCAATCTCGACGGCCTTTTGCACATCACCGACATGAGCTGGGGACGGGTCTCGCATCCTTCCGACCTCGTGAAACTCGGTGAGGAGATCGACGTGGTCGTGATCGCGATCGATCAGGTCAAACAGAAGATCTCCCTCGGTCTCAAACAGAAGGGCACGGACCCCTGGACTTCGGTCGATCAGCGTTACGCGATCGGTAACCAGGTCCGCGGCAAGGTCGTGAATATCCTTCCGTACGGCGCTTTCGTGGAACTTGAGCCCGGGATCGAAGGGCTGGTCCATATCAGCGAGCTTTCCTGGACCAAGCGCGTGAACCATCCGAGCGAGATGCTTTCGGTCGGCATGGAGCTCGACGTGGTGATCTTGAGCCTCGATAAGGAAGCGAAGAAGATCTCCCTCGGCGCCAAACAAGCGCAGGAAAATCCTTGGACCGCGGCGGCCGACAAGTACCAGGTCGGGAACCGTGCGAAGGGGACCGTGCGCAATCTGACGGATTACGGCGCTTTTGTGGAGCTTGAGCCCGGCATTGAAGGGCTTCTTCATGTGTCCGACATTTCTTGGACGCACAAGGTCGCCAAGCCCGCGGACGTCCTCAAAAAGGGAGATGCCGTGGACGTGATGATCCTCGCCGTGGATACCGAAGCCAAGAAGATATCGCTCGGCATGAAGCAGCTCACGGACGATCCGTGGATCGAACTGACCAAGAACCTTTTGACGGGCCTGGAACTCCAGGGGAAAGTCACCCGGATCGTGAATTTCGGTCTTTTCGTGGAGTTGGAGAACGGCCTGGAAGGGCTCATTCACGTTTCCGAGATCCCGGATTGCTCGGCCCAGGACCTGGCCAAGCAGTACAAGGTCGGCGATATGCTCCGCTGCAGTATCCTCAACGTGGATCATGAAGGACGTAAGATCGCCCTGACCTGCAAGACCGAATCGGTTCCGGCGTAACTCCAAAGTCGATGGCGCACCCAGGTCACCGCAGAGTGGTCATTACGGGACTGGGGATCGTCTCTTCGGTCGGCTTTGGCAAAGAGGCCTTCTGGGATTCTCTTACCAAAGGAAAAAGCGGCGTTTCGAACATCACCGCTTTTGACACCACGCCATTCACGACCCGCTTCGCCGGCGAGATCAAGAATTTCGATCCCTCGGCCTATATTCTTCCCAAAAAACTCAAACGCATGGACCGCACGACGCAGTTCGCGATCGTGGCCTCCAAAATGGCGGTCCAGGACGCCGGACTTGATCTTCTTGAGGACGGCGCCCGCGAGAGGACCGGAGTGATCATCGGGACCGCGCTCGCCGGGGTCGGCTATATTCTGGAACAATCCGCGATCCTGATGCAAAAAGGGCCGATGCGGATCAATCCTTTCACGGCCCTCGCTTCATTCCCGGACGCGTGCGCCGGAAATGTTTCCATCGAACTCGGAGTGACCGGTCCCAGTTTTTCCATGGCGACCGCCTGTTCTTCCGCCTCCGACGCTTGCGGTTACGCTTTTGACGCGATCCGCAGCGGGGAACTGGATTTTCTGATCATGGGAGGCGCGGAAGCCACCATTTTCCCGGGCATCGTGGCTTCTTTTTGCGTCGCCCGCGCGTTGTCCACGCGCAATGACGATCCCGCAAAAGCCTCGAGACCTTTTTCAATGGACCGCGACGGGTTCGTGCTCGGCGAAGGCGCCGGTATGCTGGTGCTGGAGGAGTACGAACACGCGAAAAAACGCGGAGCGCGCATTTATGCGGAGATTCTCGGCCATGGCATGACCTGCGACGCTTACCATATGGTAGCGCCGGACCCGGAGGGGAAGGAAGCGAGCCGCGCGATGCGCCTTGCCATGTCCCACGCGGGGGTCGGGCCGCAGGACATTGACTACATCAACGCGCACGGCACCTCGACGCCCCTGAACGACAAGACTGAAACGATCATTATCAAAAAAGTGTTCGGCCCGCGCGCCTATGAGGTTCCCGCCAGTTCCATCAAATCCATGATCGGGCATTTGATCGGAGCGGCCGGCAGCGTCGAATTGATCGCGACCCTTCTGGCCATGGAACATCAGGTCATCCCGCCGACCATCAATTACACCTCCAAAGACCCCGAATGCGACCTGGACTATGTGCCGAACACGGCGCGCCCCGCGAAGATCAGGGTCGCGATGAAGAATTCCTTCGGGTTCGGCGGAAAGAACTCGATCCTCATCCTCAAGAAAGTCTGACGGCTTCCGTCATCGCAACGCGGTACTAGCTATTCACTGGGGGATAGGATAGAATAAAAGCCCATGAAGATTCAGGAAACTCCCATAAAAAAATGTGATGTGCCGGAGGCTTTTGACGAGGTCCGGAATACAGGAGCTATCCTCCACAAGTATAGCCACTTGCAGCTTTATCTGATCAAGCCCTCCAAATACGATGATGAGGGCTACGTGATCCGCTATTGGAAGGGGGTCCTCCCGAGCAATACCCTGTCCTGTCTCTACGGGTTAAGCGAAGACGTCCGCGAGCGTGGGGTTTTTGGCGAGGACCTGAAATGGACGACGGAACTTATAGACGATACGGTCCAGCCCATTCCCTATAAAGCGGCCATCCGGGCCAGCCGCCGTAAAGACACGAAAGTCATCGTTTGTCTCGTGGGGGTCCAGACGAACCAGTTCCCGCGCGCCGCGGACATCGCGATGAATTTCCGCAAAGCCGGGATCTCTGTGCTGATCGGCGGGTTTCATGTCAGCGGCGTTGCCGCGACCTTGCCGGATCTTTCTCCGGAACTTGTGACCCTTAAAAATGCGGGCGTGACGCTCGTGGCGGGAGAAGGAGAGGGCGGCCACTGGGAAAAACTGTTGGGCGACGCGTTGCAGGACCGCCTCAAACCTTTCTACAATTTTCTTCATGATCTCCCGGACATTTCAAGAGCTGTTTTTCCGAAGATCCATCCGAAACTTCTGGCTCGCTATGCGTTACGGCACTTCGGGACACTGGACTGCGGCCGGGGGTGCCCGTTCGGTTGCAGTTTTTGTACGGTGATCAACGTTCAGGGCCGGCGCATGAGGTTCCGTGAGGTGGACCTCCTGATCGAGAAGATCCGCGAGGATTATTACCGCTACGGGATCTCGCATTATTTTTTCACGGATGACAATTTCTGCCGCAACAAGAACTGGGAAGCGATCCTGGACCGGATCATCGAATTGAAAGAAAAGGAAAATATCCCGTTCTTTTTCATGATGCAGCTGGACACACAATCGCATATGGTGCCGAATTTCGTGGAGAAGTCGGCGCGGGCGGGTTGCCGCCAGGTCTTTATCGGGATGGAGAGTTTGAATCAGGAGAACCTCAAGGCCGTCAAAAAGAGCCAGAATGACATCGGGAATTTCAAGGCGCTGGTGGACGCGTTCCATGATGTGGGGATCGTTTGCCACCTGGCGTACATCATCGGATTTCCCCTGGATACGGCCGAATCGGTCAAAGCGGACATTGAAAAGCTCCTGACGCTCGGCGCGGGCCAGGCCTCTTTTTTCATGATGACCCCTCTTCCGGGCTCCATGGATTACAAGCATGCGATTGAAAAAGGGATGCTGATGGACACGGACCTCAACAATTATGACACCTTTCACGAGACGCACCGGCACGCGCGCATGAAACCGGGGGAATGGCTTGCGGCTTATGAGGATGCCTGGCGTGTTTTTTACAGCGTGGATAATATGAAGCGCATCCTGAGCCGGAGTCTCGAGTGCGAGAATTATTGGGGTATTTTCTCCAACTTCATTTGGTACAAGAACGGAGTGAATATCGAAGGCGGCCATCCCATGATCCATGGTTTTGTCCGGCTGAAGGGCCGCCTGGAGCGCCGTCCCGGCTATCCGATCGAGGGGCGCTGGCAGTATTTCAAACGGCGTTTGGGCGACGTGTACCGCGAATTGACCGGTTGGTGGAACCTGACCATCGAGCTGGAGGAAGTCTGGCTTGCGACGCGGAAGCGCAGCCCCCTGGAGCAGCGCGTGGTCGCCGAACTGGCGCGTGTGACGCAGTCGGCGAAAAAATGGCGGGATCTCCGGATTTCGGACCTTCACAGCCTCTATTTAAGGGCCGCGGCAGCGCTCGAGAAAAAAGGCCTCTACCGGTTCCGCATTCCGTCGCATTTTCAACTATGGCTTCGGCGATGGAATTTTTTCTCGGAACCGCTGACCTTTACGCGCATGCCTCTTCAAAAGTTTTGGGACAGCGCGTGCGCCGCGTGGCGGCGAGGAGAGATTCTCCGTGTCAATTATGTGCGCGTGGTCACGACCATCATTGAGGAAGGCGTTCTTTTCGCCCGGTTCATTTTCTCCATTCTTATCCCGAACGTTTTCTTGCGGAAACATTAAGTGATCATTTAAGGCGACGGGTTTTTCGCCTTGAAGAAAGAGATGGGATATTTTGAAGGTCTATCTGGTGCACCCCCGTTTTGAACCGACCATATGGTCGTTCGACGGGCTCCGGCCTATCACGGGGACGAGTTTTTCCACGACCCCGCTCGGTCTCGTCACCGTAGCCGCTTTGACCCCAGAGCCCTGGGTGGTGGTGGTCGCGGACGAGAACGTGGAGACCATCGATTTTGACACGGACGCGGACCTCATCGGCATCGGCGCCTTCAATGTTCAATATCACCGCGCCCTGGAGATTGCCGCGGAATTCAGAAAACGCGGGAAAAAAGTGGCGTTCGGAGGCCCCTATTGCAGTTTGTTCCCGGAGGCGTTCGAAGGCAAGGGCGACCACCGGATCGCGGGGGAGGCCGAGGAGATCTGGCCGGAATTTTTGCGTGATTTTGAACAGGGAAAGGCGAGGGAGCTTTATACCGCCCGCAAGGAAAAGGTCGACATCCGCAATAGTCCGGTTCCGCGGTATGAACTGATCCGGGGCGAACGCTACAATATGTTCTCGCTGCAGACGAGCCGCGGTTGTCCCTTCAATTGCGAGTTCTGCGATATCATCATCATGGACGGGCGCGTGCCGCGCGTTAAGACGGTCGAACAGGTCCTCGCGGAGGTCGACCACTGCGTCAAACAGGGGGCGCATTACATCGTTTTCGGCGACGCGAACTTCATCGGGAACCTTCCGTTCGCCCGGCAGCTTCTCAAGGCCCTCGCGGAATATTCCGAAAAGAACGGTTATCCGATCGAATTCAGCTGCGAGCTGACGATCAATGTGGCCCACCATCCGGACCTTTTGGAACTGTTCCAGGCCGCGAATTTCTACTCGCTTTTTATCGGGATCGAATCCCCCCGGAAGGAAAGCCTGATCGAATCAGGAAAGATCCAGAATACGCGGGAAAATGTCCTTGAGGACATCAAGCGGATCCAGTCCTATCACCTTTCCGTGGTGGCCGGCATGATCATCGGTTTCGATACAGACGATAAACGGATCTTCAAAGAGCATTATGATTTTCTGCAGGAGCTCGGGATCCCGTTCACGACCTGCGGGACCCTGATGGCCCTTCCCAAGACGCCGCTCGCGAAACGGCTTGCGGCCGAAGGGCGGTTGCTTGATACCGAATGGACGGAGATGAACGGGCACGGTTCCTCGGACTGCAACTTCATCCCCAAGAACATGACGCTTGAAGAGATCCACCGCGGGTACAATTGGCTTAGCCGCTGTCTTTACCGTTACGACAGTTACGGTGACCGGTTGGTGACGGCCTTGAGCCGTTTCCGCAATCGTAATAAAGAACACAAGCGGGCGTCTTTGGACCTGAAATTCGGCGGCCTGCTTCTTAAGCTTGTTGGCTACTATCTCCTGACCCGGGACTTTGCGCGCATGAGATTTTTCGTCGGGACCTTTTGGCGCGTCGCGACGGGCGGGCCCTTTTCGGTTGGGAAGTGGCTGGAATTTTTCCGGTGGATAGCGACGCACAAGGCGTTCCGCGAATATGTCACTCAAACGCAGGGGGTCCCCGAAGGCCAGGACCCGAAGAACCCTCCCTTTGAGGACGCGGGCACTGCTGCGGGGACGCCGCTTTCCGGACAAAAAGATCCCGGCTCTGAGGCGTCGAAAGGGGCAGCGGTCGAAGCAGGGGCTTTATGACCGGTCGTTTGCCGCTTGATAAACGGGTTTGGCCGGGCGCCATTCTGCTTCTTGTCTTCCTTCTTCTGGAATTGTTGTGGGGCGTTCATTCCGTGACGCCGGTCCTTCTGACGCTCTTGATCGCACAGCTTCTTTTCTTTCGTGACCCGTCGCGAAGGACTCCGGCGGCGCAAGGGTTGCTTGCTCCCGCGGACGGGAAGGTGGTCGGCGTCGACGAATCCTTCGAGGAAAAATTCCTGAACGAACCGGCGGTCCGTATCCGCATTTTCCTCTCCGTTTTCGATGTTCACGTAACGCGTTCTCCTCTTGCCGGCGTCGTGAAGTTCCAGCGCTACGTCAAAGGGAAGTTCCTGAACGCGCTCCGGAAAAGCGCTTTTGAGAACAATGAGTCCAATTGGATCGGCATCGAGAACCATGAACGGCGCGTTCTGGTGCGGCAGATGACCGGCGCGATCGCCCGGCGGATCTATTGGGACGTGAAGATCGGGCAAATTGTGGGGCGGGGAGAAAAGATCGGGATGATCTGCTACGGTTCGGGAGTTGAATTTTACGTCGCCAAGAGGGCGTTTCGGCCTGCGGTCCGGGTCGGCCAGCACGTGAAGGCCGGGTTGACCCTTCTCGGCCAGTGGGCTGACGAGGGGTGATCCGGTGAAACATCGCCTTTACTTCACAACCGCCGCTTTTCCCAACATGATCACGATGTGTAATCTGATCGCGGGATTCTTTTCCATTCTTATGAGCATTCAGGAAAGGTTCGAGTACGCGGTGTGGCTCATTTTCCTCGCGCTGGTGCTGGATTCCCTTGACGGTCATGTGGCGCGCATTTTCGGTAACGAGACGGATTTCGGGCGCGAACTGGATTCTCTCGCGGATGCCGTTTCATTCGTCGTTGCGCCTTGTTTTTTTGTGATTAATGTTTTCTTCCTCAATACGTCGATCGCTTTTTTACTGGTGGTGATCTTTTATCTTTGCGCGGGAGTGTTCCGGCTGGCGCGGTACAACGTGAACCCGACCAGCGGCGGTTGTTTCGAGGGGCTTCCGACGCCGGCTGCGGCCCTGTCCCTGATGATGACGATGCTGGCGTTCCACAAGAACCACTGGGACGAACGCTCGTTCTCCCTGGTCAGCGTGGTCTTTTTGATGACGGCGCTCGGGTTCTTGATGGTGAGCGAGATCCCCTATCCGAAAGTCTCTGCCATCAAATTCCGCTCGTGGCGCATCCTGTTTTTCCTGCAAGTAGCGCTTTTTCTCCTGACGTTCATTTATTTGAACATCGAAAGCGCGGTCGCGACCGTTTTTTTGACCTTCCTCCTCCTAGCGCCTTTCTATTGCGTCTCATTCATCCGGAGCCGTTTGGGCGCCTCGCTCGACGACGAAGCGAGGAGAACTTAAATGTTGCTCGGTCTTTTGGCGGGATTTCTGGCTTCAAGCCTCGGATGGCAGATCAATCTGATCGTCATCCAGCGGGGGCTTCATCGCGGACGCATCGCGGCTTTTTCCGTCGGGTGCGGCGCGGTCGTTGCGGACATGGTCTTTCTCGCGATCGGTTTTACGGGGACCCGGCCTCTTTTGAACCATCCGGAATGGTGGGGGATCATCCGATGGGTGGGGATCACGGTGCTATTGGTGATCGCGGCGCGCACTTTTTTTATCCACAGCAGGTCTCCCCGAAAGGCGATCGAAGTCACCAAGCGGAATCCCACTAAGAATTTTCTTGTGGGGTTCCTGGTGGTTGCGACCAATCCGGCGGTGTTCCTGATGTGGGTCGGCATTTTGAGCCTGATAAGGGCGAATTTTGGTCAGGCGGGGAGTATTATGTTCAGGGACCGGTTTCTTTCGGGGTTTCTATTTGGGGCGATGGCCTGGTTCGCTCCCTTCACTCTCATTTTCTTGAAGAAGCTGCGGAAATGGACCGAGGACAATCACCCCTTCATTTCAAAGCTTTCCGCCGTAACTCTCGTGCTGGTCGCCATTTTCCTCATGATCTGCGAGAGGTTTTAGGGCCGCTTTCGGGCAATCAGCGGGAATTTTTTTTTTAGATTTTGCAAAAAATCAGTTGCTATGCTTTTAAGCGTTTGATAAAATTCTTTCATTCGCGGGGAATCCAGGCCTAGAAGAATGTATTTGCTGAGTGTTTTGTCTTTATAGTGTTTATTACTTCAGAAACTAGCGCATTGTAGCGCATTCGGTTCTCCGAATGTATAAGGACCCTAAAGATGGCCTCGGCTCCGCGGAAGAAGAGTTCAACACCGAAGCAAGAAGACTCCGATAAGATTAAGGGTCCGTCGAGAGTTTCAGCTCCGAAAAAAACAACCACTGGCGCGGGCAAGGCCGCCGCGCGATCACCCAAGCGGGTCCCCGTCATAAAGTTGCCTGTTCCGGAAACGCCGGAAGTCCAGGACAGTTCAACGCTTCATGTTCAGCCTCAGCAGTATCAGGAAATGCCGCGCGAGTTGCCGAATAATTACGGCGACAATCAGATCTACCTGCTCGTTCGCGATACCCATTGGATTTATTCTTATTGGGAGATCCAGAAGGATCACCAGGATGAGAATCTGGCGAAGTTGGGAGGCAGTTGGGAGAGTGTGATGTCCGTTCTCCGCGTCTATGACGTGACGGACCCCGGCGGAGCGCCGGTCTTCTTTGACATCGTCCTCCGGAACATGGTGACGTCGTGGTACATCAATGTCCTTCCGAACCATAGTTATTTCGTCGAGATCGGATTATTGCATCGAGACGGCCGTTATATTTCGCTCGCGCGCTCTAATTATGTGACCACCCCGCGTTCCGGGATGTCCGAGGTCATCGATGAGAAATGGATGAGCATCGATTTCGACAAGATGTACGCACTCTCCGGGGGGTTCCAGGTCGGCAAGAGCTCGGCGGAGCTCCGGAAGTTGATGGAGGAGCGTCTCAAAGGGGCGATCTCTTCGGGGTCGGGGGCCGGGGCCATTTCAAGCATGGCGAGTCCGGTCCGGATCCAAAAACGGGGTTTTTATTTCTGGCTCGAATGCGAGCTGATCATTTACGGCGGCACGGAACCGGACGCCAAAGTCACGATGCAGGGCCGGCCCGTGCAGCTTCGTCCGGACGGGACTTTCACGTTCCGCTACGCGCTGCCGGACGGGAAGTTCATCTTCGACTGCCACGCGGAATCTTCGGATGGCATCGAAGAACGGGTCATTACACCGATCGTAAGCCGCAACACAGAGAGGCCTGCTCCTGTTTTTAAAACAGGAAAGCATAAATAGCTATGGAAAAAGGATTTTTGTCCATAGTGCTTCACGCGCACCTGCCTTTCGTCCGTCATCCCGAACATCAGTTCTTTCTTGAAGAGACCTGGCTGTACGAAGCCATCACGGAAACTTATATTCCGCTCATCCATGTGTTCGAAGGTTTGGAGCGGGATAACGTACCGTGGCGCATTACGATGTCGCTCACGCCTTCGCTCATGTCAATGCTGCGCGATCCTCTTCTTCAGGACCGGTACGTCGCGCATCTGGACAAATCGATCGAGTTGGCGAACAAGGAGATCGAACGTACGCGCTTTCAGCCGCAGTTCCACGAGACGGCGTTACATTACTATTGGGAATTCACGCGCGCGAAAGACACCTTCGTCAACCGCTACCACAAGGATATCACCCAGGCCTTCCGGAAATTCCAGGACCACGGGCGGCTTGAGATCATCACCTGCGCGGCGACGCACGGTTTTCTGCCGCTCATCAGCCGCAACGAAGGGACTATTCGCGGACAGATCAAGACGGCGGTGGACCTTTATGAAAAAGTGCTCGGGCGCCGGCCCATCGGTATTTGGTTGCCGGAATGCGGCTATTTCCCGGGAGTGGACAAATACCTGAAAGAACAGGAGATCCGCTATTTCCTGACGGACACGCACGGGATTTTGCACGCATCCCCGCGGCCGAAATACGGCGTTTTCGCGCCCATCTTCTGTCCGAACGGGGTCGCGGCGTTCGGCCGGGACGTGGAATCCTCCAAGCAGGTCTGGTCGGCGATCGAAGGATACCCGGGAGACCCGGATTACCGCGAATTTTACCGGGATATCGGGTTTGAACTGGATTTTGATTACGTGCGTCCGTACATCTCTCCGGACGGATTGAGGATCAATACGGGGATCAAGTACTACCGGATCACAGGAAACACCGAGGAAAAACAGCCTTATGTGAGGGCTTGGGCCATGGAGAAGGTCGCGAGCCATGCCGGGAACTTCATGTTCAATCGCGAAAAACAGGTCGAGTATCTTCATGATTTTATGGGGCGGAAACCCCTGATCGTGGCGCCGTATGACGCGGAACTGTACGGACACTGGTGGTATGAGGGCCCGGAGTTCCTGAATTTCTTCATGCGGAAGATGGCTTTTGACCAGTCCACGGTGCGGATGATCGCGCCTCCGGATTATTTCAAGGAGTATCCCGTTAATCAGGTCTCTACGCCGTGTTTTTCGAGTTGGGGCTGGAAGGGTTACAGCGAGACCTGGCTTTCCGGGGCCAACGACTGGATCTACCGGCACTTACACAAGGCGTCGCTCCGTATGACCGAATTGACCCACAAATTCCAGGGACAGAACGGGATCGTTTCGGCAGCCCTGAAGCAGGCGGCGCGCGAGCTATTTCTGGCGCAGTCGAGCGACTGGGCGTTCATCATGCACACGGGAACGGTCGTGCCGTACGCGGTCAAGCGCACCAAAGAACATCTTCTCAATTTTACGAGGATCTATGAAGATCTCATGAACAACCGGTTGGATGAGGCGTGGGTCAGGAGTCTGGAAGGGAAGAACAACATCTTTCCGGATGTCGATCACGAGGTTTTTAACTGATAGTTCACATTATTCTTAAAAGAGAAAGGGAATTGTATGCAAGAGCAATACTACGGGATCGGTGAAACGGCAGGGAAGATCTATAAGGCCCTCGAAAAGGGCGGCGAGCAGACCGTTGCGAAGGTCCAGAAAGAGGTGGGCGGGGACGAGAACCTCTTCAACCAGGCGATCGGCTGGTTGGCGCGCGAGAACAACATCAATTTCAACAAGTTGGGCAAGAGCGTCAAGATCTCTCTCATCAAGGGGTAAAAGGGTAAAAAAACCGGTTCAAGGAATAGAGGCGCGGGAGGATACCTTCTCCCGCGTTTTTTTTGCTTTCATGACCTTGCATCCAACGTTTTGCGCTTCAAGGAAACCGCTTCCAAAACCGATAATCACAATCAAGAACCTTTGTCGGGAAAGGACTATGCGCAGACACCCTCGTTTGCTTGAACTGAACGCTTTTTTTTATATCTCCAGGATGTCCGAGAAATACGGGCGAAAGCTCACTCTTTCCACGATCCCTCCCGAAGAATGGCGTTCCTTTGCGGAACAGGGGTTCGATTACCTGTGGTTGATGGGGGTTTGGAAGCGGAGCCCGTTCTCACGCGAACACGCCCAAAAGCAGCCCGATCTGCGGCGCGCCTACGACATGATCCTTCCCGATTGGAAGAAGGAGGACGTCACGGGGTCACCTTATGCGATTCTCGGTTATGAGCTCGATCCCTATCTCGGGGTGATGGACGAACTGTTGCAATTGAAGATGAAACTGAACGGGATGGGGCTCGGCCTCATCCTGGACTTCGTGCCGAACCATCTGGCCGCCGATCATCCCTGGACGGTCCAATATCCCCACAGGTTCGTGTCCTGCCGCAAAGAGACCCTGAAGGATCACCCGGACTGGGCATTCACGACGGCGAAGGGGACAAAGCTCGCGCATGGTCGCGACCCGTATTTTTCGCCCTGGATCGATACGGTGCAGAACAATTTCTGGTGCATGGAAACGCGGCAAGCCCTGCTCGAAGAGCTTTTGATGATCTCGAAGCTGGCCGACGGGGTGCGCTGCGACATGGCCATGCTGGCGCTTAACGATGTTTTCCGAAGGGTTTGGGGCGAGCACATCACCACCCGGCCGCTCCTGACGGAATTTTGGGCGGATGTGATCCCGAAAGTGAAATACTTTGCGCCTCATTTCAGTTTTATCGCGGAAGTTTATTGGGGAATGGAGTGGGAGTTGCAGCAGCTTGGTTTCGATTATACCTACGACAAGCGGCTTTATGACCGTCTGTCCATCGATTCCTCCATCTCTGTTCGCGATCACTTGAAGGCCGAGGGGTTTTTTCAGGACCTGTCCCTCCGTTTTATTGAAAACCATGATGAAGAACGGGCGAGCGTGGTCTTCGGCAGGAAGAAATCCCAGGCCGCCGGCATTATCGCGGGAACGATCCGGGGACTCCGGTTCTTCCATGACGGGCAATTGGAGGGGCGCAGGATCCGGACACCGATCCATTTACGCCGCGAGCCAAAGGAGGCAGCGGACCCCGCGACAGCGGATCTTTATCAGCGGCTTCTGCGTTTCACCCACAGCACGGTGGTTCATGACGGCAACTGGACGCTTTTAACGGGTGAATCGGCCTGGGAGATGAATGAAACGTATCTTGGGGTGCTGGCCTGGCTTTGGTCTTATGGCAGGAACCGGAAATTGATCATCGTGAATTATTCCATGCTCCGTTCGCAAGCCCTCGTGCGGATTCCGGAGATTCCGGCGGGCACGTCCTTCCTCCAATTGCGGGATGCTTTGACCGACATCGTCTATGACCGGTCCGGTAAAGAGCTCGACGAGAAGGGGTTTTACGTCGACCTCCTGCCGTGGCAGGCTCACCTTCTGGATTTTGTCGTTTAAATCGGGACTTGGAGGAAGCCCTTTTTTTTGATAAACTGTTGCTTCGGTATATTTCTACGATCATTTAGGAGCAAAAAATGCCGCGAGCAAGCAAAAAAATCTTAAAAGCAGAAGCCAGGGAGCTTTGGCACCCCGACCTTACGAGCATGACAAAAGAGGGGATCAAGAGGTCCTTTAGCTCCAATCTCCAGTACGCTCTTGCCAAGGACCAGTATACCGCGACCGAGCGCGACAATTTCATGGCGCTTGGAATTGCGCTCCGGGACCGCCTGGTCGAGCGGTGGATCCTGACGCAACAGAGCTACCACAAGAAGAACCTCAAACGCGTTTATTATCTCTCTCTCGAATTCCTGATCGGGCGTCTCTTGGGGAACTACATCCTGAACCTTGGTCTGTGGGAGGCGACGCGGAAGGCTTTGGAGGAATTCGGGTTGAACCTTGAGGAGGTCCGTGAGGAGGAGGTGGATGCTGGTTTGGGCAACGGAGGTCTCGGGCGTTTAGCGGCGTGTTTTCTGGATTCTCTGGCGACATTAGGGGTTCCGGCCCACGGCTACGGGATTCGCTACGATTACGGGATCTTCAACCAGAAGATCGTCAACGGCTACCAGGTCGAGCGTCCGGATGAATGGTTGAAGCACGGCAATCCGTGGGAGTTCGCGCGTCCCGAATATTCCCAGAAGATCAAATTCTATGGCAATACGAATATGTACCACGACAAAAAGGGGCGGCTGGCCGTGGAGTGGGTGAACACGGAAGACGTGATCGCGATGCCTTATGATACGCCGGTCCCCGGCTATCAGAACGATGTCGTGAACACGCTCCGCCTCTGGTCCGCACGCGGATCGGAAGAGTTCGACCTCAAATATTTCAACGACGGCGACTATGAGCACGCCGTTTATGAAAAAATGTTCTCCGAGAACATTTCCAAAGTGCTCTATCCCAATGATGCGACGTCGGCGGGACGCGAACTCCGGCTCAAACAGGAATATTTTTTTACCGCCGCCTCCGTCGCCGACATCATCCGGCGTTTCAAGGAGGACAACGCCATCCTCGATCATTTTCCGGAGAAAGCCGCGATCCAGTTGAATGACACTCATCCGGCCCTAGCGATCGTCGAATTCATGCGTATCATGATCGATGAAGAACAGGTGGGATGGGACGATGCCTGGGACCTTACGGTCCGTACCTTTGCCTACACGAACCACACCGTCATGCCCGAGGCGCTGGAGTGCTGGGCCGTCAATATGTTCGAGAAACTCCTGCCGCGCCACATGCAGCTGATCTATGAGATCAACGAACGTTTCCTCACGAAGCTCGCGTCGGATTTCCCGGGCGACGCGGACCGGTTGCGCCGGATGTCCCTGATCGAAGAGGGGAACCCAAAGAGAATACGCATGGCATACCTCGCGATCGTCGGCTCTCATTCGGTGAACGGCGTTTCCGAGCTTCATTCGAAGCTTCTCCGGGAACAGCTCTTCAAGGATTTCTACGAGGTCTTCCCGGAAAAGTTCAATAACAAAACGAACGGTATCACTCACCGCCGCTGGTTGCTCAAAGCCAACCGGCCGTTGTCACAGCTTATTACGGAGGCGGTCGGGAACAGCTGGGAGAAGGACCTCCATTTTCTCGAGAAGTTGATCCCGGTCCGGAAGGACCATCTTCTGCAGGACAAATGGGCGGAGGTCAAGAGGGACAACAAACTGTTTTTGGCCGATTTCATCCAAAAGAACACGGGGGTCGTTGTGAATCCCGACTCTATGTTCGACGTCCAGGTCAAGCGGATCCACGAGTACAAGCGACAGACCCTTTTCATTCTTTATGTGATCTCCCAGTACCTTCGGTTAAGGGAGGACTCCCGCGCGACGGTCGTACCGCGGACGTTCATCTTCAGCGGGAAGGCAGCCCCCAGCTATTTCATCGCTAAACTCATTATTAAGTTCATTAACAACGTGGCCAACGTGATCAATCATGACAAGGCCAACAAGGACAAATTGAAGGTGGTGTTTCTCGAGAACTACCGGGTCTCCTTGGCCGAGAAGATCTTTCCGGCGAGCGATCTTTCCGAGCAGATCTCGACAGCCGGGACCGAAGCCTCCGGCACGGGTTGTATGAAGTTCATGATGAACGGCGCTCTGACGGTGGGGACCCATGATGGCGCTAACATCGAGATCGCCGAAGCGGCCGGTCCCGAGAATGTTTTCATGTTCGGCCTTAAGGCGCGCGAGGCCCTGGAACTGAAATGCCTCGGGTACAGCCCGAACGCTTTTATCCAAAAGTCCCCACGCCTCCGAGAGATTTTCCAGATGATCCGGAGCAATTTCTTCTCCCCGATGGAACCGGGGATCTTCGACCCGCTCGTTTACAATCTTACCGTGGCCGATCCTTTCCTCGTCTGTGCCGATTTTGATGCTTACTGCGCGATCCAGGACCGGATCTCCGAGGAGTACCAGGACCAGGACAAGTGGATCGAGAAATCCATCGTGAACGTTGCGAAGTCGGGAAGATTTTCAAGCGACAGGACGATCTCGGAATACTGCCGGGATATTTGGGGCATCCCCGCCGCTAAAATGAAATAACCCGCCATAATTTTTTAATCCTCGAAAACTTCCGGAAGTCTTTTTCTGCCGGGTCGTTCCCTGAGCGGTGCTAGGTTTTTTTCGTTAGGGAAAGGAAACCCCACTCGCGAGGTCTCTCCACACGAAGCTTGATGCCTACCACGCTGAAGAACAACTCCAGGCTCGATATCGGCTGGGTCTTTTTCCGGACCTCATAGAAATGGCGGGAAAGGACAAAGTGGGAAATATATCGCAGTGCCGCCGAGATGAGGAACAAGGTGAGGATGCGGGAGCCGTTCAGGGGCGGAAGGCGTTCGGCAAGATAGCCTCCCAGTGAGGCTCCGAGAAATGTCGCGACCCCGATGATGAAGCTGAAATAGCCCAGGCAGCGGATCCGTTTCCCGGGGCTGACAGCGTCGTAGATAAAATTCACCGAGCAAAGATTGAATCCACCCCACACGAAGCCGGCGAAGATCTCGATGCAAAAGAGGTAGAGAAGGTTCGCGGAGAAGACCCAAAGGAGCGGGATCAAGGGGATGAAAAGGCTTGTGATCTTCAGGACCTTGACGTTCCCGACGCGGTCCGCGTGCCTGCCCCAGATGGGAAAAGAAAAGAGCCCCGCGACGACAGCGCCCATATGCACGAACATGTAGACCAGATAGTTGAACTTGAGGTCCTGGAGCATGTAAACGCTGAAGTAAGGAGCGGCGAGGGTCGTGGCGAACGTGATGCTTCCGACATAGAGGGTGAATTTCACAAAATTACTTTTGCGGAACCTCCTCAGGAACATGAAAAAAGTGAATTCGTCGGCCGGTTTCTTTTGGTGCGGTGCATCCTGCATGCCGGCCATCAGGCGCGCGGAAATGAAACGGCAGGCCGCGATCACAAGGAACAGGAGCAGGAATCCGAGCGCCGTAATGGACCATTTCTTGAAGAAGAAAAGCAGGACACCCGCCGAAATGGTGGCCGCGACCCCCGCGAATCCCACGATGCGGGAACGCCAGCCGAAATATTTCCCGCGCTCTTCGGGTGGGAGGTAATCGCTCATCAAACTGCCCCAGACCGTTCCGATCAGATTGGCAAGGACCCGGAAGATCGTGATCATGAAGATCAGAACGAGCATTCGTGTCTGGAAGGTCAGAACGGCAAAGAGCGCGACCGGCAACAGGAAAACGGCCTGGAGGAACGAGGCCCGCACGAGGAAAAGCAAGCGGCTTCCGAAGCGGTCCACGATCTTCACGGCGAGGAACTGGGAAAGGGACCCCAGGAGATGGGGCACCGCGACGAGAAAACCGATGTCCAGCGGTGTGGCGCCCAAAAATAGGCCGAAGGGGATCAGGTATTCGTCGATGATCGCGACCATGATGGTCGCGGCAATGCCTTCCTTCCAGGACATGTCCAGGCTTTTCAGAAAGGGGTTCTGGGGCAGAAAGTCGCGCGGCTTAATCATGGATGGTGTTGTCGCTTGTCCTCTTCATATTTTGCTTCAAGATTTTCGAGATCAATCAAGGTATAATACAGTATCGTAATTCCCGGGGAAAAAATGAGCCCTCATCGAACGAAAAGAACCGCAAAACGAGCCCGCCAGGTTTCCCGCGTCCGGGCTGTGTCTTCTTCCGGAGCCTTAAAGAGGGCCGCCCAAAAACTCCGGCAGCGGTACGCCCTTCGTGAACGGCAAATGGCCAGGGACCTCAAGGAAAGCGAAGCGAAGTGCCGGGCCATGGTGGACTCTTTTGATGGTGCCGTTTATATTTGCTCGAAGGATCGTAAGATCGAGTTCGCCAACGAACAGTTGAAACGACGGGTAGGATACGACCCGGTCGGCAAGACTTGTTACCGCGCCCTTTTTAGCCGGAATTCCGTTTGTCCCTGGTGTCAGAACAGGAAGGTTTTCAGAGGAAGGACCGTTCGCTGGGAACTGCAAAGTCCCGGGGACGGACGCTGGTATCATGTTGTCAACACGCCATTGCGTCACGCGGACGGCAGCGTTTCGGAGATGGCGTTCATCACGGACATTACGGACAAGAAGAAAGACGAGGCCATTCTCCGGAGCGAAAAAGAAAAATTCAAGGCCATCTTCGATCAAACGTATCAGCTGACCGGGATCATGAGAAAAGACGGCATACTCCTCGAGGCCAACCGGACCGCCTTGCGTTACGTGGGGGCCAAGGTTTCGGACGTGTTGAACAAGCCTTTCTGGAAGACGCCTTGGTGGAGGCACTCCGAACAGGTCCGGGCCCGTTTGCGCCAGGCGATCAAGAGCGCGGCCCGCGGCAAATTCGTCCGGTACGAAACGACTCATGCAGCCGGCGACGGGAGCATCCGGTTCGTTGATTTTTCTATCAGACCCGTACGGGACCAGCAGGGCAAGGTCGCTTTTTTGATCCCTGAGGGGTGGGACATTACGGACCGGAAACGGGCCGAGGAGGGCATCCGGGAAAGTCGGCGGGAGTTGCGCGAGATCATTGACGCGGTGCCGCATTTGATCTGCGCCAAGGATGCCGCGGGACGGTTCCTGATGGCGAATCGCGCGATGGCGGAACTTTACGGCATGCGGCATGAGGAGCTTTTGGGAAAAAAACAAAAAGACATCCATATCGTAAGATCCGAAGCGGAAGGCATATTCAGGGAGGATCTCAAGGTGATCCGGACCGGACAAGCCAGGGTGTTTGCCGCACGGCCTTTTACGGACGTCAAAAAACGCGAACATTTCCTGCAAACCATCAAAGTGCCTTTTAAAGTGTCGGGGATCAAGGCGCCCGCGGTGTTGGTGGTCGCGGTGGACGTCACGGAGCAGAAGCGTGTCGAGAACTTCCGGAACGAGATCGTGAAGACCCTGTCGCACGAACTGCGGACCCCTTTATCGATCGGAAAAGGAGGGGTCAGTCTTCTTTTGGACGGTTCCACGGGGACGGTCACGGAAGAGCAGAGGATGCTTCTTGAAACGGTGATGAGGAATATTGAACGGTTATCACGGATGATCGATAAGCTTTTGGATGTTTCGCAGATCGAAAGCGGTAAGCGGGAGTTAACGCTCAAGGAAGTGGACCTAAGGGATATCGTCCGGGAAACGGTTTTTGAATTCGGTCGTATGGCCCGGAAGAAGGATGTGGAATTGACGGCGGTTTTCGGGGACGGGGAGGCGAAAGTCCTTGCGGACAGGGACGGGATCACACAGGTCCTTACTAATTTGGTCGACAATGCCCTCAAGTTTACTTCAAAAGGAGCGGTGACGGTTTTCGTAAAGGTCCTGCGGAAGGAGATCGAATGCAGTGTCAGGGACACAGGGACCGGGATCGCCCCGGAGAATATGGCCAAGGTATTCGAGAAATTTCAGCGGTTTTCATGGGCCGGGGGAGCCGGCAAGGAGGGGATGGGTTTAGGGCTTGCGATCGCGAAAGGGATCATTGAGATGCATCAGGGGCGGATCTGGGCGAAGAGTGTTCCGGGCGAGGGTACCACGGTCACATTTGTTCTGCCGCGGTTCCATGGAAAGGGGGGGATGGAGAATGGTTGAGGCGAAAAAAATATTGTTCATTGAAGACGAACCGGACCAGCGCCTGATCATGACCCTGAGGCTCAAGAAGAGCGGTTTTATGGTCATCGTGGCCGAGGACGGGGCCAGAGGGCTGGAAAAGGCCGTGAAAGAGAAGCCGGACCTAATTCTTCTGGATGTCATTATGCCGGGCATTGACGGCCTGGAAGTGATCCGGCGATTGCGGCGCGATCCTGTCACGAAGGAGATCCCGATCATTACGGCGACTGCCGCGGGTGTCGATGATGTGGAACACGAGTGTTTTGCCGCCGGTGCGGATGATTGCATCCGTAAACCCTACGACTCCGAAGACCTTCTCGGAAGGATCAGGTGTTTGCTTGACAAATGATCTTACAAGTTCCCATGCCCCTCAAGAAGGCGCTCCCGCATGAGATCATGGAACAGCAAGCAGATCATCGCGGCGTTGACCAAAATAAGTGACGCCGTCACTTCGGACCTGTATCTGGAGGAGATCCTCAAACTGATCGTGACGGTGACCGCGGAGGTCATGCACTCCAAGATTTGCTCCCTGATGCTGCTGGATAAATCCACGAACGAGCTTGCCGTGAAAGCGACCCAGTCCGTCAGTGAGTTTTATAATAAAAAACCGAACGCAAAATTGGGAGAAGGCATCGCCGGGAGGGTCGCCCAATGCGGGAAGCCCATCACCGTGCTTGATGTGCGGAAGGACAAACGTTATCTTAATCAGGCGATCGCGAGGAAGGAGAATCTTTGCTCGCTGCTGAGTGTTCCGCTGATCTTCAAGGGGAACGTTATCGGGGTGCTGAACTGCTATACCGTGAAGCCTCACCGCTTTGACAAAAGCGAGGTCAGTGTCATCAAATCGATCGCGAACCAGGCGGCGATCGTTATCGAGAATTTCAGGCTGGTGGTGGAGTCCCAGGTGATCCAGGAAGAACTGGAATCGAGGAAGGCGATCGAGCGCGCCAAAGGTATTTTGATGAAACGAGAGAACTTGAGCGAACAAGGGGCCTACAAGCTGATCCAGAAGTACAGCATGGACAAACGTAAGAGTATGAGAGAGGTGTCAGAGGCTATTCTGTTGAGCGCAGAAATGCAGAGATTTTCGTCCGGCAAAGAATGAGATTGGGTTTGGCAATCAGAATTTCTGTGTTATAATTCCCGCACTGAGCACAAAGTGAGTGCTTGGTGAAAAGAAAGCGAAGCGGCGTTCTGCGAAGAGCGCGGTTTTCTTTCGATTTTGCAACATGGGATAAAGGCGTCCTTCTTGGCAGTGGTTTTTTGCCGGGAAGGTTTTTTTTTGGCAAAAACGGTCCATCGTCGTAAACCAGGGGCATGGACATTTTTAATCCTCAAAACATCAAAAAAGGGGTGAAAACAATGGCGAAAACGGGGGAGAATTTGGCGGAAAAAGAAATTAACGCATTCATGAAAAAGGTAATCGCTCGGAATCCCGGCGAGAAGGAATTCCACCAGGCGGTGAGGGAAGTGGTGGAGTCAGTGACACCTTTTATTGAAAAACATCCCAAATACCAAGCGGCGAAGATCATGGAGAGGATCGTTGAGCCGGAGCGGGTACTTATGTTCCGCGTTCCTTGGTTGGATGACAAAGAGGATATCCAGGTCAACCGCGGATTCCGCATCGAAATGAACAGCGCGATCGGTCCCTACAAGGGCGGTCTTCGTTTTCATCCCAGCGTGAACCTCGGCATTTTGAAGTTTTTGGCGTTCGAGCAGGTGTTCAAGAACAGCTTGACCACGCTTCCCATGGGCGGCGGCAAGGGCGGTTCGGATTTTGACCCGAAAGGGAAATCGGACAACGAAGTGATGAAGTTCTGTCAAAGTTTCATGACGGAACTGTCTCGGCACATCGGACCGGACACAGACGTCCCGGCCGGCGATATCGGGGTCGGCGGACGTGAGATCGGTTTCATGTTCGGCCAGTACAAGCGGCTGCGCAATGAATTCACCGGTGTTTTGACGGGCAAAGGCCAGAACTGGGGGGGGAGCTTGATCCGTCCCGAGGCGACCGGTTATGGTTGCGTCTATTTCGTTCAGGAAATGCTCAAGACAAGAAAACAGTCTTTCGCCGGAAAGGTCTGCACGGTTTCCGGGTCCGGGAACGTCGCGCAGTACACGGTCGAGAAATTGAATGAGTTCGGGGCCAAGGTCGTGACGCTGTCGGATTCTGACGGGACCATCTATGACAAGAAGGGCATCGATGACAAGAAGTTGAAATTCGTGATGGAGCTCAAGAACGAAAGACGCGGGCGCATCAAGGAATACGCGGATGCTTTCGGGTGCGAATACCTTGCGGGACAGCGGCCCTGGAAGGTGAAATGCGATGTTGCATTCCCCAGCGCCACTCAGAATGAGATCAATGAAGCGGACGCAAAGGCCCTCGTGAAGGGCGGTTGTATCGCGATCGGAGAAGGCGCGAACATGCCGACCACGCCTGAGGGTATTGCAGTATTCCAGAAGGCGAAGATCCTCTACGCGCCCGGGAAAGCCGCGAACGCCGGGGGAGTGGCCACGTCGGGTCTTGAAATGAGCCAGAACAGCATGCGGTTGCGCTGGTTCAGGAAAGAGGTCGATGAGCGCCTGCACGCGATCATGGTCTCGATCCATGAGAGTTGCGTCAAGTACGGCACTGAAGACGACAAATATATCGATTACGTCAAAGGGGCCAACATCGCGGGATTCGTCAAGGTGGCGGATGCGATGATCGATCAGGGCCTGGTTTAAGTAAGAACGGGACCTCCAGGGGAAGGGACGGCATGCCGGTCTTAAGGCAGCCGTCCCTTTCTTTTTGGTTGACAAATGATACCAATAAGGTATCATTATGGCATCATGAAGCTGATCACGCGGAACACCGACTATGCGATGCGCGCCCTCTGTTACATTGCCCGGCAAAGAGAGCGGTCCGTCCCGGTTCCTGAAATGGTCGCAGCGCTGAAGATCCCGCGGCCTTTTCTAAGGAAGATCGTGCAAACGCTGGGCCGCGAGGGGGTCCTGAGGTCTTCCAAGGGGCAGGGGGGCGGTTTTTTACTTGCGCTGAAGCCGGAGGATGTTCGCTTGGCGGACCTGGTACGGATCTTCCAGGGGACGATCCAGCTTAATGAATGCATTTTTAAGAAGAAGATATGCCCCAACCGGGGCACGTGCGCCTTGAAGCGGGAGATCGACGGGATCGAACGGGACGCCCTGGCGCGCTTGCATAAAGTTACTATCGCCTCGTTGATCCGGAACGGAAAACACCATGATTAATACGGAGACACGGTTCAAAGGACTGCCCCTCAGCGGCGGAGTGGCTTTTGCCAAGGTCTGCCTTTTCAATGAGAAGCGACACCGGGCCGTCCCGGTTCTCAAGATCGGCGACCGGGAGGTCGGCCGCGAGAAGGAACGTGTCCGTAAAGCTATGGACATCGTTGTTGAAAGGCTGGAAGCCCTGATCGAAAGCGTCCGGACGAAGATCGGCAAGGCGGAGGCGGAGATCTTCACCGCGCAGAAGATGATCCTCTCGGACCCCGCGCTCGGAAAAAGGATCTTCGACCATATCGGCACCAGGAATTTTAATGCGGAAAAGGCCGTTATCAGTTCCCTCGATTTTTTTGAGTCCCAGTTGGTGAAAGTGGACAACGAGTACCTGAAGGAAAGGGCTTCCGATATCGGCGAAGTCAAGCGGCGGGTCCTCGATGTCCTCGCGAACCTCAACCCTTCTTTCCAGTGTTCGGGGGAATCCTATTGTCTGAAAGGGAAGAATCGCATCGTGATCGCCGAGGAGCTTACCCCGAGCCTCACGATGGAGCTCAACACGGAGTCTATCCGCGGGTTCGTGACCGACCGCGGCGGTGTGGCGTCCCATGCGGCGATCCTTGCGCGGGCGTTCAAGATACCGGCCGTCAGCGGTATTCCGGATATCCATGACCGGATGTTCTGCGGGACCGACGTCCTGATCAACGGGAATACCGGCGAGGTGGTTCTGTGGCCTTCCGCGGAAACGCTTTCCCAGTATCCGGAGCTCAAGCTCCCGCCGCGGGAACCGGCCAAAGCGGTCGATCCGATCGCGGGACTGAAGGTGATGGCCAACCTGAACCGGGCGAAGGATATCGGGGAGGTCCTTGCTCAAAAGGCCGAGGGGATCGGGCTGTACCGGACGGAATTTGAATTTTTCGGGGAAGGGAAACTATTAAACGAGGAAGAACAGTATGAACGATATGTTGCCGTGCTCAAGGCCATGAAAGGGAAAACTGTGTATTTCCGGATGCTCGATATCGGGGGCGACAAGAGCGCGGAATTCCTGAAGTTGCCGCAGGAACCGAACCCTTCTCTGGGATTCCGGGGAAGCCGCTTCCTGCTGGGGCACCGCGACTTGTTCCGGCCGCAGGCGCGGGCGCTCGCCAGGGCCTCACGGTACGGAAGCGTATACGTGATGTACCCGATGGTGATCGACCTGGAACAGTTCTCGAGGCTCAAACAGGCTTTTCTGGAGGAGACCGCGGATATTCCGGCGGGGGACATCAAGCACGGCATCATGTTCGAGGTCCCGTCGGCCTGCCTGGATGCTGAGGAATTCTTTCAGAGGATCGATTTCGGCAGTATCGGAACGAACGACCTGATCCAGTATTTATTTGCCGTGGACCGGGATAACGAGGCGGTGGCGTACGACCACCATCCGGACCGGAAGATCTTCTGGAACTTGGTCCGGCATGTGGCGACCGCGGCGCGGAAGCACCGGAAACCGCTTTCGGTGTGCGGGGAATTGGTCGCGAGACTGGATTATGCGAGAAAACTTATGAGAGAAGGCATCCGGGCGGTCAGCGTGGCTGCCAGGATGATCCCGGAGTTAAGAATGGCGATCAAAAACAAGCCGAAACTTTTCGCGAAGAAAAGCCGGCGGCTTATCCGCAAGAAGGTAAAAAAATAAAAGGGGAGGCGTTTATGGGGATGTTCTGTTTTCAGTGTGAACAAACGGCGAAGGGAAAAGGTTGTGATACGGCCGGGGTGTGCGGCAAGTCGCCGGAAGTGGCGGCGCTGCAGGACCTTCTCATTCACGCTCTGAAGGGCATCGCGATCTACGGGCAGATGGCCCGCGAACTGGGGGTCAAGGACCGGGACCTGGACCTTTTTGTGATCGAAGGTTTGTTCACGACGGTCACGAACGTGGACTTTGATCCGGAACGGCTGCGCGGGACCCTTCTCAAAGCCTATGAAGTGAAGGAAAAGGCGAAAGAGCTTTTCGGGGCAGCGTATAAGAAAAAGAACGGCAGGGAGTTCAACGGGGAATTGAACTCCGCGGCTTACTGGAAGCCCGAAAACACCCTCGAGGGCCTTCGGGACCAGGGGAGTAAGGTCGGGGTCCTATCGGACAAGAGCCTGAATGAGGATATCCGAAGCCTTCGCGAATTACTCCTGTACGGCCTCAAAGGTATGGCTGCCTACGCGGACCACGCGTGCGTGCTTGGCCGCGAGAGCGACGAAGTGAACGCGTTCTTTTACAAGGGGTTGCGCGCGTTGACGGACAACAAACTCACCGTGAACGATCTCGTGGGATTGAATATGGAGTTTGGGATGGTGAACCTCAAGTGCCTTGAACTTCTGGATAAGGCGCATACGGACCATTTCGGGCACCCCGTGCCGACGCCGGTCCCGCTGGGGGCGCGCAAAGGCCCCGCGATCGTTGTATCGGGGCACGATCTCCTCGACCTCGAACAATTGCTCCAACAGACCGAAGGCAAGGGGATCAGCATTTACACCCACGGCGAGATGCTTCCGGCGCACGGTTATCCCGCGCTCAAGAAGTATAAACATCTGGCGGGGAATTACGGCGGCGCGTGGCAGGACCAGGCCAAAGAATTCGACGCTTTTCCGGGTGCGATCCTGATGACCACCAATTGCATTCAGAAGCCGCGCGAGACTTATCGGGACCGCATTTTCACGACCGGCCTTGTGGCGTGGCCGGGAGTCGCGCATATCGCGGCCGTGAACGGAAAGAAAGATTTCACGCCGGTCATTCACAAAGCGATCGCGATGGGCGGGTACAAAGAAGACGTTCCCGGCAAGAATATTCTTGTTGGATTCGGTCATCACGCGGTCCTCGGTGTCGCCGACAAGGTGATCGGGGCGGTGAAGGCGGGAAAGATCCGTCATTTTTTCCTTGTCGGCGGTTGCGACGGCGCGAAGCCGGGCCGCAATTACTACACGGATTTCGCCCAGGAAGCGCCGAACGACACGGTCATCCTGACACTGGCTTGCGGGAAATTCCGTTTCAACAAGCTCGACTTCGGGGACATCGGCGGCATTCCTCGCCTTCTGGACATGGGGCAATGCAATGACGCTTATTCCGCGATCCAGGTGGCCGTGGCGCTGGCCAGGGCGTTCAACTGCGGCGTCAATGAACTGCCGCTTTCGATGATCCTTTCCTGGTATGAACAAAAAGCGGTTTGCATTCTTTTGACGCTTTTGGCGCTGGGGATCAAGAACATACGGCTCGGGCCGTCACTGCCGGCTTTTGTCAGTCCCAATGTGCTGGGTGTGCTGGTCTCGAAGTTCAATATCAAGCCCGTTTCGAGCGCGAAGGAGGACCTCGCCGCTATCTTGGAACCGGCGAAGGCATAACTGTTTCGCGGAAAGAGGTTGTTTCTCCCGGGGGCGGAGCGCCCGGCGGCCCGGGAATCCGTTTGATAAAAGAGTGGGGCCGTGATTAAATAAAGCCCGCTCCCGGAAAAATTCCGCGGGCTATTCTTTATATCCCTGATTTCTCGGGACGCCTCTGAAGGTGTCCCGGGGAAGCCAACCAAAGGTCAGACAGATGGCGCATCCCGAATATAAATACATCTACGGTCCCGTTTCATCCTGGCGGCTCGGCCGTTCTCTCGGGATCGATCCCTTATCGTGCAGGCACAAGACGTGTACCTTTGATTGCGTTTACTGCCAGGCCGGGAAAACCGAGTCTTTTCCGGGGGACCGCGGGATCTTTGTGCCGACCGCGACCCTGATCGAAGAGCTCCGTTCGCTCCCCGAGGTTTCTCTCGATTACATTACGTTCGCGGGGAACGGGGAACCGACGCTCGCGGACAATCTCGGGGAAATGATCCGCGAGGTGCGGCGTGTGCGCAAGGAAAAGATCGCCGTGATCACGAACGGTTCTTTGCTCGGCCGCGAGGACGTGCGGGAGGATCTTGCGATGGCGGATCTCGTCGAGGTGAAATTGGACGCTCATTCCTCGGAAACCTTCCAAAAGGTCAACCGGGCACCGGGGATCTCCTGGGATGAGAACGTGGCGGGGGTGAAAGCTTTCCGGAAAATGTACAAAGGGCATCTGGCGCTGCAGGTCATGTTCGTCGCGAGCAACAAAGCTCACGCGGCGGCGATCGCGGCATTGGCCCGCGACATCGGTCCCGAGGAAGTCGAGATCAATACCCCGTTGCGCGCGAGCGCCGCCAAACCGTTGCCGCCGGGGGACATCGCGGAGATCACGGCCATTTTCCGGAAGATTTGCGGGTTCGGGATCAAGGTCCGCAGTGTCTATGAGGCCAAGAGAGAAAAAAGCCTGCCCTTTGATCAGGAGTCGACCGACCAGCGGCGCGGGAAAGAGGACTTTTAACGGTTTCTTGTATATTTTCCCGGCGACAGTCGGAATTGCCAGGGGCTGTAAAAGAAAGTAGAATACCGTCCTTCCGGAGAATGAACAACATGGATGCTCAAAGCGTCAAAGTCACCCAGGAACTTTTGCGGCAGATCACCGTTCTTAAAAAAGAACGGGAAGCCGTGATCCTCGCGCACAATTACCAGCCGCCCGAGATCCAGGACCTTGCCGATTATACGGGCGATTCCCTCGAGCTCAGCATGATTGCGGCCAAGACCCCCGCCAAGGTGATCGTTTTCTGCGGCGTCCGTTTTATGGGGGAGACCGCGGCCATCCTGTCTCCGGAAAAGACCGTGCTTTTGCCGGTCTGGGAGGCTGGTTGCACGCTGGCGGAATACGCGACCGCGGAGCAGATCCGCGAGATGAAGCGAAAACATCCGGGCGCCGCCGTCGTGACTTATGTGAACAGTTCGGCGGAAGTCAAAGCCGAAACGGACATTTGTTGTACTTCCGCGAACGCCGTCGAGATCGTCGCGTCCATCGACCGGAACCGTCCTGTTATTTTTGTCCCGGATTATAACCTCGGCCATTACGCGGCCAAAAAGACCGGGCGCGAACTGATCCTCTGGAACGGATGCTGCCCGACCCACGCGCTCTTGTCCACTTTTGCGGTGGCGAAGGCGCGGAAAAAATGGCCGGGGGCGCAGGTGATCATGCATCCGGAGTGCAAGCCCGAGACCCTGGAACTCGCGGATTTTGTCGGGAGTACCTCCGGAATGTTGAAGCATGTCAAGAAGCAGCCGGCCGGAACTTCTTTCATTGTCGGGACCGAAGTCGGATTGCTCCACCGGTTGCAAAAGGAGAATCCGGACAAGACGTTCCATGTGGCCTCCGATTATCTGATCTGTCCGATGATGAAGATGGCCACGATCAAGGACGTGAAAGAGTCGCTGGAAAAGATGCAACATGTCGTGACGGTGGAAGAGGATGTCCGCAAGCGCGCGAAGGCCGCCGTGGATGCGATGCTGCGTTATACGAGTGCCGCCGTTAAAGTTCCGTAATCCATAATGATCCGAAAGAGAGAGGGGAAAATGAGAAAAGCCGTGAATCCCGGGATCGCAGCCATTCAGAAAAAAGGAAGCCGCGTGGTCGCCGAAGGAAAGCACATGCTTCCGGCCGCGAGCCTCATGGTGGCGACGGGAACGATCGAGAAGATCGCGGACCGTCAAAAACCGTTCGTGACCGTCATTAATTCTTATACCACCCACATCCCGGGCCACGTCCATCTTAATGTGCTCGGGGAGAAGCTCGTCGCGGCTCTGAAATCCAAGGGTTACAACGTCTGGTACGCGAATATCGGCGCGGCGATCTGCGACGGGATCGCGATGGGGCATTTCGGGATGAAATATTCACTGCCGTCACGGGAACTCATCACGGACCAGATCGAGAGCATCATCGGGGCGCACCCCTGCGACGCGTGGATCGGGATCGGGAACTGCGACAAGATCATCCCGGGTATGTTGAACGCGATGGTGCGGCTGAACATCCCTTCGGTCTACGTGAGCGGCGGGCCGATGCTCGCGGGGCAGAACAATACGGACTTGATCACCATCTTCGAAGGGGTGGGAAGCGAAGCGGCCGGGAAGATCTCGGAGAAGCAATTAACGGATCTCGCGGGCACGGCGTGCCGGACCTGCGGCAGCTGCGCCGGCATGTTCACGGCGAATTCCATGAACTGTCTGGCGGAAGTGATCGGCCTCGCGCAACCCGGGAACGGAACGGTCCCGGCTGCCGCGTGGGTGGACCGGGCGAAGATGACCTGGCAGATCAATCCGGAACGCATCAAGCTTGTCGAACAAGCCGCCGAGACGCTGGAATATGTTTTGAAGAACAACATCCGGCCCCTCGATATCGTGACGCCTGAAGCCATCGATAACGCTTTCATCCTCGACCTCGCCATGGGCGGTTCGACCAATACCGTACTTCATACGCTGGCGCTTGCGCGGGAAGCGGGGATCGATTATCCGCTCGAGCGCATCAATAAACTTGCCGTGAAGACGCCTACGGTCTGTAAGGTCTCTCCTTCGAGGCCGGAAGTCCATATCGAGGACGTTCATCGCGTTGGCGGGATCCCGGCGATCCTGAAAGCGGTCTGGCAGGACGGCCGCGCTCCTTTGAAGCTGGATGTCAAAACCTGTACCGGAACTTTGCGGGAGATGGTCGAAAAAGCTCCGGAAGCTGACGGGGACGTGATCCGCAAAGGGGAAAAAGTATTCTCGCAACAAGGCGGACTCGCGATCCTTTACGGAAATATCGCGCCGGAGGGCGCCGTGGTGAAAACCGCCGGCGTGGACAAAGATATGATGCAGTTCCGTGGAAAAGCGAAATGCTACGCGTCGCAGGAGGAAGCTCTTGAAGCGATCCTCGCGGGGAAGGTCGCGGACGGGGACGTGGTGGTGATCCGTTACGAAGGCCCGCGTGGAGGCCCCGGAATGCAGGAGATGCTTTCGCCGACGTCCGCCCTGAAGGGAAGCGGGGTCCGGGCGGCCCTGATCACCGATGGCCGGTTTTCCGGAGGGACCCGCGGTCTTTGTATCGGACACATTTCACCCGAAGCCGCCGCCGGAGGACCGATCGCGATCCTCAAGAACGGCGACATGATCACGATCGACGCCGCGAAGCGGACGCTGAATGCGGAGCTGACCTCCAAAGAGATCAAACAGCGGCTCGCCAAACTCAAACCGTTTGTCCCGAAGATCACCGGAGGGTGGCTGGGACGGTACGCGCGCCACGTTTTAAGCGCGAACACCGGCGCGGTGATGGATAACACGCTCCCGCAGTCTAAAAAACGTTAAGGCAATACCCGTACGGATTTCTTCAAATCCCTTCGTCCTTTTCGCGGGAGCGAGAAGGCGAATAGAACGGGCTGGAGGAGAAAAGATCATGGCTGTCCACAGCATCGCGCCGGGAATCTATTCGGTCGGGGCCGTCGACTGGGATGCCCGCCACTTTCACGGGCACACCTATTCCATCAAGCGGGGAACGACCTACAACGCGTATCTGATCGTGGACGAGAAGATCACGCTGATCGACACCGTCTACGGGCCTTTCGCGGAAGAAATGATCGGGAAGATCCGCGAGATCCTGCCCCCCGGGAAGATCGACACCATCATCGTCAATCACGCCGAAACGGACCATTCGGGAGGCCTGCCCGCCCTGATGAAACTTTGCCCGAAGGCCAAACTTTACGGCACTGCGAAATGCCAGGCGGCCTTGGAAGGGTATTACCATCAAAAATGGGATTTCCAGGTCGTCAAGACGGGCGACAAATTGAACCTCGGGAAGCGGAACCTGATGTTCGTCGAAGCGACGATGATCCACTGGCCGGACAGCATGTTCACCTATTTGATCGAGGACCAGATCCTGTTCTCCAACGACGGGTTCGGCCAGCATTACGCGACGAGCGAGCGGTTCGACGATGAAGTGCCGGGCAATATCCTCATGGAGGAAGCGACGCGGTATTACGCGAATATCCTCTGGCCGTTCAGTTCGCTCATCGCGAGGAAACTTGAAGAGATCGAACGGCTCAAGGTTCCGATCAAGATGATCGCCACGGCGCACGGGATCAGCTGGCGCAAGGACCCCGGGAAGATCCTTGCCGCGTACAAGCAATGGGCGAAGAACGAGCCCCGGAAGAAAGTGGTGGTCGCCTATGAGACGATGTGGGGCTCGACCGCCAAAATGGCCCACAAGATCGTGGAAGGGATCACGGACGAGGGAGTGTCGGTGGAACTTTTCGACGCGGCCCAGTCGGACCGCAGCGACATCATCTATGAGATGTTCGATGCCAAAGGTTATGTGATCGGGTCTTCCAACCACGACAGCGGGATCCTTCCGAGCATCGGGTCGCTTCTGGAATTCCTTAAAGGTCTCAAGCCCAGGAACAGGAACGGGGCCGCTTTCGGGTCTTACGGCTGGTCCGGGCTCGCGGCCAAGCAACTGGAAACTTTTTTGAAAGACGCCGGGATCGAGCAGAAAGTGCCTACCTTGGCCATTCAATACGCTCCGGACGAGGAAGGACTGCGCCGGTGTTATGAATTCGGCCGCGAATTCGCGCGCGCCGTCAAGGCATCCGGTCAATAACGCGGGAGAAGCGCATGGAAACATTCGACGCTATAAATAAAAGGGCGAGCGTTCGCGAATATCTCAATAAACCCGTTCCCAAAGATATGCTCGAAAAACTGGTCGACGCGGGGCGCCGCGCACCCACGGCCCGCGCGGTCGAGCCCTGGGAATTCATTGTTGTGACCGAACGCCGGACCCTGGACGAGCTCGGCGGGATGATCAGCACGGGTCTTTTTCTGAAACAGGCGACGGCCTGCGTCGTTGTTTTCTGCAATGACACGAAATATTATCTCGAGGACGGTTCCGCGGCCACCGAGAACATCCTGCTCGCGGCGACGGACCTGGGGCTCGGGACCTGCTGGATCGCGGGGGACAAGAAGGAGTATTGCGAGGCCGTGGCCAGGTTCCTCGGCGTCCCGCCGCATATGAAACTTATCAGCCTTATCTCCGTCGGCTGGGCCTCCAAGGACGTCAAGCAGCGAAAGCACCGCCAGGTTAAAGACGTCCTCCACTGGGAGAAGTTCTAGCTTCTTTTTTCCCGCAGCAGCGCAGGGGCGATCTCAGGGGTTGTCTTTTTCTTCAACGGCTCGCGCGGCTTTTTCCACGCACTCAAGGCAGGATATTTTTTTCAACGCCTTGATCTTGCGGCATTTCGCGGAACCGGCAGCCTTTTCGAAAACGGCGGGGAGGCCCGCGGCTTTGGGAGAGCCCGCTATTTCGAGCAGACGCCTGGCCGCGTAAACGGCGCCGCAATAACCCTCGGGAGCCCGCCCGCCGCCGAATCCGGCGTAACTTCGAAGTTCCTCGTCAGAGAGAGGGATCTGGTCCTTGAAAGCGTATGCGACGGACTCACAGCAGTTCATCTTCCGCGGTCCGGTCCTGTCCAGGTAATTCTTCTTCGCTTTTTCAACGCTCATTTCGGGGAACTCCTTCTGCTTTGGCGAAACGATCTTTAAGGGCGCTTGCGCCGAGCACAAACGCCGTTGATTGTAGTTTTTCGGAGGAAGGCTTGCAAATACTGTTTAAGAAGGTCCCGGGCGGAGGCCGGTAAAAAAAGCGTGCAAGAAGCAGCGATCTATCATATAGTACCCCCTCGCTGGCGAGATATTTCCCCCTGTTTTTCATAACGGAACTCTCTATACCATGACGACCCAAAAACGAAGAAAAGATGTCCGGAACGTTGCTATCGTGGCCCATGTCGACCACGGAAAGACCACGCTTGTCGACGCACTCCTGAAACAGAGCGGGGCCTATGCATTCCGGGAAGGCGAGGAGACCATCATGGACTCCAACGACCTGGAACGGGAGCGCGGGATCACGATCTTTTCCAAGAACGCGTCGTTCCGCTACAAGGACGTGCAGTTCAATATTGTGGACACGCCCGGCCACGCGGACTTCGGGAGCGAAGTGGAGCGCATCCTCAAGATGGTCGACGGCGTGCTGCTGCTTGTGGACGCTTTCGACGGTCCGATGCCGCAGACCAAATTTGTCCTGAGAAAATCCCTCGAGCTGCATCTGAAGCCGATCCTCGTCGTCAATAAAGTGGACCGTCCGAACTGCCGCCCGAACGAGGTCGTGGACATGACCTTCGATCTTTTTTGTGAATTGAACGCCACGGAAGAGCAGCTGGATTTTCCGATCGTGTTCGCCTCCGGCAAGGAAGGATGGGCCGTGCTTTCGCTCGAGGACGAGAAAAAGGACATGACCCCGCTTCTTGAGACCATCATCCATCGCGTGCTTCCTCCCGTCGCGGACCGTGACCAGCCGTTCCAGATGCTGATCACCATGCTCGAATATGATAATTACATGGGGCGCATCGCCATCGGACGCATCGCGCACGGGCAGATCCATACCGGGGACCCGATGGTGGTCGTCAAACACGGCGGTGAAGTGATCCGGGGGAAAGTGACGCGGATCCTGAAATATCAGGGACTTAAAAAGGTCGAAGCCCAGGAGGCGCAGGGCGGGGACATCATTTCGATCAGCGGGATCGAGGACGTCAAGGTGGGCGAGACGCTCGCCAATCCGGAAAAGCCCGAGGCCCTGCCGACATTAAAGATCGACGAGCCCACGATCTCGATGAATTTTTCCCATAGTACGAGCCCTCTTTCGGGGAAGGACGGCGGCCGGTTCCTGACCTCCCGGCATATCCGCGAGCGCCTTGCTCATGAAGCGATGACGAACGTCGGGATCAAAGTGGAAGAAGTGGAGAACGGGGAACGTTTCAAGGTCTCCGGCCGCGGGGAACTGCATCTCGCGATCCTGATCGAGACCATGCGCCGCGAAGGGTATGAACTGGAAGTTTCTCCGCCCCGCGTCATTTTCAAAAAGATCGACGGCGAGATGTACGAGCCGGTGGAAGAAGTGACCATCGAGGTGGACCCGAGTTATCAGGGATGGGTGATCGAGGCGCTTGGCAAAAGGCGCGCCGAAATGAAGAATATGAACATGAGCGCGGTCGGCGGGACGGTCCGGATGGAATTTTTAGTCGCGTCGCGGGCTTTGCTCGGTTTCCGCAGCGAATTCATGGTCATGACCCGCGGGACCGGAATGATGTACCAGAACTTTTACGAATATCAGGAATTCAAGGGCGAGATGCCCTGCCGCCAGTCCGGCGTGCTGATCTCCCAATTGGCCGGGAAGGCCGTCGCTTACGCGTTGTGGGGGCTCCAGGAACGCGGGGAGATCTTTGTCAAACCGGGGAGTGAGCTTTACGAAGGGATGATCGTGGGCGTGAACAACAAGGGGAACGACCTTGTCGTCAACGCGATCCGCGAAAAGAAGCAGACCAACATGCGATCGTCGGGCGCCGACGAGGCGATCCAGCTGGTGCCGCCGCGCGAAATGACGCTGGAATTCGCGCTCGAGTTCATCGAAGAGGACGAACTGGTCGAGATCACCCCGAAGAACATCCGCTTGCGGAAACGTTACCTGACGGAAAATGAACGGAAAACCAAGGCCCGGGTCGAGGCCGGCAAGAGACTTTCGTCGACTTAAGGGGACCGCCCCCTATCCGTTGTAATTTTCGGCAACGGGGATCATTCAAAAAAACAGGCGTAACACCGTTTACGGGAAAAGGAGGGGAAGAGCCATGAAGAACGCGTTTTTAATTTCATTGTGTTTTGTATTAGCGGGATGCGCGTCGCACGCTTCTCAGCAGGCGCCCGCGCAGTCTTTGACCGTTCCACAACCGGCAGTGAGCGAACCTCGAAAGGAAGGGAAGATCGTGAAGATCAAGATCGAAACAACGCTGGGAGATATCTACGCGGACCTGTATGAGACCGAAGCTCCTAAGACCGTCGCGAATTTCGTGACGCTCGCGAAAAAAGGTTTCTATGACAGCATTATTTTCCACCGCGTGATCCCGAATTTCATGATCCAGACCGGCGACCCGACGGGCACCGGAAGCGGCGGACCGGGCTATCAATTTGCCGACGAATTCTCGCCGAAACTGCGTCACAATAAACCCGGCATCCTTTCCATGGCGAATTCCGGGCCGAATACGAACGGCAGCCAGTTCTTCATCACCGAAGTCCCGACCCCGTGGCTCGACAATCGCCACTCCGTGTTCGGGGAGGTGACGCAGGGGATGGACGTGGTCCTCAAGATCTCCGCGGCCCCCCGCAACAGCTGGGACAAGCCCGTCCAGAAGATCGCCATGACCAAGGTCACGGTGCTGGAAGGGTAGTCACTAACGCCGTAAATGATCCCCTCACACCCCGGCGGGTGCGCGAAGGGGCGAGGGCTGAGGAGTCATGCGGTCAGATCCGTGGGACGTCATTATCGTTGGCGCGGGGCCGGCAGGTCTTATGACCGCTATCACCTGCGCCGTAAAACCCCTGCGGGTCCTGGTCCTGGACGGTAACTCCCGGGCCGGCGCGAAGCTCCTCCTGTCGGGCGGCGGCCGGTGTAATGTCACCAACCTCAAGGTCAGTGAAAAGAATTACCAGGGCGGCGAGGCGCGGACCGTCCGCAATGTCCTCAGCGCATTTTCTTCCGAGCGCGCGGTCCGGTTTTTCAAGTCCCTCGGGGTCGCGATGGTCCTCGAAGAAGGAACGAAATACTTCCCGGAAACCCAATCCGCAAAGACAGTCCTCGAAGCCCTTCTCGGGGAGGCCCGTGCCTGCGGCGTTATTCTCGAGATGAAGAAAAAAGTTTCGCGGATCTCCCGGCCGGACGGATCCTTTCGTGTCGCGGGAGAAGGTTTTGAGTATACGGCGCGGGCCGTTGTGATCTGCACGGGCGGACTGTCCTACGCGGCGACCGGAAGCGACGGCTCCGGGTACGGACTCGCCAGAACGATGGGGCATACGATCGTCAAGACGTTGCCGGCCTTGACGCCTCTTCTCACCGACGATCCTGACTGGAAAAAACTTTCCGGGATCACTTTACCGGTGCGCTTGACCGTAACGGCGGAGGAAAAAAAGTTCGCCGCAAGCGAGGGCGCTTTTCTTTTCACGCACACCGGGTTCAGCGGTCCGGCCGTTCTGGATATCAGCGGACCCTGGCTCCGCTGTCCGGCAGTCCCTAAGGAACTTATCGCGAATTTTCTTCCCGATGAAAATGAAGAGTCGCTTCGCGCGGCGTGGGTCCGGGCGGCGGCGGATCACCCGAAGTGGAGCTGGAAGCGTTTTCTGGCGCGTTATTTTCCGGAACGTTTGACGGAGGTTCTTTTTCACAAACTCGGGAGGGACGTAGGGACTCCCGCGGGGCAATGTTCCAAGAAGGACCGGGACGCCCTTTTCCGTTCGCTCGCGCATTTTCCGCTCCGTGTGACGGGGGCATGCGGCTATGAGAAAGCGGAAGTCACATCCGGGGGAGTCGATCTCCGGGAAGTGAACGGGAAGACGCTGGAGTCCAAACTCCAGCCGGGGCTTTATTTTGCCGGGGAGGTCCTGGACGTGGACGGCCGGATCGGAGGGTATAATTTTCAATGGGCGTGGGCGAGCGGGTTCGTGGCGGGCAAGGCCCTTCTCCGGGAGCTCGGGACCCGCTGAGATCATTTTTGCTGCCGGCGGAATTGAACGGGGGCGATTTTCCAGTGGCAACGGCGCCTTTTTGTGAGTAGATTAAGGGCGTTTTCAAAGTGTCGCATTCATCCATCCATCAACGGATAACGAGGCAATCGATGAGAAAAAGTTTTTTGTTCCTGCTGGCTTTTCTTTTTATTTTTTCCGCGGCCCGGGCCGAGGAAGATCTTCCGCCGCTCCCGAAAGGCCCGCTCCTTTTGACGACCGCCACGCCCGCGATGCTATTCCCGGAATACTGGATCAAACGTCTTCCGAATGCCGAAAAGGCGATTAAGATGATGGACCAAATGAAACATTTCAACGAGGAGATCCACAGCACGATCCCGGAATGCGTGGACGTGTTCAAACTCGACAGGACGCGGCCGGGCAAGCAGGTGAGCGATCAGATCCGGTTGGAATATGACACGCTCAAGAGCCGGAAACTTTTCGATGAGAATGGAAAGGTAGTCCCCAAGTCGGTTTTTGAGGAATCGGTCAAGCCGGTCATGCAGATCGAGCAGGTGCCCGCCAAGGTCAAGATGCGGTGGGGCGCGGCCATCCGCGCGACTTCGGTCCGTGCGTTGCCGACCACGATCAAGATGATCGAGGGCGCCGATGACGTGGAATTTGACCAATTGCAATTCACGTTGATCAAGCTCTGGACCCCGGTCGGGATCTTCCACGAATCAAGCGACGGCAAGTGGTTCTATGTCCAGGCGCCTTACGTCCGGGGGTGGGTGAGGACCAAAGACATCGCGATCTTTCCGGACCGCGACCGTCTGAAGCTTTGCACGCGGTCGGGAAGGTTCCTCGTAGTGACCGGCGAAAGCGTCCGCGTTTTCCGTGATGCCGCGTTGAAGGACATGGTCCAGCGGCCGAGCATGGGAACGGTCATTCCTCTCTCTTCGGGCAAAGGATCCTCCGGCGGGAAAAAGACCTCCCCAAAGGAAGAGAGCGCGGCGGTGAGTTCCGATGTCTACACCGTCTGGATGCCTTACAGAAAGGACGACGGGAGCGTCGCGCTTTCGAAAAGTTATGTCAGCAGAAAAAGCGACGTCACCCAGGGTTTTCCCACTTACAGCCAGGCGAACGTGATCCGTCAGTCCTTCAAACTTCTTGCCGAGCGTTACGGATGGGGCGGCATGTACAATGGCCGGGACTGCTCGGGATTTGTCCATGACGTGTTCCTGAGCCTCGGCGTGGACTTGCCGCGCGATTCCAAACAGCAGGCCCTGATCGGGACACAACTCGGCCATTTCGAGCCCTTCCAGGATGATGCCGAAAAGAAGGCCGTTCTTAAGTCCGCGCGTCCCGGGATCACGTTGATCAAAATGCCGCACCACCAGATGATCTACCTCGGGACCGTGAATGACCAGTTCTACATCATCCACTCGACATGGGCCGAGCGCACCGGTCAGGACCCGCAGCTGGACGAGAGACGCAGGATCAACCAGGTGGTCGTCTCGGACCTCAATCTGAACGGCAAATCCTACGTGGGTTCTCTTTTTGACCGGATCGTTTCCATAAATGAGGTTGATTGATGGATCTTAAAAAACCGTTATTGCTGTTGATCCTCTGTCTCGGACTCCCGCTTATTCCCGTTCATGCGGAAGACGCGGCGCCGGCCACGAAAGATTTTTCGCTCCAGACTTCTTCGGAATGGGTCGAACTGCCGCCCAGTTTCCAGGGCGTGGTGGCCTCGTACGGCAAGTTGGGGACTTTGGCGACGTTCTACATTACAGCGCGTGACCTTGAAGAAGCGAAGACGGTCCGCGACCTCCGATGGGAAGACCTTTTTAAACCCGAATTCGCTTCTATCAATATCCACCATGAAGGGGAGACCGTGATCGGCGGCGAAAAAGCCCGTTATTGTCTTTATTCGCTCAAGCCCGGGGAATTCAAGTCGACCATGGAAGGGAACTTGCCGGCCAAGTACATGAATTATGTCCTGATCCACGGCAACAAGCTCTTCTCCGTCACGTTCAAAGACACGCAGGACGGGTTCGGCCTGAGTTATCCGTCGTTCGTCACGGTCATCCGCACTCTGCGTTTCGAGACGGCCCCTCCGGCGAAGCAAAGCGCGACCGCGTGAACTTCCGCGAATTTCTCGATGAAGTCCAGAAGATCAAGCCCGAGGAACTGCGGGTGCGGACCGAGTCCTCGCTTGAAGTGGTCGCTTCCAAGGATCATCTCGGAAAAATAAACCCCGTCCTCGAAACCTATTTCGGTCCCGCGTTCAAGCCCCAGGGCCGGCGGCCTACCCGCGAGTCAGACCGTTATTCCAGTCCCTACGGCGGTATCCGCCGGGATCAGACCCTTTATTTCCGGGAGGATGAAGAAGGTTTTGCGATCGCGATGCTCTGGCCCTGGAAGAACGGCGTTTCAGTCACGGTGAAGATCATCCGGGGACAGATCGAAGAGTCCCCCGCAAAAGGAAAAAGATCTTTCTGGGATTTTTTGGGGAAACGGTAGAGGATTTTTTTGAGTCTAAACTGGACAAAAACAGTCTGGTTTGATATAGTTGTTGTGGGACCGTGGTGCACGCTTTGAAAAGAGAGTGACTGTCATCAAGGCTCCTGGAAAGGTTTTTCATGAGATTTACGACAAAGACAGAGTACGGGGTTATTTGCCTGGCGCACATGGCCAAGAAGCCGTGGCCGGGCGCGAGCGTCGCGAAGGAGATCGCCGAGCACGAGGGTTTTTCGGTGACCTTCACCGAGAAGATCCTTCAGGGGCTCCGGCGGGCCGGCATCGTGACCTCCCAGCAGGGGAACAAGGGCGGATGGACATTGACCCGTCCGGCGGCCGAGATCACGCTCAAGGAGATCGTCGACGCTCTGGAGGGCGGCACGTTCGAGGCCTTTTGCGACCCGAAGCGCCGCAAGAGCATCGTCTGTAATCATTTTTCGCTGTGTAAACTGAAACCCATCTGGTACCAGACCAAAAAGACACTGGACGAACTTTATCAGACGCTCACGCTGGAGATGATCGCCGAGGACGTCATGAACGCCGGAACGAAACCGGAGCCTGCCCACACCTCGCGAGGTGGCAAATGACCGACGCCGGGTCTTTTCTGAACAAGGAGTACCAGCACGGATTTGTCACCAAGGTGGATTCGGAGACCTCGCCGCGCGGGCTGAATGAAGACATCATTCGTTTCATCTCCCAGAAAAAAAAGGAGCCAAAATTCCTTCTCGACTGGCGGCTCGACGCCTACCGTGGCTGGCTCAAGATGAAGGAACCGACCTGGGCGCGCGTGACCTACCCGCCGATCGATTATCAGAACATCATCTATTATTCCGCGCCGAAACAAAAAAAAGGCGGCCCCAAAAGCCTCGAAGAGGTCGACCGGGAGATCCTGCGGACCTACGAAAAACTGGGGATCCCGCTCGAGGAGCAGAAACGCCTGGCCGGAGTGGCGGTGGACGCGGTCTTTGACAGCGTTTCCGTCGCGACGACGTTCAAGGAAAAGCTCAAGGAATACGGCGTTATTTTTTGTTCGTTCTCGGAGGCGGTCCAGAAGCATCCTGACCTGATCCGGAAATATCTTGGATCGGTCGTGCCGGTGACGGACAATTATTTTGCCGCGCTTAATTCCGCCGTTTTCAGCGACGGGTCTTTCTGTTACGTTCCCAAAGGGGTCCGCTGTCCGATGGAACTTTCCACCTATTTCCGCATCAACGCCATGGAGACCGGCCAATTCGAACGCACCCTGATCGTGGCGGACGAAGGAAGTGTCGTGAGCTATCTCGAAGGATGCACGGCGCCGGTTCGCGACAAGAACCAGCTTCACGCGGCCGTGGTCGAGCTTGTGGCGCATGAAAAGGCGCAGATCAAATATTCGACGGTCCAGAACTGGTACCCGGGGGACAAGGACGGGAAGGGCGGGATCTATAATTTCGTGACGAAACGCGGGATCTGCCGCGGCGCCTATTCCAAGATCTCGTGGACGCAGGTCGAGACCGGTTCGGCGATCACGTGGAAGTATCCGAGCTGCATCCTTCAGGGGGACCATTCCGTCGGGGAATTCTATTCGGTGGCCGTGGTCAACAATCATCAGCAGGCGGACACCGGCACCAAAATGATCCACCTCGGGAAGAACACGCGGAGCACGATCCTCTCCAAGGGGATCTCGGCGCGTTTCGGGAAGAACACTTACCGCGGGCGGGTCAGGATCCTGCCGCAGGCGACGGGGGCGCGGAACTACACGCAGTGCGATTCGCTCCTCATGGGAGCGCAATGCAGCGCGAACACTTTTCCGTCGATCGAGGTCAGTAACAAAACGTCCCGGGCCGAACACGAGGCCACGACGTCCCGGATCAACGAGGACCAGCTTTTTTATTGCAAACAGCGCGGGATGTCCGCGGACAACGCGATCTCCGTGATCGTGCACGGGTTCTGCAAAGAGGTTTTCAAGAATCTTCCCATGGAGTTCGCGGTCGAGGCCTCGAAGCTCCTGGGCGTAACTTTGGAAGGCAGTGTCGGATAACAAAGGAGTGAGCGATGCTGGAAATTAAAGATCTGCACGTAAGCGTTGAAGGCGTTGAGATCCTGAAGGGGATCGACCTCAAGGTCCGGGCGGGCGAAGTTCACGCCATCATGGGGCCGAACGGCTCCGGCAAAAGCACGCTGACGCGCGTGCTGGCCGGCCATCCCGCATACCAGGTCACAAAAGGATCGGTGACGTATGAAGGCAAAGACCTTTTCGCGTTGTCCATCGAAGAGCGGGCGCGACAGGGGGTTTTTCTGGCGTTCCAATATCCCGTCGATATCCCCGGCGTGAACAATGCCTACTTTCTGAAGGCCGCGCTGAACGAAATACGCAAGGCCAAAGGGCTTGATGAGCTGGACGCCATGGAATTTCTGGAATTTCTCAAGGAAAAGATGAAGACCGTGGAAATGGACGAGAGTTTCCTGAACCGGCCGGTCAATGAGGGGTTTTCGGGAGGCGAGAAAAAACGTAACGAGATCCTGCAGATGGCGGTCCTGAACCCGAAACTTGCGATCCTTGACGAAACGGATTCCGGACTGGACATCGACGCCCTGAAGATCATTTCCGAAGGAATCAACCGGCTGAGGAGTCCCGACCGCTCGATCATTTTGGTGACCCATTACCAAAGGATCCTGAATTACATCACGCCCGATCACATCCACGTCCTGATGGGCGGAAAGATCGTGAAGTCGGGCGGAAAGGACCTCGCGTTGCAACTTGAAGAAAAAGGGTATGAGTGGGTGAAGGAGACCTGAGACGGAAATTTCCGCTCCGGCAGGAAAGATGATCATGGATAAAACAAAGATGCAACAATACACCGATGCTTTCGAGGCCCGGAAAACGGGCGGCATGAGCGAGCCGCTGTGGGTGCGCCGTCTGCGCGAAGAGGCCATGGCTGCTTTCGTCGAAAAAGGGTTCCCGTCGACACGGGATGAGGCGTGGCGGCACACTGACCTGACCGCTGTCCGGGAAGGCGCGTTCATTTTTGAGCATAAACCCGTTTCCTTGCCGCAAGGCCGGATCGAAGATCTGAAAAAAGAATACGGAGGAAACCTGGTTGTATTCGTGAACGGCCGCTATGTCGAGGAAGTTTCGTCGCTTCCTGGAAATATCGGGGTCACCGGACTCCCGAAGGCGCTTGAGTCGATGCCGGAACTTGAATCACATTGCGGTACTCACGCGGATCTCAAGCAGAACGCTTTCGTGGCGTTGAATACGGCCTTCCTCGGCGAAGGGGTTTTGATAAAGATCCCCGAAGGGCAGGTCCTGGAGGTCCCGCTCCGGCTGATGTTTATCGCGGACCCGGCCATCGATGGAGCGATCTTCCAGCCGCGGGTCTTGGTCCTCGCCGGAAAACGCAGCGCGGGAACTATCGTGGAACATTATTCCTCCGCAGGCAGCAAAAGTTATTTTACGAACGTTGTGTCGGAGATCATTCTGGAGGAGGGCGCCTCATTCCGCCATTACAAGATCCAGGATGAGAGCAAAAAGGCTTTCCATATGGCGTCGACGTGGGTAGTCCAGGAAAAGGGCAGTCGTTTTTCTTCCTGGGCGCTTTCGACGGGATCCAGGCTCATGAGGAATGACTGTTATGTGGGGCTTACGAAGGAAGAGACCTCGTGCGCGCTGAACGGTCTCTATCTGGGGGACGGGGAACAGCACCTGGACCAGCACACTTTCATCGATCACCGGAAGCCGGCGGGAAAAAGCCGGCAATTTTTCAAGGGATTGATGGCGGGGAAGTCCCGCGGGGTCTTCGGCGGCAAGGTTCTTGTCCGGCAGGGGGCGGTGCAGACCGACGCGACACAGGTCAATAAAAACCTCCTTCTATCGGATGAGGCGAGGGTCGACACGCAGCCCCAACTGGAGATCGACACGGACGACGTGAAGTGCAGTCACGGCGCTGCGGTGGGGCCGTTGCAGGAAGACGCGGTTTTTTATCTGAGGTCCCGCGGGATCGGCGAACGCGATGCCGGGAGGATCCTGGCGCGAGGGTTCGTCCAGGAAGTGATCGATGCCGCGGAGCAGGACTTTTTCAAAAGGGAACTGGAAGAGCGCGTCAGTCAAAAACTGGAAGCGCAATTCTGTCAAAGTTAAGAAGAGGAGCGGCCGCGAGGGCACACACATGGAACCATCAACCGGCGTGAAAAAATTTGATGTAGAAGCGATCCGGAAGGATTTTCCGATCCTGGAAGAACAGGTCTACGGGAAGCCTTTGACCTATCTGGATAACGCGGCAACGACCCAGAAACCCCGGGCCGTGATCGACACCCTGACGCAGTTCTACTCCAAAGAGAACGCGAACATCCATCGCGGCATTTTTTGTCTGAGCGAACAGGCGACCAAGCGCTACAAAAGCGCCCGCCACCGGGTCCAGGAATTCATCCATGCACGTTCGGACAAGGAGATCCTCTTCGTTCGCGGGACGACGGAAGCCATCAATCTGGTGGCGCATTGTTACGGCCGCGCCTTTCTCCGGAAAGGCGACGAGGTGCTGATCACCGGCATGGAACACCACTCGAACATCGTTCCCTGGCAGATGCTTGCCGAACAGACGGGCATCCGGTTGAAAGTGGCGCCCATCAACGATGAGGGGGAACTCATCCTCGAGGAATTCAAGAAGCTTCTGACCCAAAAGGTCAAATTCGTTTCCGTGACGCATGTCTCGAACGCGCTCGGAACGATCAATCCCGTCAAGGAACTGGCGCGGCTCGCTCATGAAAAAGGGGCGGTGGTCCTGGTCGACGGGGCCCAGGCGGTGGCGCATACGGCGGTGGATGTACAGGATATCGATTGCGATTTTTACGCTTTTTCCGGTCACAAACTTCTCGGGCCGACGGGGATCGGCGTGCTTTACGGGAAAAAAGAACTGCTCGAAAAAATGCCTCCGTATCAGGGCGGCGGGGACATGATTCGTACCGTGACCTTCGAGAAGACGACTTACAACGACCTGCCGTATAAATTCGAGGCCGGGACGCCGCATATCGCCGGAGTGATCGGGCTCGGCGCGGCGATCGATTACATCCGTTCGGTCGGACTGGACCGGATCGAGGCTTACGAGCAGGAACTCCTCGCGTACGGTACCGAAAAGATCCTGCAGGTGCCCGGCCTGCGCCTGATCGGGACGGCCCGGAAGAAGTCCGCGATCCTGTCTTTCGTGATCGGCGAAGCGCACGCCCATGACATCGGGACGATCCTGGACCGGCAGGGGATCGCGATACGCGCCGGGCATCATTGCGCCATGCCGGTCATGCAGCGGTTTAACGTTCCGGCGACGACGCGCGCCTCGCTGGCATTCTACAATACGAAAGAAGAGATCGGCCGCCTGGTCGCGGCGCTCCATGAAGTGACGGAGGTGTTCCGGTGAACGGCGATATCCGCGAGCTTTATCAGGAAATGATCATGGACCATAACAAGAACCCGCGGAATTTCCGCGCGGTGAAGGACGCCAACCGGAACGCGGAAGGGTACAACCCGCTGTGCGGGGACCATTTTAAGGTTTCACTCCTGATGGACGGGGACGTGATCAAGGATATCGGGTTCGAAGGGGCCGGCTGCGCGATCTCGAAGGCTTCGGCCTCGATGATGACGGCGGCGCTGAAAGGCAAGACGCGCCGGGAGGCCAAAGCGCTTTTCGAGGAGGTCCATAAAATGCTTTCCCGGAAGATCGGGGAACCCTGCGACGTTTCCAAGGTCGGCAAACTGGCGACGCTGGCCGGAGTCTGTGAATTCCCGGCGCGCGTCAAATGTGCTTCTCTTGCGTGGCACACGATGTGCGAAGCCCTGGACCCGACCGGAAAACAAGTGACGACGGAATAGGGGATCGACCGGATGCCGGAGAAGACGCTGGAAGAAAAAGTCTGGGAACAGCTGCGGTTGTGTTATGACTACGAGATCCCGGTCAATATCGCGGACCTCGGGCTGATCTACGGCGTGAAGGTCCTCGATCTCGCGGAAAGCAAGGAAGTTCTCATCCAAATGACCTTCACCAGCCCCATGTGCCCCATGGCGGACACCATCAAGAAAGACGTCGAACGCCGCATCGCGACACTGCCCGGCGTGAAAAAAGTCACCGTTGAGATCGTCTGGGACCCGCCCTGGGACCAGACCCGCTTGTCCGAGGCGGCGAAACTCCAACTCGGATTGTCCTGATCCTTCAAAGAAGCGGATCCATCCGGATTTTTCCCTCGTTATCGAATACACTTCCGGAGTGTGCCCGCAAGGGCGATTATTTTTTTATCGAAACGAGGACGGCGGTCCAGAGAAGCATGGATCCCCACAATGGAACGCCCCATGCGCTCAAAGGCTCCGCAACATAACCCAGGAACACGGAGAGAGCGCACACCCAGAAACTGATAAGAAGTCCGCGCCGGGTGAGCGGGTTTTGAAACGGTCCGTCCAGCAGGAAAAGGGCGGCCAAAAAGAGGACGTAGAGGTTCGTGTAGTGATGGACCTGCGTGACGGGGGAGGCGAAGAGCATCAGCATGGGATAAAGGGAATATTCCGCGAAAAGGCCGGCGCGGTCCCGGACGATCGCGGCGGGCGCGGGAAGTTTTCTCAGGAAAAGCAGCCCGAGGAGCAGGACGCCGACGGCGGCGGTTGCCGTGCGGATCACGGCGTTCGAGCCGGTCACGAATTGCGCCTCCGACGGCCATGCGAGTCGCGTGACGACGGCGTAAAGGGATTGATTGTCATTGGCGAACGGCGTGAAAAGTTCGCTCCAAAGGTAGATGGTGTGGGCCTTGTCCGAACTTCCTGTGGCCATGAGCGACTGCCAGATCTTGAGCAGTTCCCAGTTCATCTGAAAACCGACGACGAGCGAAGGGAACACAAAACAGAAAAGGACCAGGCCGAAAAGCGCGCCGATGAGGACCTTCCACTCCTTTTTGAACAGGAAAAACAAGACCGCGAACGCGAGCGGACTGATCTTGAGCGTCACGGCGAGCGCGAGCAGGAACCCGGCCAGGAATTTCCATTTCTCCAGATAACAATAGAAAATGAACAGGGTGAAAAAAAGCATGAAGATCCCCAGCTGGGCGCGGGAAAGCGTGTTCAAAAAAAGCGGAAGGCAGAGGAGCGCGGAAAGAGCGATCTGCCAGCCGGCGCCGCCGCGTTTATCGGTACATGAACGCGAAAAAAGGAAGGCCGCCGCGAGCGCCCCGATCGAGAGCAGATAAATCAGCAGGACATTGATCCCGAGCGGCAGATCGACCACGGGGAGAAGAAGGACGGCGAGGAAAGGGGAATAGACATAGTGCCAATGGCGCGCGTTCTCGATCCCGTAGATATGATTGGCCCGGCCGATGCGGATCATTTCCGAGGCCTTCAGGTAAACGGTCAGGTCGGTCCGCTGTTTGGGACTGATCGCGCCCCGGTAGAACGTGGAGATGCCGGTCCCGGTCACGAGGGCGAGCACGATCAGGAGACCGAGCCATTTTCTTTTCAGGAAGAATTCTATGAAGCGCTGGATATAATTCATGTCCGGATGCCGGAAGACGGATGGTTTTTCGCGTCCCGCGTTCCCTCACGTGATGTTATTGATTGAACTTTTTACACTAAACACAGTATAATCTCAACTCATTTTTGGGTCTCGCCGTATTCTCAATACGAAAGGAAACACGTCCGATGGGCTTGGGGCATTCGCGAAAGCGCCTCTACGAATCGAAGATCATCCAGGAAGACATCGCCCAGCTTGCAGGGCATCTCAAGGACCAGTTAGCGCATTTCGAAGGGAAGACCTTTCTGCTGACGGGGGCCGGCGGGTTCCTGGGGAATTACATGGTCCTCCTTTTCCGCTACCTGAACCAGCACGTCCTCAAACAAAAACTTTCCGCCATTCTGCTGGATAATTTTATCACCGGGTACGAACAGCATATTTTTTCCGACGAAAATCTTCATTTTCAGAAACATAACGTCATCGAACCGTTCAAAACGGACAAAAAGATCGATTATCTGATCCACGCGGCGGGGATCGCCTCTCCGGTCTATTACACCAAATTCCCGATCGAGACCATGGACGTGGGGACGGTCGGGACGCGCAACATGCTCGAACTCGCCCGCGAAAAGAAGGTGAAAAGTTTTCTTTTCACGAGTTCCAGCGAGGTCTACGGGGACCCCGACAACAACCATGTTCCGACGAACGAAGAATACCGCGGGAACGTCTCCGTGAAAGGGCCGCGCGCCTGCTATGACGAGTCCAAGCGTTTCGGGGAAACGATGTGCGAGGCTTATTGGAACGTGTTCGACGTGCCGGTCAAAATGGTGAGGCCCTTCAACGTTTACGGGCCCGGGATCCGGCCGGACGATTACCGGGTGCTTCCGAATTTCATCGAGCACGCGCTCCGCAAAGAGCCGCTTCCGATCCACGGCGACGGGCGCAACACGCGTTCCTTCTGTTATATCAACGACGCCATCGAAATGATCTTCCGCGTCCTCTTCTCGGACGCGAACGGCGAATCCTTCAACGTCGGGAACTCGGAGCGGGAAATTTCGGTGGAAGGACTGGCCAAAGAGCTGGTCGCCGCCATGCCGTATCCGGTCGAGATCGTGCATATCGATCCGCCGCACGCGGTCTATGCCCAGAGCGATCCGAAACGGCGCTGTCCCGATATTTCCAAGATCCGGAAGGCCACGGGGTTCAAGCCGAAGTACGATCTCAAGGAAGGTCTCGCGCGGACCGTTGCCTGGTTCCGCGAATTTTAATAAAGGGGTCGATCCCCGTCTACTCAAGGGAGGAGAACTGTTATCATGGAATTAGAGACTGTGAAGCATATCAAGCCGGCTTTCGTGGACGCGCGGGGCGAGATCATCAATGTGTTCGAGGGAACGACCGGGCACGTGGCGTACATCACTTCCAGGAAGGGTTCCGTGCGGGCCAATCACTATCATAAAAAAGACATTCAATACATGTACCTCGTGAGCGGCGCTTATGAAAGCCACTGCTGCCCGGTGGACGATCCTTCCAAAAAGCAGGTCCTCAAAGTGATGGCCGGGGATATTGTTTACACGCCGCCGATGGTCGCCCACGCCCAGAAGTTCACGGAAGATTCGGTTTTTCTTTCCCTGACGACGCGGATGCGCGAAGAAGGGAAGTACGAGGAAGACACGATCGCTTTCCCCGTGATCGAAGGGTACATTAATAAAGAACTCAAAACAAAATAATTCTCCTCCCTCTATGAACCGCACCATCGTTATTACCGGCGCCACTCGCGGCCTGGGTCTTGAACTTGCCCGGAAATTCATCAAGGCCGGGGACAAGGTCTTCGGGATCAGCAGGACCCGGGAACACTGGACCGCCGCCCGCAAAAGTATCGGCTCCGGGAACTTCCTGCTTTTTTGCGGCGACATCACTTCGGAAAAAAAAGTCAAAGAACTTCTCGGGAAGATCGTCCGGGATGCCGGTCGCATCGACATTCTCATCAATAACGCCGGGTATTGCGGTCCGCTTGCCAGGGTGGAGGCGGTCTCTGCGAAGGAGCTGACGGAACATCTGGCACAGAACCTCCTGTCGGCCTTTCTGATGTGCAAGTACGCGATCCCGGCCATGGCGCGGCAGGAACGCGCGCTCATCCTGAATATTTCCTCCATGGCGGGGACGCGCGCGGTCCCGCGGTTATTTCCTTATTCGGCGGCCAAGTCCGGCGTGCTCGCGCTTTCCCAGGCGATCGCCAAAGAAAATGACGGGACCGGTCTCCGGTGCATTACCGTTTGCCCGGGCGGGATGAACACCGAAATGCGCCGCGAACTTTTTGGCGCCGAGGACGCGGCCAAACAGCAAACCCCGGAATTCGTGGCGGGCGTGATCGAACAGATCGTTAACGGGACGGTGGATGTTCTTTCGGGTGGCCACATCGTCATCCGCCACGGGAAGATCACCGGGATCTTTCCGCCCCCCGCGGCCTGAGGAAATGATGGAACACGACCCCTATAAAAGAAAAACGTGCCGCTACTGCGATGAACCGCTCGGGAAACCTTTTCTGGACCTGGGGATCCAGCCGCTCGCGAACAATCTCCCGCGCCGCGAAGACGCGGCGACGCCGGAATTCCATTGCCCGCTGGCTGTCGTCAAATGCCGGAAGTGCCATCTCGTGCAGCTGACGCATTCCGTGCCCGCGGCGTTGATGTTCGATGATTACCTTTATGTCAGTTCGACGACGCAGACCTTCCGGACGCATTTCGCCGAATACGCCCGGGACGTCCGCGGGCGGCTGCCTCAAAAACAAAGACCTTTGGCGGTCGATATCGGGAGCAACGACGGGCTTCTCGTTTCCTGCTATGAAAAGGCCGGCATGCGCGGGGTCGGCGTGGAACCGGCGAAGAACCTCGCGTCGGACGCGAACCGCCGGGGAGTGACGACGCTCAACCGGTATTTCGGAGTTGAAGCGGTCCGGGAGATCGTTTCTCAATACGGGAAGGCGGATGCCGTCAGCGCGAACAACGTGTTCGCCCATATCGACGATATCCAGGGGGTTTGCCGGAACGTCCGCGAATTGCTGGCCGACGACGGTTTCTTTGTGATCGAATTCGCTTATCTGGCGACCATGCTCGAAAAGATGTTCTTCGATATGGTCTACCACGAGCACGTCTGCTATATCGGGGTCACGGCGCTCAGCTTTCTTTTCGCGAAATTCGGGATGGAGATCTTTGACATCAAAGAGGTCGACACGCACGGCGGGTCGCTCCGCGTTTTCGTCCAGAAAAAAGGAGGGCCCAGGAAGCCCGAACCCGCGGTGGAGCGTTTCTTGAACGCCGAAAAGGAGCAGGGACTGCTCGGGGAAAAAGTTTATTCGGATTTCGCGGCGCGGGTCCTTGATTTCAAGCACAAACTGAACCGGATGATCGTCGCGGTCAAGAAGGAAGGGAAGTCGATCTCCGGGTACGGTGCCCCGGCCAAAGCCACGACCATCATCAATTTCTGCGAACTGACGCCCGCGCAGATCGATTACATCGTGGACGACAATCCACTGAAGCAGGGACGGTTGGTGCCGGGACGGAAGATCCCCATCGTGCCGAGCGCGCATCTTACGGCGCAGCCGACCGATTATGTTCTTATCTTCGCCTGGAATTTCGCCAAAGAGATCATCGCCAAGATCGGTTTTTTGAGGGAAAAGAACGTCCAGTTCATCATCCCTCTGCCCGAACCCACCACGGTTTGAACG
>CAIJHQ010000032.1 GCA_903820505.1 Candidatus Omnitrophota bacterium
GTCGGTCAGAAAGCGCGGAAGAGATTGCGGAACTTTCTTCCGATGGAAGCCATCCGCCGGGTTCTTTAGGATATATCCCCTTTCCACAGCTGGGCGGAAGAATCTCTTGATGATCCCTATGGCTTCGTTATAGGTCTTTGGGGATTTTTCTTCAAAGCGGTGGAGATAAAGGCGAATATCGTCATGGCTAATGCTGTTGATCGTTTTCTTTCCGTGATGGATTAGGAACTCCTTAACACGGCTATAATCAGCGGTATTCGTGGATTTCTTCCGGTAGGACACATCTTCGAGGTATTCCTTGCAAAAAGCCTCAACTGAAATGCGTTTTTCACCCTTAACTTCGTTCCGACGTAGCTTGACCTCATATTCCTTTTTGAGAAACCGGGCGAGCTTCTCATCAGCGGTTTTCAGGCTCTTGTAGACCTGTTTCCCGGTCTGCATGTAAGCGATATACCAGATTCGATTGCCTTTGCGCCTATATATGCTTGCCATATTTAGCTTGCCTTTCTCCTCATGTGTATGACATTGTATACATTGTCATTCATCATGTAAAGCCTAAAATAGCCCCTATGAGAGAAAAGAAAACCGAAGTGCTAACAGTCCGGCTTGCCCCATCCGTCAAGAAGGCCCTAGAAAGCCTTGCCAAGAAGGATGACCGATCACTATCCCAAGTTGTCGGGAGACTCCTATCCAAAGCCACCGGCGGCGGCAAAAAGGGCTGATTTAGCCCCGTTTTATTGTCACCGAGTATTGTCACTCCCATTCCGTCCTTTCCCAATAATCCCATAACTCTCTGATAATCCATCACTTGCCAACTTCGCGCATATCACCGACCTTTGGGTAGATTACTCAACGGTCACAAAATCCGCCGTGATCCGGCACGATTCCAGATAGCGATCCAGACTACCTTTTTCAAACACCAGGTGGCCTTTAGGGGAGTCCTTGGGAACCCGGAAGACGATGACCCCGGCCCGAAGCAGGGAGGGGTAGTTCCGTTGCATCCAACGATAACTCTGGCCTAAGTATGTCCCGGCCGCTCTCATGTTTAAAAATCTGCTGTCGCGGTTCGTAAGCATACCCTCACGATACCCTATCCATACCGTCTGCAAACCCACCTGTCTCTGACGCTGACTCTTTCTCTGCCTCTGACGCTCCCTCTGGCTCTTTCGCTCTACACCCGCGCAATTCTTTTCGCCTTATTTCTTCTTCAATGGCTAAATCTTTAAGAAAAGGATATTTTTCAAAAATGCTCTGTATAAATGAGCATGAAGAAAACTCGGCAAGACTTCTCCTTATGGATTTGATTCTCATGGGGGTGGTCCAAGACTGGTCATGTTTGATTTTGCCGTGAATCCAAATCACGTTTTTGTCACAATCGTTTGAAATTAAACCCGCGTGGATCAGTTCTTCGAGGTTTGCTTTACAATCCGGAACAATGCCAGTCTCAAACGACATCGTTTCGAGGGAAATCTTATAAATTCCAGATATAGGACAACGTGGGTTGCTAAAAAGGTAGATGAAAAGCAGCTTAGATCGGGGGTCCTGGA
>CAIJHQ010000033.1 GCA_903820505.1 Candidatus Omnitrophota bacterium
GGGCACCTACGATGTCGAATTCGCTCCAAAAGGCTATTTTCAATGAGTTTTGTAGGCAAAATCAAGGAACATTTTAATCAATACCGGCAGTTCCGGGGTGGGACCGACTATTTAAACGCTATTGGGCAGATCATGGAGCGTTATTATCCTGCCGCAGAGCTGGGCGCTCATCGCAATGACTGGAATCCTGCCGTACTTGTCGATCAAAATATCTACAGACTCGAATATCGGCGGCTCTTCGCGCGCGCCAAACGCGCGTACGATACCGATCCTTACGCCCGATCCTGCGTCCGCGTTCTTCAATCGCAAATAATCGGCAAGGGGATTTCCCCGCGCTCCAAACCTGTTGACTCAACAGGAAAAGAAATTGATGGGATGGGTGATATTCTCAATCAAAACTTCGAACGTTTTTCCGAAGAATGTTTTCGCCCTAATACCGATGGTTTTTTTGATGTGCAAAGCAAATATATTGCCAATTGCTGTGTATCGGGTGGACTTTTTTTAAACTTCGTTCCTTCGAAGCCTGGAAGCCTCCTACCCTTCGCGTTTCAACAGATTGACCAATCATTTATTGAGTTCTCGCATGACAATTTCGCAATGCCTAACAGCCCAATGATTTTTAATGGTGTAAAAGTAAACAATTTTAGCGAACCGGAAAGATATTTCTTTCAGGACTTGCTTACGTGGCTGTTTTTCGAACTTGACGCATCTAATGTGCTCCATTGTTATGAAAAATGGCATGTAAATCAATATATCGGCATCCCTTGGCTTGCGCCGGTCCTTACTACGCTATGGGATTTGTCGCAATTGCAGGAAGATAAGCTTATTGCGTCAAGGATTCAGGCCATGATTGCATTGTGGGTCAAGGAAACAAGTAAGTTTCCCAATGCTGCAAATAAAAACACCGATGGAAAAATAGAATGGTCTCCAGGGAAAATAATCAAATCAATGGAGAAGCCAGAAGTAATTCAATCCACTGATTCTATAAAAGAAACATTTGGTGCGCTTATTGAACTTTACTTGCGACAAATATCGTCCGGCATGGGAGTATCATATCAGGAGATGACCGCCGATCTTGCGGGTGCTAATTTTGCATCTTCGCGGGTGGTGGTAATGGATAGGCGAAGATACTATGTAAAGAAGCAGCAATTTGTAATTAGGTCGTTTTGTCAACCAATATGGAACAAGTACGTTCAATGGTGTTTTCTGTCGGGCCTTGTTTCTGGAAGGTCAATCGCTGATTTTAAAGAAAATGAATGGGGATACTGCAAGGCAACATGGACGCCTCATAAATGGGAATGGGTTGATCCCCTCAAAGATATTCAGGCGTTTATAGCTGAAAAAGATGCCGGGTGGCTGACCGATGAAAGCTTTTGCGAACAAACGGGACTTAACCGTGAAGATTTATACAAAACCCTTGAATTTGAATCAAAGGATAGCAAACCCGCTGGTCCGTCGCAACTGGGAACGCTAAAATTGGAAACTGGAAATTAGATATTGGGCCTTCACACTTTTGGCCAGTTTATGAATCGGGTTCACATCCAACTCATAGTCTCGTTTCATCTCTCACCCTAATTTCGAATTTCCAGTTTCCAATTTCAAGGCGTGAATGGCTGCCTTTTCGCGGAC
>CAIJHQ010000034.1 GCA_903820505.1 Candidatus Omnitrophota bacterium
CGAACTCACGAGAAGCGAATATGAAGAACTAAATAAACGGATGGTGGATGGAGGATGGCGGATGGCGACGAACGCAAAGCCCGCTCCATCCACCCTCGGCCTTCCGCCATCCAAAGAGATCGATGCCGTTTATCAATCTGCAATGTCGTTCTACCAAATAGCCGTTGTCCGTGAAAACAAGATGTTCGGGAACGCGCTGAAGAAAATGGGCGAACTCAAGGAGAAGCGCGCCGTGATCGTCACGGGCGGTTTCCACGCGGACGGCCTCAAGCAACTCGCAGCCGCCAAACACTGTTCTTATTTGCAGATCACCCCGCGTATCACGGAAGTCACGAAACGCGACCGTGAAGTGTACCTGCGTTCCATGTTCGGCCCGGTGGAAAAGGTGACTGTCACCAAGGAAAAGGTGACTGTCACCAATGCTTCGCAGATCGCCGCGCTTCTCGGGATCGTCGGCCGTGTCGAGCGCGTTTTTGTAAACGGGATCGATTTGGCGGAAGCGTGGCGCCTCGAGATCTCCGCATTTATCCGAAAATTAATGGCTTCCGACAGCTCCGATCTCAACCTCGCCTTCTCAAATTCCATTTTTAGTCTTTCCTCACCGGTTCCGGCCTCTGCTGCCCTCCGTTCGGAGGTGAGGACGGGTGTTCCGAAGAAATTTTTTGATCAGAATCAACACAGAATGGTGTCACTGGCAACGTTCGGGGGTCAAAGTTCCGGCGGGAGCTTCCTTCCCGTCGCGACCGCGCATGCGATGATCAACGGAGTGTACTCGGACGGCCTGCTGGTCAGTTTACCCGTACTGGTCCGGGGAGGGAGCCGGAGTTTTATCGAACGGGCGGATCTTTCCAAGCAGATCGTACTTCTGGATGACAATGAAAAGATCGGGGCCTTGACCGGGCAAGCAGGCGTGGATCTTTTGGGGAAGGCACCGGCGTCCTTCCGTCTGTGGGGCGCATTAGAGGAGGACGTGCAATCGGCACTCCAAAACATGAATGGTTTTCGTTCGCTGGTATTCGTCGGCGAGGATGATGTCCTCTCCCTGGCGAATCTCAGGCAGGCGTTACCGAGGGTGAAGAATATGAAAGTGAAAGTGGGTCAGTCGCGTTACGGCGAGCTGGACCCGGAGCTTGTCACTGACGTTTTTAAGAAGATCATCGTGAACTCCGGAGCTGTCGATCTTGCGGTTCGTATCGCCGGTAAAAGCGAAAAATGGGGCCAGGACATCGATCCCAAAAGGACCTTTCTCACCGTGAGTCCCCGGATGCCCGTAACGCTTGAGGGGATCGTTAAAAAGTTCCGGGAGATCTATGATCCGGACAAGACCAATGTCGTGCTGGTCCCCGGCGATGCCGAGATCCTTGTGGACCGCGAGCCCGTGCCCGGACCGGTGGAAGATTTTCTTAAAAAAATGGATGCGTGGAAAGAACTATTGGATGCCGATGCCGTCGCGCCGGCCGGGGATCGGTCCGAGATCCTTGCCGGGATGAAGGAAGATCTTAAGGGGTTTGTTACAAAGGCTCTTGTTGATCGTTCCTATCCGAATGCCGTGGTCTTCAAGATGTTGCAGAAAGCGCAGGATTATTTCCAGGGGCAGGACAGCAAAATACTAAAGGAGCTAGCGGATTGGGCGGATGAAATTTTTCAAAACGTTCCGGTATCGCCGACGGACCCGTATTTTATACAGTTGATCCTTCCAAAAGGTAGCCCGCTTTTTGATGAAGATGCCCGGCGGGCTGGATTCTATAGATCTCTTGGCGTCGTTGGGGACCCAGAAGTGGCGCATGCGGCGGTCGAGGACCTTGTAAGCGCCGCGATCCGCAAGTTTCATTACGAAAATGGCGAGATGTTTGAACCCGGGGCTTCGCTGCAGATCGGGTATGGCATACCTCATGACCGGGAGGGCATTGTCCGGAAGGTGATCGCCCGTCTTTTCGCAGACGCAAACGTGGGGCTCATGCTCGGAGAAAGTAAAGGCAAAGAGCACGGCGGGGTGGTTGTCATGCTGTCGCCTGATACGATCTTTTACATTCTGGAAGCTATAGAAAAACTGAATATATCCGGGAAGATCTCTCCGGCCGATGAGGATGCTTCCATAGACGCTGTCACAGGCGCCACCCGCGCTGCCGGGAGGTTACTCATCTGGACCGAATCCCTCGATGAGGTTTGTGAACTCCTTCTCCCTGGGGTGCCGAAGATGCCGGACGCGCTATATGGATGGCGGCCCTCCGGGGCACGTCCTCCCGCAGTTTCAGTGAATGGCATAGTCCGCTCCGAGGCGCGGGCGGAGCAGCCTGCCCCCGAGGGAACCGGTAACGTTGAGGGTAAACCCAATTATGATGAAATGCGCGCCGATCTTGTGAGGAAGATGCAGGAGGTTTTGAATAACGGCGCGGAGTTTACGGATATGCATCTGGACGTGGGGAACTGGCTTGTGTCCATAGGGGAGGGGAAAGCGACAAAGTTCCAAAAGGTCATGCCCCGTCCCGACGGAAAGAATCTGGGGAAACAACTGGGTTTTGGCGTTCCGGGGAATTTAAAGCAGATCTGTCTTGAGGAGATCAAAAGGGACGCGCAGGGGTGGTTTTATCTGCAATTCTCGCATGTGGGTCACGACGGGAGTTTCGGCTGGAAACGGGTGGTGTGGGACCCTTATAAGGAACGCTATAGCGACGGGCCTGTTTCGACGGCTAAGCCAATGACAAATGACAACGGGGAAGCCCGCTCCGAAATGCGTTCGAAGCCGGCTAATGGGGAGGTCCGCCGTGCTGAGGTGCGGGGTGATGTTGTGCCGCTGGCGAAGCTTGTAGATTCCGAACTGAAAAAGATCGAATTGATGAGCTGGGTGCAACAGCGGATGATGGGAGACACCAAGTTGTCCTGGGCCAGGAGGGCGGAGGCGGGAAGGCGGTACGCGTACCTGACAGAACTCATGAAGCTGATCGAAGATAATAAAGTGCCGGTCACCGGGGAAGCCGGTCCGTTCAAAGGTTATTTGCGGGAACATGACAAAGCCTCTTATCTTCAAGGCCTTATGAGGGATTTCGCGCTGTCCCTTTCTTCCGACCGGTCCTTAAACATCGTTTTCCTTCCTTCTGACGATCCGCTATGGCGTCTCCTGAACTCTTATTTGACCGAAGGGGCGGAAGGAACGAAAAGTTTTCATATCCGTTTTGCTTTTGAAGATGACAAAGATCTGTCCGTGATCTTTGTCGATAGCACACTGTCTTTCCCGGAGTCCCTGTTTGTCCTGGGCCAGCAGATCGCGCTCAATATGATGCTCGGCGGGCCCCATCGTGGCGCGTCGTTCAGGAACCGCTCCGAAATGCGGGCGGAACAACATGTCCCCAGGGTACCCGGTACCGTTGAGGAATGGCTGCGTGACAAAGGTTATGACCTGAAAGAGGGAGCGGCGAGGATCAAAGACATGTGGCAGAAGGTGTTGCCGGCGGGCACACTCCCTGACTCGCTCCGTCAGGCCCTGGACCACACCTATTGGCTGACCGTACAAAGGAACGGAGTGTCCGAGAAGGTGGCGCAATCTGTCATCGTGACGGTGGAACCGCTCACTCAGCCAACGGCCGCGGACGTCAGGCGGCTTGTGGAGATCGAGCAGGGCTCTTGGGATGAAATGGTGGGTCTGGACATTGACGTGCAGAGAATTCTCGAGAGGGTCCTCGGCGAAGACGGGCGTTCCCCGAACCCGGTGATGGTGGTCCGGGTGAACGGCAGGATCGAAGGGGGGATCCATAGCAGTTTCTCGAAGGCCGAGGACCTGCTCCGGGACTTTCCGCAGACGTATCAGGATACGGAAGACGCTTTGCAGGTGCCTGCTGCGGGTGACCGCGAGAATTCCTCGGTGATCGATTTCTCGGTATTCACGTCCCGCAGGACGCGGTCGTACCAGCTTTTCCCGCTGCTCGTGAACGCGACCGCGGATCTGGCCCGGAAGATGGGGATCAAAAAAGTGGTCGCTTATTCCCGCGCCGAACCTCTTGACTACCTGATCCATTTAAATCCCAAATTCGTGAACGATCCGAAATACCTGAACGAGGAAGGGAAGCTGGATAAGGCAAAGGTCTTCGAGGAGTTCAACCACTTCGCTTTCCGCAAGGAGGACGCCAACCCTTTCCTCCCGGTCCCTTTTAAGACGTACACGAAGTTCTTTCGCATGGACACTTCGCAGATGACGGACGCGGCGGTCATGGCATTGCGTGATCAATTTCCAAAAAACAAGCCCGGAGATCCGGAGCTTACGGTGGAGGAGGTCTGCCGCTATTTGGCGATGGATTTCGAGAGCAAAAGCGATTTCATCAAATTCCACGTTACAAGGGTCGGCGACGCGTTCCAGACCCCGACCCATCAAAAATGCGGGGCAAAATTCGGCGGAGTTATCGAAAATTCACGGTTCAATCCCAGCCGGGACCTGCGCGGCATGGAATGCAACGTGCTCATGGTCTATGACCTTGCGGCAGGTGCTGCCGCGCCGGACGCGGTGCGGTCGGAAGTGCGGTCAAAGCAGACATCCCAACCTGTCCCTTCGGTACCCGGTACCGTCCGGAGCAACGGGTGGAAAATTCTGAAATTGTCGATAGAGATATCCCTGGCGGTGACGGCGGTTTTTTTTATCGCCTTTATGTTGCATGGGCCGGTTATAGAGTTGTTTCTGCCGTCTTTGCAAAAAGCTCCGGGAATATTTCACGCGGGTGTGATCGCGGCGATAGGTTTTCCCTTTATTTACATGTTCGTGTATCGCCCCTTGGCCCGTGTCAGCGCCGCGCTTCAGCGAAAGCGGGAGGAGGAGTCGGACATTGCGAGAAGGCGGTTGGAAAAGGTTATCGAAGGTGCTCATGTCGGCATCTGGGAATGGAACGTCCAGACAGGAGAAACCTTCCGCAATGAGAGGTGGTTGGAAATGCTTGGTTATGCGCCCGGTGAGTTGGAATCCACGAGGCACGGGACATTTAGAGAGTTGATCCACCCCGACGACTTGAAGCGGACAGACGCATTGCTGGAGAGGCATTTCGCGGGCGAGCTGCCTTTTTACGAAGCTGAATGCCGGATGAAACACAAGGACGGCCGCTGGGTCTGGATTCTTGATCGTGGCCGTGTTACTTCCAGGACCGCCGACGGCAAGCCGCTCATGATGTACGGAACCCACACCGATATCACCGACCTCAAACAGGCGGAGGAGAGGCTGGAAAAGTGGGAGAAGATCTTTCAACACGCCCGATGGGGTATCGTTGCGGTCAGTGCAAAAGGTGTGATCCAGACGATGAATCCGGCGTTCGCCGAAATGTGCGGTTATGCCGAGAAAGAGCTCGCGGGGAGGAGTATCGTCGAACTGTACGATCCCTCTGTGATCGAGGATCGACTGGAGCAGATCCGCCTCGCGACGGAGAAAGGACACCATAGATTTGAGTCCGCGTTCCGCCGGAAAGACGGATCGGTATTTCCCGTCCTGATCGACGTGACCGTTGTTCGGAGTGATAGCGCGGAAGGATCTTACCGGGTCGCTAACATCCAGGACATCACCGCGCGCAAGCAGGTGGAGGAAACCTTATCGAAAGCCCGAAATGATCTGGAACAATCCCAATCCATCGCGCGAATAGGCAGTTTTAAACGGCAGATCCAATGGGGGGAGGGGGATCAAGTTGCCTTTGGTAAGGGAGTTTGGTCAAAGCAAATGTTTGAACTTCTCGGTTTTGATCATACGGCGAGTACGGATTTCGAATCTATTTTAGCCCGAGTGCCTCTGGAAGATAATGGGCCGCTGAGGGACGCGTTAGAAGATGTCGTGCGCCAACAAAAACAAATGCGGATCCTGTTTCGATTCGATCGCGGAGGGGTGATGCGGTGGTTGGAGGCTACGATCGGTCCGGCAAGCGACGGGCATGGGCAGATGCTTCTGGACCCTCAGGGCCGGGTGACGGAACTGTCGGGAATTATTCAAGATGTTACCGATCGAAAACAGGCGGAAGCCCAGGAGCGTACGCGCCAGAAGCTCGAGGGCGCCTTGGCTGTTCTACGTCAGATCATTCACGATATACGCAATCAATTGGTCCCGATCGCTGCGTTTCCCGACCTGTTGAAAGGTGGCACTGCTAGTTTAGACGGGAAAATACGCGACTTGTTCATGCAGGAGGGAGAAGGACTTCCAAGCAAACTCAAACCTTTGTGGGATCCTTTTCAACAATTGGTCAATACGGCTTGCGCAGCCATGTCCCAGGCAGTGGTGTCCATACAAGCGCGGCTGGATCAACTCGGGATCTTTGCCAAGCAGGAACACAAAGCCCCCGAAGTTTTTGATCTGGGGAAAGAGCTGAGGACCCTGGTCCAGGCAAACGAAACAAATTCCAAAAGCAGAGTGAAATTTCTGTTTAAAGAAAAGGATTCTGGGAAGCCGGTGCTTCTCGATGCCCAGAAGGGAAAGATCATCAATTTGTTCTTGAATCTTATCGTGAACAGTGCTCAGGCCATTCCTCCCGGAGGGGAGGGGAAAGTGCTCGTTTCGGTCGAACAAGTCCGGCTCGATCGTGCCCCCGCTCTGCTGATGCCGAAAAAAACTTTTTTGTGGGCGCAGCGCCAACCGTTTAAACCGGGTTCTTACGCCAAAGTAAGAGTTACGGATACCGGGGCCGGTATTCAGGACGAAGTGCTTCCGAGGCTGTTTGAACCTCTTTTTACCACTAAAAAGGACATCGGAACGGGACTGGGATTGCCGAACGTCTTAGGCGCCGTACAAGAGCACGACGGGTTCCTGGATGTCGATACGATGCCGGGCGTTGGGACGACCTTTGTGATTTATCTTCCGACAACGGAAAAACCGCTTCCCAATGACCAGGCCGCCGGGGAGCTTTTGAAGGGGGATGGGGAAGTGGTCTGGTTCCTTGAAGACGAAGAGCTGCCCGCGATCACGATGCGGGAGATATTGACCGGGTTAAATTATCAACCGGTGTATTCTCCGGATGATAAAGAGATGTTGGAAAAGGCCAGGAAGATCAAAGGATCGGGAGGAATACCGCCCGCACTTGTGATCACGGACATGAAGATCGGGGACGACGAAAGTGCCGGCGTGAATGCTTATGAAAAACTGTCGGAAACATTCGGGCCTCTTCCGTACATCATGGTCAGCGGTCTTGTCACGGGGGAGATCCCCAAGAAGGGATACAAGATCGCGCTTGACCACGGAGTCCCTGCAAAATTCATCAAAAAGCCGTACGAATGGTCCGGGATCGCAAGGGCGATCAGGGATGTATTGGATCCGACTCGGACGGAAAGGTCGGGCAAAGATCTTTCCGCGGCACCGCGGGAGTTACCATTGCTTCCGGAAACGGCGGTTAAGAAGCCGGACGAAGCTGTTTCCAAAGGGAGGATCCTCATCATTGAGGACGACAAGACCGTGTTGGAGCCGACGTTCCAAATAATAGAACTAAGCGGACTATTTTCGAAAATATCCACAGCTTCCGACGCCGAGGAGATCGGCAAGGAGCTTAACGACAAAACTCCGATCGGTGTCGTGATACTGGACCAGACCGTTCCCGGGTCTGATCAGCTGGAGGTCGCCAGGAAGATCAAGGCGAGACCCGAAAATCCGGTGATCATTGTCAGTTCCGGCAAAGACGTACTCGAACCATTCAAGCCCTTCACGGACGGCGAGCTTCGTAAACCGTTTGACATGGGAAAATTGTATTCCGTTCTTAATATGGCCGTGGCTCAGTTTCAGAAAAACTCAAAGCGCCATCCCGAAACGACGGGTCTGGATGCGGTTCCTCCGGGGCCGGCGGGTGACGTGCCCCGCCGTTCAGAGATGCGTTCGAAATCTGTTCCCGAGGTGCCCGGTACCGTCCGCGTTCGCACAAATCTTAAAACGCCGATGCGGATGTCCTTGCTGCTGGCGGCGGGGTTTTTTATTGTCGGCGCCGCGTTGGAATGGTTTTTCGATACTTATCTGGACCTCTCAAAAGATGTCGCGGTATTGCTCGACGCGACCTCGATCGTGCTGGGAGGTCTTCCGTTCATTTACAAGTTCGTGTACCAGCCAATGACCCGCTACAACGAAGTGGTCCAAAAAGGGCGGGCGGAGAGGGAACGAGGCGAAGGCGAACACGCCCAACTGATCGATTCAATGAAGGAGGGCGTCGCGCGCTGCGAGATAGTCTATGACGCCCAAGGACGGCCCGTAGATTTCATTTACGCGGAAGTTAACAGGGCTTTTGAAACGATCACCGGATTATCCGACGTTAAGGGCCGGAAAGCTTCGGAACTTTTTCCAGGGATCTGGGAGGCGCATCCGCAGCTGCTTGGGGACTATGCCCGGGTTGCCGGGGAAAAGACGGAATCAGCGCAGTTTGAACTGAACTTTTCTCCATTGGGAAAATGGTTTTCTGTTAAGGCATATAATGCGGGGGAGGGGAAGTTCGCCGCCATTTTTGAAGACATCACCAAGCGCAAACGGACAGAAATGAATCTTCTCAGGGTCACCGAACGCCTTCAGCTTGCCACGGTCTCCGCAAAGGCAGGGGTTTGGGACTGGGACCTTGTCAAGGGAACAATGACCTGGGACGACCGGATGCTGGAGCTTTACGGACTGACGCGCGAGAATTTCCCCGGCGGGATCGAAGCCTGGAAGCAGGGATTGCACCCGGAAGACGCCGCCAGGGCGATCGAGGAGTGCGAGGCCGCTTTGCGCGGGGAGCGGGATTTTGACACGGAGTTCCGTGTTCTGCGTCCCGACGGTGCGGTGGTCCACATCAGGGCCCACGGTCTCGTGACCCGCGATAAGGATGGAAAGCCCGTGCGCATGATCGGTTTAAATACGGATATCACCGCGGAGAAGGAGGAGGGCGACCGTCTCCGGGCGAGCGAGGCAAAGAGGGGCGCCGTTATCGAGACGGCTCTGGACGGATTCTGGTCCGTGGACGCCCAGGGCCGGCTGAGCGATGTCAATGAGGCCTATTGCCGGATGAGCGGCTACAGTAGAGAAGAGCTGCTGGGTATGAAGATCTCCGATCTGGAGGCCGTCGAAACTCCGGAGGCAGCGGCCGCCCACGTGCGGAGGATCATTGCGAAGGGAGCGGACCGTTTCGAGACCAGGCACCGCCGCAAGGACGGAAGCGTTTTCGATGTCGAGATCAGCGTCCAGTATAACGAGCATACCAACGGGCAGATCATCTGTTTCCTGCGCGACATCACCGAGGGCAAAAGGATGAGAGAGGTACAAGAGAAAGAGCGGGAGCGGTTGAAGAGCGTTATCGATGCCACCGGTGTGGGCACCTGGGAATGGAACATCCAGACCGGAGAAACTGTTTATGGGGGGGCGTGGCGGGGAATGCTTGGCTATACGCCGCAGGAACTGGGAGCCACAAACGCAGGAACGTGGGAGCGGTTGGTTCATTCCGATGACTTGGAGAATGCCAATAAAGCCTATGACGAACATGCTGCGGGCAGAACGGCTGTTTACAGCGTTGAAAACCGGATGAGACACAAGGACGGTCACTCGGTCTGGGTCCATGACATGGGGAAGATCGTAAGTTGGACCGATGACGGCAAACCTCTCATGATGTACGGGACCCACGAAGACATTTCCGAGCGTAAGAGGGCGGAAGAGGAGAAAACGAGGCTTTTGCGCGAGAATGAAGAGCGTTTGAAAGAACTCAATTGCCTCTATGCGATTTCGAGGGTCGCGGGATCTTCCGTTGGCGGTCCCGATGAGGTGTTTCAGGAAATTGTCGATCTCATACCGGCCGGTTGGCAATACCCCGAGATCGCCTGCGCGAGAGTAACGATCGGGAAGCGGGAGTATAAGACCTCTGATTTCAAAGAGACAAAATGGAGACTGGCCCGAGATATTATGGTCAATGGAGCAACGATCGGATCCGTCGAAGTTTTCTACTCGGAAGAAAAGCCGGTTGCCGGCGAAGGGCCGTTCCTCAACGAAGAGAGGGCCCTGATCGACGCTATTTCCGAACGTTTTGGAAGCATTATCGAGAACAGCAACGCGGAGGCAGAAGCACAACGCCTTCATGCGGAACGCGACGCGCTCCTCGGAGCGTTGCCGGACCTGCTGTTCGTAGTGACGCGTGACGGAAAGATCGTCGATTACCGGGCGCATGATGCCGCAGTCCTGGCGGTCCCGCCTCAGGAATTTCTCGGAAAGTCGGTGAGTGAAGTTCTGCCGGAGGATGCGGCGAAGGTCATTCAGGGCGCCATCGATGAGGCGGCGAAAATGGGGCGGTACCAAGGGGCGGAATATGCACTGGATCTGCCGGGAGGAAGGCGATGGTTCGAACTCTCCATAATGGCCAAGAAGGGTTTTCATGATGATTCCCGAGCGCAGTTTACCGTGCTGGTCCGCGATATCACCGACCGCATACACGCGAAAGCGGAGCTGGAAAAGTGGTGGCATATTTTCCAGAACGCCCAATGGGGTATCGTTGTGGTCAGTCTGGAGCAGATCGTAATGATGAACCCGTCTTTTGCCGAAATGTTCGGTTACTCCGTGGCAGAGCTTGCGGGAAAAAAGGCCGTTGAGCTATTCGCTCCCTCGGCGCAAGCGGACCGGAAGAAACAGCTGGAGATCGCGGCGGAAAGAGGTCACCATATATTTGAGTCGCTGGGTATCCGGAAAAACGGATCGGTCTTTCCTGTTCAGGTCGGCGTGACCGTTGTCAAAAATAGTGACGGAAAGGAATTGTACCGGATCGCCAACGTTCAGGATATCACCGAAGATAAGCGTCGTGAGGAAGCCTTGTCGAAAGTTCGGGATGAATTGGAGCAATCCCGATCGCAAGCACAGATAGGCAGTTTTACGCGGGTGGTCCAATGGGACGGGGATCGCGTTGTTTTCGGCGAAGGAATTTGGTCAGATCAAATGTTTGAAATCCTTGGCCTGGAGCACGGAGCGGAGACAAGTTTTGAAACTTTTTTATCCAAAGTACATCCGGAAGATCGGAAGCTCTTGACAGGCGCGTTAGAAGACAGCATGCGTCAAAAAAAAGAAGCGCGGTTCGTATTTCGATTCAATCATAAGGGAGTGATGAAATGGATTGAGGCCTGGACCAGTCCGGCGCGTGACGAGCGAGGGCAGATACTTCTGGATGCTCAAGGCCGGGGGGTGAAGCTGGCAGGCGCTATTCAGGATGTCACCGACCGCAAAATGGTGGAGGACCAGGCCCGCCAGCTTGAGGAGTACAGAGGCACCGTGGCGGTCGCAAGTTCAGTCGCTCACGACATCAATAATCTGTTGAGTGCGGTCCTCGGGCGTCCGGAATTAATGCGGATGGATATCGCCGATTTCGATCGGGAAATAAGTAAGTTCCTGAAGCAGTTGAAGGGTCTGACCGCGGAGAATTTTTCAACGATCCTGAGCAAAGCGAATTCGCTCCAGGACCAGTGGGTCCATTTACGGCAGGCGGCCGAGACCGGTCTGGCCGCCATAGTTCACGCGGCGGAAGGCATGAAGGCGAAGTTGATGGATATCGTGGTTTTCGCCAAGCTGGATCACGGGGGCCCCGAAGTCTTTGATCTTGGGAGCGTGCTGTTGCCACTGGCCCAGGCGAACCGGGAAAGGTTCAAGTCCCGAGTGAGGATCTCGCTCGAAGAAAAGAATTCGGTGAATCTCGACAGCGTCAAAGGGATGATCATCAATTTATTTGAGAATCTTATCGTTAATGCCGCCCAAGCCGTTCCCAAGAAAGGAAAGGGGGATGTGCGTGTTCTGATCGAGAAAATCCGGCTGGATGACGTTCCCGGGTCGCTTATGCCTTCGGCGTCGAGTTTGGGAGTGCCGCCGCAATCTTTCGAACCGGGCCTTTATGCCAAAATAAGTGTTTCAGATACCGGCACCGGTATTCCGGATGAGGCGCTTTCGAAATTGTTCGAACCTTTTTTCACCACTAAAAGTGACGGTACGGGACTTGGATTGTTCGCCGTCAGGAGGATCGTGGAAAAACACGGCGGGTTCCTGGATATCACAACAAAAACGGGCGTCGGGACGACTTTTGTGGTCTATCTGCCGGCGACGGAAAAACTGCTGCAAGATAAAGAGGACCTTCCTGAGTCTTTGTATGGGCACGGAGACGTGATCTGGGTGCTTGAAGATGAGAAAGAACCCGCGGAAATGTTGACCGGCTTGTTGTCCCGGTACCATTATCAACCAAGGCATTTCCGGAATGTTGAAGAGATGCTGGCCGCCGCTGCAAAAATTAAGGATGCGGAAAGTAAGGATGTGAAACCGGAAGAACCACGTCCCGACCTCTTGATCTCGGATATGAAGATCCAGAGGGATGAATGGGCCGGCGTGAGGGCTTACGAAAAATTGGCGGATAAGAAAGTGTTCGGGCCTTTGAAGTTCATTATGGTCAGCGGCCGCGTCTCGGGGGAAATTGTCAAAAAGGGGCACGATATCGCAAAGGCTTCCGGAGTTCCTGCCCTTTACTTGGGAAAACCCTTTAAGGCAAAAGCCATGGCGAAGGCGATCAAGGACCTGTTGGTTCCGGCCAAGAAGCCGGACGAGGCCGCTTCTGAAAAAGGGACGATCCTCATCATTGATGACGAGCCGAGCGTGCTGAACCTGATCAAACTGCAAGCCGAAATGACCGGTCTTTTTTCGCAAGTGCTCACGGCGTCTAACCTCGATGAGATCAACGCGCGGCTTACAGGAAAGGATCCCATCGGCATCGTGATACTGGACCAGACCATTCCCGGTATCCGCGATATATCGGTTGTCGCCCAGGAGATCGGAAAAAGGGCCGAGAAACCGGTGATCCTTCTCCATTCCGGTAAACCTCCGGAAGGCGATGTGGAGGATTATGTGGATGGAGTGCTTTCCAAACCGGTTTCCCTTGAAATACTAAAATCGGAATTAGCGAAAGCCGTAGCGTCGTTCCAGGAACGGCCAAAACGTGGTCCCGGAATGACGGGCGAGACAGCCGGCGCCTCGCATGTATCGGCAGAAGCGGCCGATCCAGAGGACTTGCGTCAGGTCTCTCCGGAGCCTAACGGGTCCGCAGACAATCGTCCGGGTACGGTTCCTCCGGTCAAGACGACCACCGTCGTAGACAATAATTTCCTCCATGACATTAATAATGCGATGGCGATGGTGACGACAGCCAGGGAAATCATCAAGATGCAGGAGGCTCCGGGGGAGGTGGAAAACAAAATACTCATGCAATCCGGCCAATTGCTCAAGCTTAGCAAGGATATCAGGGATATCCCCCAGACAGGAAAATCGGAAGATGAGGCGCGCCAGTATTTGGAGAAATACATTAAAATGTGCGATGAGATCTTCAGGGTCAACCTGGAGATCGGCGTACTGATCAAACCGTTCATGGACGTTCGTTTGGTGGGAAAACAGCGCCAGAACCGGGAAATCCTGATCGCCGGACAGAAAAGGCTGGAGGAATTGCTTTGGGATTTTCTCCCGGCCACCGTCTTGGTCAAAAGCGTTATACACAAGGCGAATAACGTGATTATGGCCATATCGGGGAATGAGAGTTTCCTCGCAACGGCTGGGGCGATGGCGGGGGAGACGGGGAGGAAAATGAGCGCGCGGGTGGATCAGCTGCTCAGGTCTAACGATGTCATCAGGAGTCTCGTGTCTGACATGGATAAGGGGGTCAATTCGAAGGACGAGACAAGGGGACCTTTGGAGGAGATCATCAAGAAGTACAAGGAGATGCTCGAGACCAACGGGGAGAACGGCAGTCTGTCCAAAGGGCTTGAGGAAGAGATATCTGAGATATTACAAAGCAAAGAGGAAGTTGAGGATTTGAACAAAGCACTCGATCATCTCCGGGGACTCGTCGCGGGGCAGGAGATGCTGGCGAGTTTGCTCCAAACCTTTCTGGCGTATTATAGTTCCAAAGACAGCCGTCCGGATGTGGTTCCATCGGCCCCGGCGGATGATGTGTCCCGCCGTTCAGAGATGCGCGCGACGGGGTCCGACATTGCGGTGATCAACAAGGCCGCGGGTGATATCGGTGATGCGGTGCGGTTGATGATCGAGCAAATCGACTTGCTTAGTAGGACGAAGGGGATGATGACGGAGGAAGCCGGGGAAAGAATGGGCGAGTTATCGATGCGGTTGCAGGAGCGCGGGAGCGCTGTCACTGCGATCGCGGCGGATATGGAAAAAAGAGAGGCTGCTCGAAAGGCCATGGCGCTCCGGCATTTGGGTGAGATCATTGCGAGGTACGAGAAGATCCGTAAGGTTAACGACGAGATCGGCAAATTAATCCCCCCGGAATTATCCGTTGAAACCGCCCATTTGCTTCCTGGATTGGATAAAGGACAAAAGGATGTGTCGCGCTTGCTTTTCGCATTTCTTTTTGAGATGAAACAGCGTCTCATCCTCTTGCAGGACAGTGTCCGATCGCCGGATAAAGTTTCACCGGTTGTTGAGCCGGCTGCCTTCTGGGACGATGAGGACCAGCGTAATGTTGGAGCTATTAATGATGCGATCCAGAAGGTAGTGGTAGTCGGGGAGATATTCAAGGCGCAAACGACGGAGGGGACGGCGGAGAAGGCATTATGCTCGAAAACGGATCTTTTGCTCGAGCATAGCGGCGTTATCAGGGCAAACATAGAATCTATGGAAAAAGAGGCGGCAATGGCAAAGCGTGAATCGCGCAGGCTTTTTGAGAAGGCCATCGAGGAATTCGGAGAGATGCTGGGGATCAGAGAGAAGATCGACAAGTTGACGAAAGAACTTGGCGACAGGATCCTGGAGAAAAGAAGCGAAGGGATCTTCAGTTTGTCTTCCAAGCTCAATGCTCTTCAAGAACTGATCGTCAGGACAGAGAAGCTTGGGAGCTTAATTCGGGAATTTCCGGTTGAAGTGCTCATGAGGGAGGAAAAAGATGTCCGGGCCGGTATCAATATCGCGATGACGAAGATGACGATGTTCGGGGAGGTGCTCGGGACGTTGGGGAAGATGGGGAAGGCGGAAGAAGCATTGTGTGCGCGAACAACTCGAATGCTAGAACTCAACCATGAGGCCAATGATTTGCCGAAAACGGGCGCTTCGGAAAAGGAGGCGCGACAGTATCTGGAGAAATACATTGAAATGTACAAGAAGATCTCCGGGATCAACGGGGAGATCAAGGACCAGCTCGCGGAGCTTAATAAAAAGACATCGAAGGCCGGCGGTGAGCTTTGGAGTTTGTCCGCGAAGATCATGGAAGAAATGTCGAAGTCCTACAGAACGAGCGGCAAACTGCCCGAGAACATTGCTTACCTGCCTAGCGCGATCGAGGGACAGAGAGAGCTGGCGGATTTGCTTCGCAAATTCCTGGATCTTACCGAGGAGCGTTACGCGTTATGGTCCGGCTCGAGTCCGGACGCGTTTTTTCCGAGGGCAATGGGCGATGTCTCCCGCCGCTCCGAAATGCGGGTAACGGAATTTGATGTCGCCCGCGCCAAAGGACTTTTTCTGGAAAAACTTCATCCGACGGGGATCCGCGGTTCCGTCCGGCCGAGCCGGGGGGCAGATCTTGATCCCTTGCGCGTCGCCAGCTGGCCCGCCGGAGATCGTGAGCGTTGCGTTGCTACCGCGCTGAATATTCTCCGTGAAGGGAAATTCGTGTTTGGCACGGCAGCCGCCGGCGCCGCTGCCCGTCAATCCCTGGCCGAAATGCCGGACAAGTTGAAACCTCTGGTAGAGCGGATCCACAATCATCCTTTCATCAGGTCCAAGGCCGCTGTTCCGGTCGGGGAGTTCGGCGGCAAGGCTTATTCCTATCTTGGTCTGATGCTTACGGACATCGCGAAACTCGAACAAGAGATCGGGGAGGCGATCCCCGGCGCGGAGCGTAATAAGGTCCTGATCATGACCAACGCGGATTATCAGGACGAACTTGAATCGGAGATCGGGCGTAACGGTTATTACGGGCTGAAGCCCGGGCAATTTGTAAGGAACCGGGGGCAGCTGGGTTTTCAGCAGGACCTGGCGCCGAAATTCTATCTCAATGCGGCGGCCGTTAGCCGTTTGTACTCGGCCCAGCTCGCCAAGCTCAAGGAAGGGGAGAAAGATCCGGAAAAATTCGCTCAAAAGAAAGAGGTGCTGAACCGGAAACGGAAAGCAAGTCTTGCCAAGGCGGCGGAAGTCGCCCAGGCGATCAAGGACGGACATCCTGAAGTGGTGATGCACCCGACCGAAATGGATCCGGCCGGGCACGCCGAATTTTTCCATCAACTCGTTTCCAAAGGCATCCTGTTGAACTTGATCGACCAGGGGACCCGGTATGTTTCATTCAGGAACATCGACAACGCGGCCGCGACCTTTGATGAAAGCTGGCTCGCCATCCTGGGGTACATGGCCGAGCAAGGTCTTGACGCCGTTTTCGAGGTCTCACGACGGGGGCCCGGAATGAAGGGCGGGGCGTGGATGATCGGCGAGGACGGCAACCACCGTCTCGTGGAGGACCCTTCGATCGACGCGACCTGGAAAAAGATCGTGAAGGTATTTTCCGAAGACAATTGGGACCAGGAAGTCGAGGAGGTCGAGATCTCGGGCGGCAAGAAGGTCGAGAGGATCCCCGGGCACATATTGGAAACATTACGCAAAAAGATCCGGGAGGGAAAGGCGATCGAAGTCGAACCGACGCAGTTCTCGTTCGAGAAAGAGTCGTTGCGGACGGTCGAACAGCTTGAGGATGTGGCAGGCGTCCGGGGCGAAGAAGGGGCCAGGGTCGCCGTATTCGAAAATATCTTTGGGGGCCTGAGGGTCGTGAGGAAGGTCACGTCGGCGGATACGGCCGCGATCAATAATGCGGTGGCTATTTTCACGATCCGCTACATTGCGGACATTTACCGTGAACCGGGGCAGTCGCTCGAGGACTTTGTCGCTGAAATGCGCCAGGCGCGGGACGAGGGCACGTTGGAACAGATCGCGGAGCGGGGTCGTGAGCGTCTCCCGTTGCTTTTCGATCCCAAACCTTCGAGGGACCTGAACCTCCTGGGTCTCGGGAAGGTGGAAGGGAACATGTGGGAGATCTCCGGAGAGGTTTCCGGGAACGTTAAAGTGTCCGCCGTCGGGACCGCCAGCATTCGGGATCTCGATATGAAACAGTTGATCTCATTGACGCCTGTTGAATTGGGGGATTATTTACGCGAGACGGTCTTCCGTTTTCTTGCGACCAAGCAATGGAAAGGCCCCGCCGAGAGTTATGAGGCAAACGCCTCGTATTACCCGGCCATTATGGAAAATATTCTGAAAAAAACTCACTTTGATCCAAAGGTGCTCAAGAATCCAGCCGTGCCATCCGCCTCTGATGCCAGCCCCCGCTCGGAGGTGAGGGCCGATGAAATTCCCGCGAAACCTCAGGTTTCCGCGGTGAAGGATGCAAGCAGTCTCGCAACAAAGATCGAAGTGGCGCTTAAGGTGGCTGCGGAAACGGTTTCGCCACTGCTGTCGAGTTCTC
>CAIJHQ010000035.1 GCA_903820505.1 Candidatus Omnitrophota bacterium
TCAGGATGTGCCTGGAAGCGGCGCGTTTGGCCCCCTCCGCGTGCAATTCCCAGCCCTGGCATTTTATGGTCCTCGACGACCCGGAGTTGAAGGACCGTGTCGCGGACCGGATCTTTTCCGGTATTTATTCCATGAACAAGTTCGCGAAAGGGGCGCCCGTGCTTGTCGCGGTCGTTTCGGAAAGGCCGAAACTCCTGGCGGCCATCGGCGGGCAGGTGCGCGACACGCGGTACTCCCTGGTGGATATCGGGATCGCCTGCGAACATTTTATCTTGCAGGCCCGGGAACGCGGCATCGGGAGCTGCTGGATTGGCTGGTTCGACGAAAAGGCCCTGAAAAAGGAGCTGAAGCTTCCGAAGGACAAAAAGATCGACATCGTGATCGCCCTCGGCTATCCCGCCGAAGAAAAGACCGTTCCGAAGGTCCGCAAGTCCCTGGAAGCTATGGGCTCATTCAACGGTTATGACCCTAAAGTGCCCCGAGTCTAAAAGGAGGATATTCGTTTGAGTCCGGTCTTTGCGACGTTGCGTGACGAGGCGGCCGCGTGGTGCCGCGGCAAGAACGGCTGGATCCGGTTGCCATTCTTTATATTTTTTGTTTTTTACGTCGCGAAAATATTGATCAAGCCCGCGTTCTGTAATGTTTTTGCCTCCCTGAACCTTGCGTTCCATGAGGCCGGGCACGTATTTTTCTCCTGCTTCGGAAAGTTCTTCGGCATCTTGGGCGGAACGCTTCTGGAATGCCTCATGCCTTTTTTCCTGGGGATCCATTTTTACCGTCAGCGGGAATTTTTCGGGATCGCACTGTGTTTCGGGTGGGTTGCCACGGTCTTTTCCGGGGTGGCCGTTTATTGCGGCGATGCCCGGGCGGAGTCCTTGCCGCTTGTGACCCTCTTCGGGATGGAACCGGAAATCGCGCACGACTGGAACTACCTGCTCGGACAAATGGGGATCCTTCGCTATGATCTTGCGGTCGCATCGTTATTCCGCGTTCTGGGGGCAGCCTCTCTTATCGTTTGTCTTGTGACCGGTATCTGGCTGATCAGGCGTATGATCATGACGCGGAACGCGGACGCATGAGAGTTTTCACGGTCCGGGAGGAAGGCCGCCTGCTCGAATATCTTTTTAAAGCGCTCAAGGAGACCCCGAAAACGCGTGTCCGGCAATGCCTGAAATTCCGGTCGGTCCTGGTCAATGACCGGGTGACGACCCGGTTCGACCACCCCCTTGTTCCCGGCGATAAGATCTCTTTGCTTTCACTCAAGGAGGCCCGTCCTGCCGCGAAACCGCAAGGGGATATCACGGTCGTTTTTGAAGATGACGCGATCATCGTGATCGACAAGCCCCCGGGTCTTTTGACCGTGGCGACCGAGACCGTCGCGACGCGGACGGCGTTCTATTTGACCAACCAATACGTTTGTGAAGCGGACGCTGCACGTACCGGAAAAGGGCACCGTCGCGAGGGCAAACCGATTCGCAGAAAAACGATCTTTATCGTTCACAGGTTGGACAGGGACGCCTCCGGTCTGCTGGTGTTCGCCAAAGATCTTGAGACCAAGCAAAAATTGCAGACGGGATGGAAAGAGGTCCGGAAAAAATATTACGCCGTGGTGGAAGGGACCCCGAAAGAACCTTCCGGAGAGATCACGAGTTTCTTGCGCGAGAACAAATTGTTGAGCGTTTACAGCACACCGAACGCGAGGGACGCCAAACTCTCCACCACCCGTTACCGTACGCTCCGGTCCGGACCGCACTATGCCTTGCTGGAGGTGGCGCTGGAGACGGGGCGGAAACACCAGATCCGCGTGCACCTTTCGGAGATGGGCCACCCGATCATCGGGGACAAGCGTTACGGCAGCAAGACGGACCCGGCAGGCAGGCCTTGCCTACCGGCAGGCAGGCTTGGACTGCACGCCTGCAGCCTCGCCCTCTCGCACCCGGTCAGCGGGCAGGCGATGGTTTTTGAGAGCCCTCTGCCGTCTTCATTTGAGCAGGTTCTCGGGAAAAATTTCGCAGGCCCGAGTGGAACATGCTAAAGAAATCCAGCGTCTTGAAAAACGGGATCGTTATAAATCTCATTTTATTCTTATTCAGCTTATGGGGAAGTTGCGTTTTCGCAGAGATCTTTTTGCGGGTTTTTCCCTTGAAGGATGATCTGTATTATAAGGAACTGGAGTGGAATCATTTAGGGACACCTGATCTGACGAAAATGTTCAATCGGCTGTATGTCTATGACGAGGAACTAGGTTACGAGAAAAAAGATGTCTATGAGCAGATTAAAAATGTCCTTAGAGACGATCCGTCGCGCTACAAAATACTAGTGTTAGGAGATTCCATTTCACAGTGGGGAAAATACGTCGATTATTTTGACGAGCTGTTAGAGACACGCTATCACGGAAAGATCAAAGTGGTGAATGCGGGAGTGATGGGGTATGACACCGAACTTGAATACCGGTATTTAAAATACCGCGGAATGGATTTGAAGCCCGACCTGGTCATTCTTCAGTTTTGCGTTAATGACTTTCGGGGAACACCCCTTATTATAAAACAGGAAGATGGCTCTTGGCTTGCCTTGAATGGGAATAAAAAAATAGATCGATGGCTCGATCCGAAACTTATGGCAGCATCTAAATTTTACGAAGCCATTGCTTTGCGGGCGCTATGGTTTTCGAGCCGGAAAAAAGACGGTTCGGGCATTGTCAAGGAACCCTTATGTAAAATTAAAAAAATGTTGGCAGAGAAGAACATCCCCTTGTACGTTGTCATTTTCCCCTTATTGGAGGAAGGGGAGGACGAGAATAACGCTCACGGGAAAATGATCGCGGCGCTGAGGGAGCTTCAATTGAGTTCTCAGGCGATCGATCTGTTGCCGTATTATTCCCGGGTGCCTTTTGGTACGATACGAAAGGATTTCATCCATCCTAATGAGAAAGGAGACAAGATCGCGGCCGAAGCCTTGATGGAAAAAATCGGACCTTTCTTGGAGCGGCGATTGGCCCTCAATAAGAGAAAAGCAGAATAACCTACCTTTTTTAAGGCAAGCGGGTATATACTACCGGCTCAAATCGAAGGCCCTGAAGGCGAGCCGCATTATCTTTTCAAGGAGCGATCGTTTCATCCCATCTTTTCGTGAGAAAGAATCTCGATTTAAAGCGTTAACACTATTCTCAACACAAGCCCTTGAGGCCGCGATATTCGCGGCGCTTGCCGGGTCAAAAAAGGAGCATTATGAGCGAAGGTCTCAAAGACGAGCAAAAATCTGATCAGCCCGGCGAGGAGTCCGAGGTGGTGATGTTGATCAAGCAGGTCCAACAGCAAATGGTCTATCTGGAAAAGAAATTGGATCTTTTGCTTGCCCAGGCCCCGCAAAAGTCCTTCAACCGGGAAGGTTCTTTTTCGAGACCGCCCCGGAGGCCATTCGGGGATTCTTCATTCCGGCACGGCAAAGGGAGGCCCCACCACTCGCGCCCAAGCGGCGGGGGTTTTTCCAATGATCGTTCCTCTTATGACCGGCCGCGCGAAGGGGGATTTTCCGGAGAGCGGAAAAAGTTCTCTCATGACCGTCCCTCCTTTGATCGCGGCCAGAGCGGTAACAGTTTCGACCGGCCACAAGCGCAAGGGGGCGGGAACTATAAGCCGTTCGTCCCCAAAGAACGGTTTTTCGGAAAGAAGAAAGAGCGGAAAAGTCACTGACGGAGCGCGGAGCCCGGTCGGGTTTCGGAAGTAGCGATTTGAAGGCATCAACTTTCAGGTTGATGCCTTCTTTATTTTAGCGCCAGATTAAGCCGAGGAAAAACGCGGGGAAGAGCCCCAGGAGCAGAACTCCCGCGAACATAAGACCCAGCGTGATAAACAAGGGGCGCGGCGCGGGAGCTAACGCGGGCCCGGAAGCCGGCACGAGGTACATCAACCGGACGATCCGGAAGTAATAGTAAGCCGCGATCACGCTATTGACGGCCGCGACGACGGTCAACGTAATGAATTTCGCCTGGATCGCCGCGGCGAACACATAGTATTTTCCGATGAAACCCGCCAGCGGAGGGATGCCCGCCAGCGAGACCAAAAAGACCGTGAGAAATGCCGCGGCCATAGGGGACCGCTGGGAAAGACCCGCGTAGGCCGCAAGATCCTCGCTCCCCGTTTGTTCCCCGATCAGGGTCACTACCGCGAACGCTCCGAGGTTCGTGAAAAGATACGCGAGCAAATAGACCAGAACGCCCTGACGGCCGAGGTCCGAAAAGACCGCAAGCCCCATCAGGATGTATCCCGCCTGCGCGATGCTGGAATACGCCAGGAACCGCTTGATGTTATTCTGGGAAAGAGCGGTGAGATTTCCCAAGGTCATCGTGAGGATCGAAAGCGCTGTCAGAAGAACGCTCCAATGCGCCCAGGATGGCGTAAAAACCATCGCCAGAACGCGCATGAATACGGCGAATCCGAGAGCCTTGGGAGCGACCGTGAGGAACGCGGTGACCGGCGTCGGCGCGCCTTCGTAAACGTCCGGCGCCCACATATGGAATGGGGCCATGGAGATCTTGAATCCTAATCCCACGAAAAAGAAAAGCACGGAAACATGCGCCAGGGTCTTGAAAGGGGCGAAGAAAAGAGCGTTACCGACGGCTGGAAGGGCCAAGGAACCCGAGGCGCCGTAAAGCAGTGACATGCCGTAAAGCATGACGGCGGAAGCCATGCTCCCGAAAAGAAGATATTTGATGGCCGCCTCTTTGGACTTGGCGTCTTTTTTGAGGAATCCGACAAGCAGGTAGGAGATCATCGAAACGAATTCGACGCTGAGGAAGATCATGAGAAGATTGTTCGCTCCGGCCACCAGGATCAGGGCGAACGCCATGAAAAGAAAAAGGCCGTAGAACTCTCCCTCATAGGGACCTTTGAGGGGGGCATAGCTGTAGGCCATAAGCAGCGTGAAGGCTACGGCGGCCAGCGCGAAGTAACGGAAGAAGTGAGCAAAGGCGTCCAGCTGGAACATCCCGTAGAAAAGCGGCAGCGGCTGGGCCGGCGCTTTCAGAAGGGCGGCCGTGAGGACCAGAACGAACAGACTGAGCAGGCCGATCGTTCTTTTACTCTTAATGAAAAGGTCCACTCCAAGAACGAAAAAAGCGCCCCCGAGAAGGACCAATTCCGGAATAAAATATTTCAGGCTTTCAAGAATGTTCACTCCGTTATCTCCTCTTTCGCTTCCTGTTTGTCATCCCCGAGTGTTTTTACCTGCCTGCCGGCAAGCAGGTCGGGGATCCAAGCGATGGATTCCCGCTTTCGCGGGAATGACAGAGCAGGAACGGGGATGACACAAAAAACGAGTCATTTTCTATGTCACCTTTACAACTTTGAGCAAGGCATCCAGCGTCGGGATCATATAATCCAGGATGATCTTCGGATAAATGCCGATCGCGAGGATGAGCGCCATCAGGGGCGCGAGCGTAAGAACTTCCCGGGTGTTGATGTCTGCCAAGGTCGCCCACTTCGGATTGAGCTTTCCGAGCAGCACGCGCTGGATCATGTAAAGCAGGTACGTGGCCGCGAGAATGATCCCGAGCGTCGAGAGCCCGGTCACGACTTTGGAGTATTGATAAGAGCCCAAAAGGACCAGGAACTCGCTGACGAAACCGCTCAGGGCCGGAAGCCCGAGCGAGGCAAGCGAGAAAAAGGTCAGGATGCCCGCGTAGGCCGGCATTTGCGCGCCGAGCCCGCCGAAACCGTTCAAGTCGCGGGTATGAGCGCGGTCATAAAGGACGCCGACCAGTAAGAAGAGCCCGCCTGTGATGGTCCCGTGAGTGAACATCTGAAGCATGGCCCCGCGAAAACCGTTCGCGTTCAAGGCCGCAAGTCCCAGCAGGACAAAGCCCATGTGGCTGACACTCGAGTAAGCGACCATTTTTTTGAAATCCGTCTGCGCGAGCGCTACAAATCCTCCGTAAACGATTCCGAGGATGGCCAGGACCGCCATGGCGGGCTGGAACCAGACCGTGGCTTCGGGGAACAGCGGGTAACTGAAACGGAAGAAGCCGTAAGTCCCCATTTTCAGCAGGACGCCGGCAAGGATGACGCTGATGGGCGTCGGGGCCTCAACGTGGGCGTCGGGCAGCCAGGTATGGAACGGGAAGATCGGGACCTTGATCGCGAACCCGAGAAAGAAAGCCAAAAAAACGACTTTCTGAAAACAAAGCCCGCGCGGCATTCCAACCAACTGTGTCATATCGAAAGTGTGCGGCGAAGAAGCGAAATAGACCCCGAGGATGCCGAGGAGCATGAAAAGGCTTCCGGCTAGCGTATAAAGGAAGAATTTGATCGCGGCGTATTCGCGGCGCGGTCCGCCCCAGATACCGATCAAAAAATACATCGGAACCAGCACCACTTCCCAGAAGACGTAGAACAAGAAAAGATCGAGGGCCAGGAACGTGCCCATCATGCCGGTCTCGAGCAAAAGGTACAGGAAGTAATATTCTTTTTCGCGTCCGTCCTTGACGCGGACATGGGGGAACGAGGCGAGACACGCGAGTAGGGAAATGATCGCCGTGAGGAAGACCATGGGAAAGCTGATCCCGTCGGTCCCCAAAAGGTATTGGACGTTGAACTGGGGGATCCACATTGCCCGTTCGACCATCTGGAAACCGGCATGGGCGGGTTGGAACGACGCCAGAGCAAGGCAGGCGAGGCCGAAGACCACGATCGTCGTGGACAGGGCGATCCATTTAATGAGGGGGGCCGATCTCTTCGGCACGAACAGGACGGCGAATGCGCCGAGGAGCGGCACAAAAATGATCCAGGACAGAATGTGTGGCACCATGATCAAGACTCCTTTTTTGAAACTTTTGTCATTCCCGCGCGCTTTAAGCGGGAATCCATGAGGGAAAAACTGGATCCCCGACCTGCCTGCCGTCAGGCAGGTAAAAACATTCGGGGATGACACCCTCGTTTTAAAAACGTTATATCAATTTGAGTTCAAATACCAAAAGGACCAGTACGCCGACCACAACGATCAAAAGATAATTCTGTATGAAACCTGTTTGGAGACGCCTCGTGAGGGAATTGAGGAAATACGTAAAAGCCCCCGTGAAGTTCACGAAACCGTCCACGATATAGATGTCGATCCAGTTCTTGATCCGGCTGAGGAGCATCGTGACATGCCCCGTGCCGTTCACGGCCCCATCGATCACCTTTTCGTCAAAACCGAACAGGGCGCGGCCGAGCGCGTGGAACGGTTTCACGATATAAGCGGAATAAAATTCATCGACGTAGAATTTATTGAGCGACAGAAGGTAAAGGGGACGGAAAGCCCGGGCGGTATTTTCGGCCCAATTTTTTTGTCCCAAATAAAAGATACCCGCGAGAGAGATCCCCGCGAGGGCCGCCGCGACCGAACAGCCCATTACGAAGAGCGAGGGCTCATATTCCGGATAGTGGGCCGCGTGCGCCATGAACTTCTGGAACCAGTGATGCATAAAAGGGGAGCCGGGGAAACCTATGACGACCGAACCGACGGCCAGGGCCCAAAGAGGCAATGTCATGAGGGCCGGAGACTCGTGCGCGTGGACTTTCGGGTTCCGCGCCGTCCCGAAAAAGGTCAAAAAGATCAAACGGAACATATAGAACGCGGTCATGAAAGCGGTGAGGAGGAGGATCCCGAAAACCCACAGGTGGCCGGACGCGAAGGCCGTAAGAAGAATCTCGTCCTTACTCCAGAACCCGGAAAGCGGCGGGACGCCGGCCAGCGCGAGACTGGCGACGATAAAAGTGATGGCGGTGGAAGGCATTTTCTTGAAAAGACCGCCCATCTCGCGGATATCCTGAACGTGCGTGCCGTGGATCACGCTGCCGGCGCCAAGGAAGAGCAGGGCCTTGAAGAAGGCGTGCGTGATCAGGTGGAATGTTCCCGCGCCGAGCCCCGAAAGGCCGAGGGCGGTGACCATGTAACCGAGCTGGGAGATCGTGGAATAAGCGAGGATCCTTTTGATGTCATGCTGCGTAAGCGCGATAAAAGCCGCCATGAGTGCCGTGACCGTGCCGATCGTCGTGACGGCCGGAAGAACGCCCGGAACGGCCGTGAAAAGAGAGAAAGATCGCGCGACAAGGAAAACACCGGCGGCCACCATCGTCGCGGCATGGATGAGCGCGCTGACGGGGGTCGGGCCTTCCATGGCGTCCGGCAGCCACACGTGAAGGGGGAACTGGGCGGATTTTCCGATCGTGCCGCAGAAAATGAAAAGTGCGGCCAGCGAAAGCATCGCCGTGTTTAGAGGGGCCGCGCCGGTCGCCGTTCCGGAAAGAAGGGCGTTCATTTCCTGGAAATTCAGCGTGCCGATCGCCGCAAAAAGCGTCAGGAAGCCGAGCAGGAACCCGACGTCGCCGACGCGCGTCGTGAGGAAAGCTTTTTTACAGGCGTTCGCGGCGGAATCCTTCTCGAAGTAGAACCCGATCAAAAGATAGGAACAAAGCCCCATGATCTCCCAGGCCATGAAAAAGAGAAGAAAATTGTTCGAGATGACCAGCGTGAGCATGGCTGCCATAAAAAGCGATACGTAGGCGAAGAAGCGGCTGTAGAGCGGATCGCCGTGCATGTACCCCATGGCATAGACCTGGATGAGCGTTCCGACGATCGTGACCATAAAAAGGAGGCTGGACGATAAGGGATCCAGCAGATAACCGAATTGAAGGGGAACATCGCCGAGCATGAGCCAGGTCGTTTGATGCGCGAAGTGGGCGCCTCCGAAGACTTTCCAGCAGAGCGGCATCGCGAGCGCGCAGGCCAGGGAGCTTGTGGCGACCGAAAGCCATGCCGCGCGGTGTTTGAGCCAGCGGCCAGCAAGGATGTTGACGACGAATGCGGCAAGCGGCAATAACGGGATGAGCGGGACCGGGAGTGGGGCTACCATTTCAGTAAATTAACCTCATCGGTATAGACCGTTTTGCGCACGCGGTAGAGCGCCAGAACGATGGCAAGTCCCACGGCGGCGGCGGTGGCGGCGATCGCGATCACGAAGATCGCGAAGATCTGCCCCGTTTCCGGCGCCAGGGAAGTGCTTTTTGAAAAGGCGATCAGATTGATGTTCGCCGCGTTCAGCATCAGCTCGATCGAGATCAGGATCCCGATGATATTACGGCGCACGAGGACCCCGTAAAGACCGATCGCGAAAAGCAGCAGCGAAAAGATCAGAATGTGTTGCAGGGGAACGATCATGACACATCCTCCCCGGGTAAATCTTTTTTAGCGATGGCGATGGCGCCGATCAGACACGCGATCAAAATGACGGAAATGACTTCAAAGGGAAAGGCGTAAGTTCCCATCAGGGCTTTTCCGAGGGCCATGACCGAGGCCTTGGCCTGAAGGGCTTTGTCTGTCACGGGCCACGGGGTCCTGAGAAGAAGCGCGGCCAGGAGAACGACGATCCCGGAAAGGCTGATAACGGCGGCCGGGCTTTGGCGGTTATTCTGACGGATCGACTTTTCGCCGAGATGTTCGGTCAGCATGATCACGAAGATCACCAGTGTCATGACGGCGCCGACATAGATCAGGATCTGGACGGCCGCGAGGAAATCCGCGCGGAGCCCCACATAGAGCATGGCGGTCCCGATCAGGACGGCCGCCAGGCAAAGGGCACAGTGGAAAAGATTCCGTAACGTGACGACACCCAGCGCGAAGACAAGAACGAGCGCCATGAGGGTATAGATCCCGATCCTCACGAACAATTCCAGAGTTTCCATAAGGTCAATCCGCCAAAGGATAAATGCGTTTTTCAGGGACGAACGAACGATTGAGTTTCACCAGGCCCCAGAGCGAAACCGCAAGGATGGGGACCGAATAGATCCACGCGAGTTGTTCCGGGACAAAAAACCAAAGCGCTGCCACCGGAATATTGATCAGCGTGAGCGGCAGGAGGAATTTCCACGCGAACCCCATGAGCTGGTCCACCCGGAAGCGGGGAAAAGTGCCGCGAAACCAGATCATTACGCAGATCAGCAAGAATGTTTTACCGAAGAACCACAGCCAGGACGGGAATAAGGGGCCCTGCCACCCGCCCAGGAACAGGGTCGTCGCGATGCCGCAAAGCGTGAAGGCGTTCATATATTCCGCCATATAAAAGAGAGCGAATTTCATTCCGCTGTATTCGGTGTGGAACCCGGCCACGAGTTCGGACTCCGCCTCCGGGAGGTCAAAGGGCGGGCGGTTGCATTCCGCGACCGCGCACAGAAAGAAGATGACGAATCCCACGAGACCCCACGGCGTGAAGACGAACCAGTGCAGGTCCATATCCCCGGCCTGGGTCATGACGATCGTGTTCGTTGAAAGGCTTTGGCTCATCATGATAACCGGGACCACGGAAAGCGTCATCGGCACTTCGTACGAGATCATCTGGGCCGCGGTGCGCATGCCGCCCAAAAGCGAATATTTGTTCCGCGACGCCCAACTGCCCATGAAGATCGGGATCGTGGTGATCGAAGAGACCGCGATGAAATAAAGAAGGCCGATATTCAGGTTCACGGCGGTCATCCGTTCGCCGAACGGCACGACCAGGAACACCATGAGCGCGGGAATGACGATGATGACCGGCGCCAGAAAATGAATGATCTTGTCCGCCTGCGCCGGGACAATGTCCTCTTTAGTGAACATCTTGATCCCGTCGGCGATGGGCTGTAAAAGACCCCATTTCCCGACGCGGTTCGGGCCGTATCGGTTCTGGATGCGACCGATCACTTTTCGTTCCAGCAGCGTCAGGTACATCATCACGAGCGGTCCGAGGACCATGATCACCACCGCGCTGATAATGATCGAGACGAGCACGACGGTCCAATCCGGCAGAAAATGTCCCAGCAGGTCGAGGCACCAGCCTTTGGCGTTCACGAATATCAAGTCGACAAAAAATTCGATCTCTTTCATGGATTCGTCTTCGGGGGTGTCGCGGCCGCCTGCGCCGTTTTTTTCTTTTCTTCCGCCGCCCGCCGTTTTTGATCGACCGGCGTCGCCGTTCCCGGGCGGATCTTCAGGAAATAGTCGTTCGACTTCAACAGGGTCTCTTTCGGGCGGACCAGCTCTTGGGTCCGGTCCGAGGCCGTGACTTCAAACGCATGGTCCATATAGATGGAATCAAAAGGGCAGACGTCTTCGCACATTCCGCAATTCATACAAAGACCGTAGTCGATCTCGAAGACGGCGGGTCTTTTCGCCGGTTTTCCCGTACCGGCCTCGGTCTCCATGACGATGTGAATGCATTTCGGCGGGCACTCCCGCTCGCAGATCCCGCAGGCGACGCAGCGGATCTTTTCCGGCGTCCCGTCGTAAACGAGAAAGGGAAAATTCCGGAATGACTCGATCTCTTTGGCGCGTTCTTCCGGGTACTGGACCGTGAAAATGCCGCCGTTATCCGGCTTCCGGAAATAAGACGTCGCGAAGTTCTTCAACGTGACGATCAATCCTTTGAGGACCCCCGTGCCGAAAAGAGTCATCGGTCTGTCTCCCCGAGCACGATATCGATACTCCCGAGAATGATGATCGCATCGGCGACCTTTTGGCCGACGCACATGTCTTCCAGGACGGTCAAATTGATGAGCGACGGAGCGCGGACGTGATAACGCCAGGGCTGCGGCGTTCCGTCACTGACGAGGTAATAACCCAGCTCCCCCTTCGGGGATTCGATGCGGCCGTAGGCCTCGCCGACCGCCGGCTTGAAATTGCGCGGCGCTTTAAGAAAGGGGAGTGCTTTTTTGTTCAGGATATCCCCCTGGGGGATCTTCGCGAGGGCCTGCTCCAGGATCTTCAAACTCTCCCGCATTTCAAGGACGCGGACGTAATAGCGGTCGTACACGTCGCCTTTTTTGCCCAGAGGCACCTTGAAATCAAAACGGTCATAAAGGCCGTAAGCGTCGACCTTGCGAAGATCGTAATTCACGCCGGAGGCGCGGAGGACCGGGCCCGTGATGCCCGCGTTGACCGCGAGATCCGCCGGCAGGACACCGACGTTCTGGCAGCGCATGCACAGGATCTCGTTTTCCGTAAGTAAAGCCTCGAACTCTTCAAGGAATGCCGGGAAACCGGCGACGATCTTTTTAATGGCGGCCAGGGTCTCCGCCGAAACATCGCGTTTGACGCCGCCGAACCGGAAATAATTGCACATCATCCGGGAGCCGGAGACCTCTTCAAAAATATCAAGGATCTTTTCCCGCTCGCGGAACGCGTAGAGAACTGGCGTGAAGAACGCGCCGAGGTCATTAAGAAGAAAACCGATGAGCATGAGATGGTTTACGATACGCGCGAGCTCGGCCATGATGACGCGGAGGTAAGCGGCGCGCTCAGGGGCCTCGATGTCCGCCAATTTTTCAACGGCCAGGGCATAGCCGAAATTATTCGCCATCGAATTAAAATAGTCCAGGCGGTCGGTGTAGGCCATGACGGCGGCGTAGGGCAGGTTCTCGGCGATCAATTCGTGATTGCGGTGAAGGTAGCCCATCACGGGTTTCAGGGCGCAGATCTTTTCGCCTTCCAGGAAAACGTTCATCCGGAAAACGCCGTGTGTGGACGGGTGCTGCGGCCCGAAATTGATCTCGAGCATCTGCGAACCTTCCAGACTCTTTGTATTTATCATGCGATTCTCGGCTTTTCCGGTTTCCGGGCGACGGCCCGCTTGCCGGCCGCCTGAAGTTCCTTCGCCTTTTCTTTCAATTCATTCGGGACGGCAATGTGGCGCGCGTCCAGCCATGCGATGTCTGCCGCCTCTAAAACTTCCGTGTCTTCCTGTTCATAGTCTTTCCGCAGGGGATAACCCTCAAAACCTTCCCACATGAAGATCCGCCGCAGATCGGGGTGACCTTCGAAAATGATGCCGAACATGTCGTAGACTTCCCGTTCCTGGAGTTCCGCACTGCGGTAAACCGGCACGAGCGAGGGGATTTTCGCCGTCCCGGCTATGATTTTTTGTTGAGGAACAGTAGCCGGGACGGCCCCCATTGCCGCAGTGCTGCAATTGATAGGGATCGGGACCGTTGTTTTCGGGGCGCGTACGCGCAGGACAACGGGGCCGTGCTTTTTTTCTATCGAGTAGAGGTGATAGACCGATTCAAGATAGGTCAAATAATCCGAGCCCGTGACCGACGAAAGATAATCCAGGCGGAATGCCGGACTTGTTTTCAGGAACGAGGCGACGCGCGTCAGGTCCTTGGCGTCCTCGATCAAAAGGGAATCCCGGACCTTCCGGAGTTTGAGCCCTGGCACTTTTGTTTCGAGTTCTTTTTTGACGGTTTCGACGGAGAGGTCCATGTCAGGAAGCGGCTCCCGCGGCCGGCGCTGCGGCGACAGCCTCAAGGTCCGGCGCTTTTTGTTTTTTTCCGGTAAGGATCGGTTGTCCGTAATGTTCCTTGCGAGCGTTGGCCTTCGGCGGTTGCCAGACGTCCGGGTTGAATTTCGGGATAAGTCCGTGAGGCCCAAGTTCCGGAATGGGAAATTCGCGTTTCAATCCTTTTTGATACCAGGCGACCTTCTGGATCTCCTGTGAGGCGATCTTCCGTTGAAGTTCCATGAGGCCGTGGAGCAGGGCCTCGGGCCTCGGCGGACATCCCGGCAGGTGAACGTCCACGGGGATAAAGCGGTCAATGCCGCGCAGGACATTGTAACCGTCGATGAAAGGGCCGCCGCTGATGGCGCAAGCGCCCATGGCGATCACGTATTTCGGTTCGGCCATTTGATTATAAAGGCGGACGACTTGCGGGGCCATTTTTTTGGTGACCGTCCCGGAAATGATCATCAGGTCGGCCTGACGGGGCGAGGCGCGGAACAGTTCGGCGCCGAAACGCGCGATGTCATAACGGGCGCAGGCGGCGGCGATCATCTCGATCGCGCAGCAGGCAAGGCCGAATTGCATGGGCCAGACCGAAGAGCGGCGTCCCCAGTTATAGAGGAAATCCAGCGATGTCAGCACCACGCCCTTTTTTGAGAGGGAAGCGCGCAAGGATTCGTCGATCGCGGGCTCATTTTTTGTGAATTTCATGATAGATCCCTAGGCTCGCTCGGACCGCTGGGAGTTAATCCCATTCGAGCATCTTTTTCTTCCAGGCGTATACGAGGCCGAAAGCAAGGATGGCGATAAAAAGGACCATTTCCACGAAGGCGAAGAGGCCCAGTTTCTTGAAGGCCACGGCCCACGGGTAGATAAAGACCGTCTCGATATCGAAAATGATGAAGACCAAGGCATAAATGTAATACTGGACGTGATACTGGATCCAGGGATCCCCTTTGGATGCCAGCCCGCATTCGTAGGTCGCCTGTTTGTCCGCAGAGGGCTTTTTAGGGGCCAAAAACCAGGCCAAAACCAGCGGGATCAGGGCGAAGATGGCCGAAAAAACGATGAAGATCCCAACGAACAGATACTGGTAGAAATAGGACGTGCTGGACATAGGCGACGATTATATGAAAAAAATGTTTAAAGTCAATGAAGATAAGGACTTGCGCACAGGGAAAAGTGTTCCTCTTTCCGTTTTAAAACGGTAAAATACGCACCCGGAAGACATCTCCCGAAGGGATCGGGAGCTTTTGTGGGGGAAAAAATACCCCGGGATCGTTCCGAAAGGACCTTGATGGAAACCGTAGAGGTGGGATGCGCGGTCATACACAGGAGCGGCCGCCTTCTGATCGCCCAGCGCAATCTCAATGACAGTTATGGCGGCTATTGGGAATTCCCGGGCGGCAAGCGCGAAACCGGCGAAACCCTTGAAGCCTGCCTTGCCCGTGAGGTCTTTGAGGAATTGGGAGTGAGGATTCTCCCCGAGAAGTTTTTTTGCCGTCATACACGTGAACTTCCGGGCCGGAGGATTTCGTTATGTTTTTATTTCTGCGTTTGGACCGGGGGAGAGCCGGCCGCCCTGGATTGCAAGGATTTCCGATGGGTCACCCGGTCCGAGATCGGACAGTACGAATTCCTCCCCGGCGATCTGGAGGTCCTTGAAACATTGAAGAAAAACTGGGAAGAATATTTCAAGGCAGAGGGAAACTGTCGATAATACAAAGAACCGAAGGTTCCCGCGCGGTCTTCGAGAGTTGATCTTCGCGCGGGGCGTTTCACCACGATCGTGAAAGTTGTGAAAGCAGGGACTGAAATGGATCCAGAAAAAACATTGCAGACGAAGAACGGCGGAGCGGAATATTCTCCGGAGACAAAGACTCCGGAGGAACCTTCGAAGCTTAACCCCTTCCTTCGAATGTCCATCCGCTACAAACTGGCGGTTCCCGTGCTTATTCTTGTTTGCGGGATCATCGGTTTCGTGCTTTTTACGACCTTCACGGTGTTCCGCGATATGATGATTAAGCATCGGGAGTCGCGCCTTCAAACCATCGCGGATATTTTTTCCGAGACCTTGAAGATCCCTCTTGAATCCGGCGATCACAAGGCCCTGAAAGCGTACATCGCGCTTTTAGCGAAGCAGGACGACATTGATGAAGTCCGCGTTGAGGATATCCACGGCAATGTGATCGGCAGCAGCCGCCCCGAAAATCAATTCTTGCCCGGGCCCTTTCAAGAAAAAGGTGTGTTCAGTGCCGGGAACTCCACCCCGAACGTTTACGCTGCGGTCTCGACGATTACGCACGGCAAAGAGGTCCTGGGAAGGCTCGTCATCATTTTTTCAAAGACCGAGTTCGAAGAAGAAATAAAAATGATATTTCAGGACAAATTCCTGGTGGCGTTCATTCTGACCCTTATCGTTTCCACGGTGATCGCGTGGCTGACGTGGCTGATCATGAGGCCCATCGTTTTGTTGCAGCGGACCGCGAGGAACATCCTGGCGGGAGACCTGGAGGCGCGTGCGAATATCCATTCCATGGATGAGATCCAGGAAGTGGGGGAGGCGTTCAACAAGGTCGTCGGCCGTTTGGTGCAAAGCTTTGACCATCTTCGCGTACGCACCAAGGCGCTTGAAGAATCCGAAGAAAAATACCGTTCTATCGTTAGCGAGGTCAGCGATATCATTTTTTCGATCACGCCCGACGGAGAGCTGATGCTGCTCAATCGCGGTTTTTCGGGGTACACACGCGAAGAGATCTTGGCGGAAGGATTGCCCCTTTTCTTCTCCATGCACGCGCCGGGAGAGACCCAAAAATTCCAGGAGGCCCTGGAAACGATCGTACGTACCCAGAAGCCCATCGAATATCTGAGCACCAAACAGATCCATCGCACGCACCACGCGGAGATCTATTACCAGACGAACCTGACCCCGGTGGTGGATTACGACGGGACCCTCCGGCTGATCCAGGGGGTCATGCGCGACGTGACGGACCTGCGCCGCATTGAGATGATGAAGGAGACGCTCGTCCGCGATGTGGCGCACGAGTTGAAGACCCCGACAGCCAAATTCATCATGCTGACCCAATGGCTCGAGAAACAAATGGCGAATGACAACGAGCGGGCGAAATACCTTCCGGTCATTCAGATGCTGGGCGAGAACGCGGACCGCTTGATGCGGACGATCTCAAGCATCATGGACCTTTCCAAGGTGGAATCCGGCATGTCCGATATTCGGAAACAGGAACTGAACCTCAACGACCTGCTCCGGCTCGTGACGGACGACATGCGGCCGCTCGTCGAACAACATCACCTGAAACTCGAGACGGCGTTTTGCGAAAGGCCGTTGACGATCCAGGGGGACCCCGACATGCTTTACCGTGTTTTCGCCAATCTGGTCTCCAACGCGATCAAATTCACGCCGGACGGGAAGATCACGGTCACGTCTTCGGTCCGGGGGAGTGATATTTGCGCGGAAGTGGCGGACACGGGGATCGGGATCGAACCCGAGAACCTCAAAAGGATCTTCGAAGCGTTCTACCAAAAAACCCCCTCGACGCTCGGGATCGGCGTGGGGCTCACCATCTCCAAGGAGATCGTGTCGTTACATGAGGGCGAGATGTGGGCCGAAAGTGAAGGCCTCGGGCGGGGAAGTGTTTTCAAGGTCATTTTTTCAAGTTACAAGGACCTCGCAAGGGGCTCTTAATTAAGGAGCGGGACATGACAAAAAAGATATTGATCGTTGAGGACGACGCCGATTTTCAGGACATTTACGCGCTCTATCTGCAGGGGGAATCGTACCAGGTCCTGAGGGCGGACAACGGGCGGGAAGGTTTGGCGGTCCTGGAAAGAGAAACGCCCGACCTGATCATCCTGGACCTGATCATGCCCGTCATGGACGGCGAGGAATTTTACGTGAAGCTTCGCGAGCAGGAACGCTGGCGTAATATCCCGGTGATCGTCGCCAGCGTGAACGAAAAGGTCCCGCCGAAGGTCGCCGAATCGGGCGTTGTGGCGGGATTCCTCAAAAAGCCTTTTACGATGGATGACCTGGTCAAGAAGGTCCACAACTGCCTGGAGTGATCCGAGCGCTCTTTGCCGGAGGTTTCCATGCCCTACGAGATCATCGAACATACCGCAGACATCGGGTTGAAAGTATGGGGAAAGGACCTGCAGTTCCTTTTCATTGACGCCGCCGAGGGTTTTTTCAACCTTGTGACGGACCTTGATGCTCTTCGGAGGTCCGACCCTGGGCCCTACCACGAAGTCGAGATGAATTTCCAGGAAGACAATGCGGAAGACCTTTTGATGCATTGGCTCCAGGAGCTTTTGTTCGCTTTCTCTGTGCGACATTCCGTTCTGGTCGAATACCATTTTGCCACTCTAACGCCCATGATACTGAGACTCAAAGCGCAGGCCATACGGTTCGATCCCTCGCGACATGTTTCGCGTCACGAGATCAAGGCCGTGACCCACCACCGTTTCCATCTGATCAAGATCCGGATCGGATGGGAGGCGGAAGTGATTTTTGATATCTGAAAACGTACGGAGTAAGGTGCACGGAGTTTTTGCGCCGTACGCCGTACAACTCTGAACTACGGCAAAAAATTTGACAGACCCCGTTCCTTTGGTCAAGATCGACGACGTCCGTTGGGAGATCCCGCTTTCTTACAAAAAGGGAATGCGGGTGCCCGGTCGCGTGTTCTGTGATGAAAAAAATCTTCCCAAGATCCTGAACGACCATTCTCTGGAACAGGTCGCGAACGTGGCGTTCCTTCCCGGGATCGTGAAATATTCCATGGCCATGCCGGACATCCACTGGGGATATGGTTTCCCGATCGGCGGGGTGGCGGCCACGGACCCGGATGAAGAAGGAGTGATCTCGCCGGGCGGCGTCGGGTACGATATTAATTGCGGAGTGCGTCTCTTGAAGACAAACCTTCGCGAAGAAGATGTGCGGCCGCGGCTTCGGGAGCTTGTCGGGAGTTTGTTTTCCGCGGTCCCGTGCGGTGTCGGACAGTCCGGAGAGGTCCGGTTGAACCGCAAAGAGATGCGGCAGATGCTCCGAGAAGGAAGTGCCTGGGCGGTGCATCACGGGTACGGGATCGCCGCGGACCTGGAATGCACTGAGGCGCAAGGCTGTCTTGACGGAGCGGACCCCGAAGCGGTCTCGGAACGCGCGTACGAACGCGGGGCCGACCAGCTCGGCACTCTGGGGTCCGGCAATCATTTTCTGGAAGTACAGGCGGTCGACCAGATCTTCGATCCGGAACTGGCGGAAAAGTTCGGGCTGGAGACGGGACAAGTGACGGTCATGATCCATTCCGGATCGCGCGGCTTCGGGTACCAGGTTTGTGAGGATTCGCTGGAGGCGGCGCGGCGCGCCCTGGGTAAGTATCATATTTCCGTGCCGGACATCCAGTTGTCCTGCGCGCCCGTCCATTCCCCGGAAGGAAAACAATATTTAGCGGCCATGCGCTGCGCGGCGAATTTCGCTTGGGCCAACCGCCAGTGCCTGATGGCGCTCGCCCGGAAAGTGTTCGAGCATTTCTTCCATCGGAGCGCGAAAGACCTCGGTATGGACCTCTTGTACGACGTCGCGCACAACATCGCCAAATTCGAGCGGCACGAGGTCAACGGAAAACAAAAAATGCTTTGCGTCCACCGCAAGGGGGCCACGCGGGCGTTCGCTCCTGGCGATCCCGAATTACCGGCCTGTTATGAGGACACGGGACAGCCGGTCATCATTCCCGGCGATATGGGAAGGCATTCGTATCTTTTAACCGGGACCGCTCGCGCCGCCGAGGAGACTTTCAGTTCCTGTTGCCACGGCGCGGGCCGGGCGATGTCGCGGACCGCGGCGCTCAAAGCCGCGCGGGGCCACTCGATCCGCAAGGAGCTGGAGGACCGCGGGATCATTGTCATGGCCCGCAGTGAAAAGGGGATCGCCGAGGAGCAGTCCGCCGCTTACAAAGATATCCATGAGGTCGTCGAAGTGGTCGTCCGGGCCGGCCTTGCGCGTAAAGTCGCCCGTATGCGCCCGCTCGGTGTCATCAAAGGGTGATACTTTTCGCTCCGGCCGTGCGCCTGTATGGACAAATCCCGCCGACTCAGTTATGATGCTTTCAAGCACACGATCACCAGCCTTCCGGAGGTCCTGTAAAGTAGCTTCTATGGACGAAAAAGACCGTCTTCTTTGGACTTATCTTCAAAACGGCATCCCCCTGGTCCGGAATCCTTTTGACCAACTGGCCGCGAAAACGGGGTTAGACGTCGCCGAGGTCTTTGTGAGGATCCAGCATCTGAAAAGGGAGGGGGTGCTGACCGAGATCACGCCGGTTTGGGACCCGCGGAAGTTCCATTATCAGAGCGCCTGGGTCGCGATGCGGTTCGATACGCCGGACCTGATCTCGAAGACCGGAAGTTTCACGGACCATCCGGGGGTGAGTTACGCGTGCGAGCGCGGCGACGCGTTCAATTTGTGGTTCTTCATCGCGGTTCCGGTGGAGCACGACCTGGAGTTGCATGTCCGGTGTCTGGAAAGGATGTCGGGTGCGGAACAGACTTTGTTCCTTTCTCTCCGTACGCTTTATAAAGGGACCGACCTGCTGAACGTTTTGGACGGCCGGACATTCCTCCCGACGGGCGAGCGTTTTGACGCGTGGAAAGAAGGGCGCGATCCGGGATTGACGCCCGAAGAGATCGAAATAATCCGCGGCTCGGAACATTTTCCGCTGACGGACGAACCCTACAAAAAACTTGCGGGGGAGCTCGGGCTTACCGAAGACCGGGTCATGGAACGGATGAAGTCGCTCGTCCAAAGAGGATGTCTCCGGCGCATCGGGAGCGTGCCGGCGTCCGTAGAAACCGGAACGAAAACAATAGTGGTATGGCAAATTCCGGAAGAAAAGGCGGAACGCATCGGGAGCGCGGTCGCGAGATTTAATGAGGTGCTTTACGCCGATCAACGGACGGCCTATGAGGCATTTCCTTATTCGTTTTATACGGTCCTCCGGCCCGGTAACGGGGAAGAACTCGGGGAGACGCTCCGGCGCATCGGGAAACGTATCGGAGAATGGCCGCGGAAGCCGCTGGTGACGCTCCGGGAATTCAAGAAAAGTCCGCCACGATATTATTCTAAAGAGTTGGAGGCGTGGTGGAAACAACATCACGCAGCCGTGGAAACGGCTTTTGACCACCACGGAACATAAAGGGAAGATCATGGGTTTTCGGGACGCATGGACCGGGGAACGCGAAAAAGACACGAACCGTTCGCAGATGCACTATGCCCGCCTTGGGATCGTGACGGGGGAGATGCGGTATGTGGCCGAGGACGAGAAACTGAAGCCCGAATTTGTCCGGGACGAAGTGGCCGCCGGGCGGATGGTGATCCCCGCGAACGCGAACCACCGGGACCTCCGGCCGATAGGCATCGGGATCAATGCCCGCTGCAAGATCAACGCGAACCTCGGAAATTCCCCTCTCGGTTCCGATATCGGGCAGGAACTGGAGAAGGTCCGGCTCGCGGTGAAGTTCGGCGCCGACACGGTGATGGACCTTTCGACGGGCAGCGAACTGGAGGCAACGCGCGAAGCGATCATCCGCGCGAGTTCCGTGCCGGTGGGGACGGTCCCGATCTATGAGGCTCTGGAGCGGGTGGGCGGAAAACCGGAAGCTTTGACGGCGGAGATCCTTTTCGGGGTGATCGAGCACCAGGCCCGGCAGGGCGTGGATTTTATGACGCTCCACGCGGGCGTGCTTCTGGAACATCTGCCTCTTATCACGGGTCGTACGACCGGCGTGGTCAGCCGCGGCGGCGCGATCCTTGCCCGGTGGTGCCGGGAGCACCAACAACAGAATTTCCTTTATACGCAATTCGACCGGGTGCTTGAGATCTGCAAAAAATATGACGTGACGATCAGCCTGGGGGACGGGATGCGGCCGGGCTGTCTTGCGGACGCGAGCGACGCGGCGCAGTTCGCGGAACTCGACGCGCTGGGGAAATTGACCCTGCGGGCCTGGGAACAGGATGTGCAGGTGATGGTGGAAGGTCCGGGGCATGTGCCTATGGACCAGATCCCCATGAATATCGAACGGCAGATCAAAGTGTGCCACGGCGCGCCTTTTTACGTGCTCGGGCCGCTTGTGACGGACATCGCGCCGGGTTACGACCACATCACTTCCGCCATCGGCGCCGCGATCGCGGCCCGGTGCGGCGCGGCCATGTTGTGTTACGTGACGCCGTGCGAGCATTTGCGGCTTCCGACGCTTGAAGACGTGAAGCAGGGCGTGATCGCCTACAAGATCGCGGCCCACGCGGCGGATGTCGCGCGTCACCGGCCGGGCGCGCGGGACCGGGACGACGCTCTTTCCAGGGCGCGCTTCGCATTCGACTGGGAACAGCAATTCGCCCTGTCGCTCGATCCGGAGAACGCCAAGAAAATGCATGACGAGGCCCTGCCGGACGATGCGGCGCGCCGCGGGCAGTTCTGCTCGATGTGCGGCGAGGGGTTTTGCGCCATGAACCTGTCGCAGTGCCTGACGAATGCCGGGAAAAAAGACCCGGCGCTGAAGAAAAAATAAAAATGGAAAAAAAAGTCCTTTTCCCTCGTAAAAAAACGCGAGCCGTGAAAGTCGGGGACCTCGTTCTCGGCGGCGGCCAGCCCATCCGCATCCAGTCCATGACGAAAGTTCCGACCCGGAACGTGGCGGCGACGATCCGCCAGATTAAACGTCTTACGGAGGCCGGCTGCGAGATCGCGCGCGTGGCGTGTCCCACCGAGGCGGACGTGAAGGCGCTTGGTAAGATCAAATCCAAGATCGCGATCCCGCTCGTGGCGGACATCCATTTTAATTACCGGTTCGCGCTGATGGCGATCGACGAAGGGGTGGACAAATTGCGGTTGAATCCCGGGAACATCGGGGGCGAAGAACATGTGGCCGCGGTGGTGGAAAAAGCCAAACGGCACCATATCCCGATCCGGATCGGTGTTAACGCAGGTTCTTTGGAAAAAGACCTTTTGGCAAAATTCGGGCGGACGGCAGAAGCCCTGGTCGCGAGCGCAAGCCGGCATGTCGCCATCCTCGAGAAACTGGATTTCCGCGATATCGTCATTTCGCTCAAAGCGACGGACGTGCCGGCCATGATCCAGGCCTACCGGCTGGCCAGCGGACAGTTCGATTATCCGCTCCATCTTGGTGTGACGGAGGCCGGGACGCTGGTCCGCGGCAGTGTTTATAACGCCATCGGGATCGGGACGCTCTTGCAGGAAGGGATCGGCGACACGATCCGTGTGTCGCTTACGGCGGATCCCGTTGAAGAAGTGAAGACCGCGAAAATGATCCTCGAGGCGCTGGGTCTCCGGTCCGGCGTGCGCGTGATCTCCTGCCCGACCTGCGGCCGCGCGGAAGTTGACGCCGCGAAACTCGCGCAGGAAGTTGAGGCGCGCGCGATGAAACTGGAAGGGCCGCTGACGATCGCCGTCATGGGATGCGTGGTCAACGGGCCTGGGGAGGCGCAGGGCTCGGACTTTGCCATCACGGGCGGCAAGAAAAAAGGGATCCTCTACGTGAACGGCAAGCAGGAACGCGTGGTCGATGAAGAAAAACTTGTCGACGAACTCTTCCGCGAGATCCGGAAGCGCAAGCCCTCCCATTACCGCTGTCTTTCCGCCGGGGAGAGGAAACGTTGACGGGGGAATCGAAGGCCTTCATGGACCGGATGCCCCAAGCCTTCCAGAATATCCGCCGGAAGATTCTGTCGAGCGAACGCCTTACCTTTGAAGACGGTATCGAACTTTTCCGCAGCACGGATATTCTCTCGATCGGAGCGCTGGCGCAGCAGGCGCGTGAGAGTATGCACGGCCGCCGCGTTTTCTATGCTTCCAACCTTCATCTGAATTACACTAATATTTGCACGACCCGCTGCGAGTTCTGCGCTTTTTCCCGCGATGCCGGCGCTCCGGACGCGTACGCGCTGGCGCTCGAGGAGATCGAATCCCGGGTCCGTGAGGCCGTAGAGCAGCACGGGATCAATGAGGTCCATATCGTCGGAGGTCACAATCCGGCGCTCGGGCTCGACTATTATGTCGCGATGATCGAAAGGATCCGCCGCGTCGGTCCGTCGCTTTTCATCAAAGCGTTCAGCGCGACGGAGATCGAAGACCTGGCCCGGAGGTCGGGTCTGACGGTGACGGCCGTCCTGGAAACGCTCAAACGCGCGGGATTGGACGGCCTGCCGGGCGGGGGAGCCGAGATCTTTGACCCGCCGATGCGGCAAAAAATATGCCCCGAAAAAATATCCGGGGAGACCTGGCTGGAGGTCCACCGGACGGCGCACCGGCTCGGCCTGAAGAGCAACGCCACCATGCTTTACGGCCACGGGGAAACCGATGAGGCGCGCGTCGCGCATTTGTTGAAATTAAGAGAACTTCAGGACGAAACCCGGGGATTTTCCGCGTTCGTGCCGCTCGCCTGCATCGGGAGTCAGGCTTTCCTTTCTTCAAAATCGTTAAAATCAGGGGCGGATCTTTTTACATCGGGCTATCTCGACCTGAAAATACTTTCCATTTCGCGGCTCCTTTTGGATAATATCCCTCATATCAAGATCCATTGGATCGCGACGGGGCTGAAGTTCGCGCAGGCTGCGTTGTCCTTCGGCGCGGATGATCTCGGGGGGACGAATCTCGGCGAAAATGTGATGCGCGCGGCCGGCAGCCGGTCTCCGAGGGATTTAAGTTCCGAAGACTTGGTCCGATGCATCAGGAGTGCGGGGTTCGAGCCCTGTTTTGTGGACAGTTCTTATCAAATGAGTTGAGCGGGATCCTGCGGAAAGGAAATTGTTTTTATGTCCGAGAAAGTCATTCTGACGAAGGCCGGTTACGAAAAATTGCTGCACGAACTCGAATTCATGAAAACCAAAAAGCGCAGGGAAGTGGCGGACCAGCTTGAAAGGGCCCGTGCTCATGGTGACCTCAGCGAGAATTCCGAGTATGAAACAGCCAAGGAGACCAAACACCAGCTGGAGATCCGGATCGCCACGCTCGAGCACCGGCTCGGTAACGCCAAGATCCTGGATAAAAGCGAGATCGCGCAGGACAAAGTGTATCTGGGCGCCTCGCTCACGGTGCAGAATCTTGATACCAAAGACGTCCTTCAATATACGCTCGTGACCCAGGACGAGGCGAATTTCGACGAGGGGAAGATCTCGATCACCTCGCCCATCGGGAAAGGGCTATTGGGAAAAGTGTTGAACGAAGAAGCCGTCATCCAAGTTCCGGCGGGGAAGATCAAACTTAAAATCACGGAGATCCGTTATGAATAACCTCATTTCGTTCTGGCTCGCGCCCGTCACCGCGCTCTTTCACCCACGCGTTTACCGTGATGCCGCCAAAAGTTCCGGCGGCCGCGGAGTATTGTATGCCCTTTATCTGTCGCTGATCGCCGTCGTGCTGGTCATGATCCTGCTGGCCGCGAGGGTAGCGCCCGTGACGGACGATCTTGCCGGCTGGCTTCAGAAGAACATGCCGGTCGTGATCTGGACGCCCCAGGGGATCGTTCTGGAGAACGGTCAGACGGCCGTGACGCTAAGGCATCCCCAATATGGTCCGATCGCCAAACTGGACCTGACCAAAAAAGTGGTCACCGAAGCGGATTTTGGCGACGGATTTCTTTTCGTGACCGCGACCCGCGTTTACATCAAGCGGGGCCCCGGGCAGATCGAAGACCGCGACATTACCCAGGCGGGGATGCAGACGGGGCAGCGGTTGCCGCCGAGGATCCGGATCACCGGCGATATCACGGGGCAACTCTATAAGAACATCAAGCACACCCTTGGCGTGGTCATCCCGCTCATCCTTTTCTTTATTATTTTCCTCTCGATCCTTCTGGCGAACGTCTTTTACTCGCTCGTGGGGCTTTTGCTTAACCTGGGACGGAAACAAAAGCTCGGCTACGGGGCCGTTTTCACGCTGACCTGTTTCGCCACGACCGTGTCGTTCACGCTTTCATGGCTCCGGTTCGTTCTGCCGGTCGCGCCCGCGTCTTGGCCGGTCGTCGTGAACATCCTGATCAGCCTGGCCTATATCGTTTTTGCGTTCAAACTGACGGACCGCGAAGCGGAAGCCAAATAAGAAGGGTAAGAGAAAAGCCGCGTTTTTTGTCCGTCATCCCGGCTTATTTTCCCCACAAAGGGTCCTTATGGCAAAAATCCTCGGCACTATCAGCGACATCGTATGGGGCTGGCCGCTCATCATTCTGCTGTGCGGTACGCACCTGTTTTTGACATTCCGGTTGAAGTGGATCCAGGGGTATCTCGGGAAGGCTATCCGTTTGTCTTTCACACGGGACGGGGGCGGCCGCGGGGACGTGGGGCACTTCGGAGCGTTGATGACGGCGCTGGCGGCCACAATCGGGACGGGCAACATCGTCGGCGTCGCGACGGCGATCGCGATGGGCGGTCCGGGAGCGGTGTTGTGGATGTGGCTCACCGGGGTTTTCGGGATCGCGACCAAATACGCGGAGGCGGTCCTTTCCATCAAATACCGGATTAAAACCCACAAGGGCCATTTCGCCGGCGGGCCGATGTACGTGATGGCGCTCGGGCTCAAGTCAAAGCCGATGGCGATCTGTTTTGCCGTATTCACGGTCATCGCTTCGTTCGGGATCGGGAACATGGTCCAGGCCAACTCGATCTCTTCTCTCGTCCAGGCGACTTTTCACATCGATCCCTGGATCAGCGGTTCGGTCATGACGCTGATCACGGCGCTCGTCATCCTGGGCGGCATTCAATCCATCGCGAAGGTTTGCGGAAAGCTGGTCCCTTTCATGGCGATCAGCTATTGTGGGGGATGTCTCATTATTCTTTCCATGCATTGGCAAAGTCTCCCGCAGACGCTGGTCCATATTTTCAGTACCGCTTTTAACGGGCAGGCGGCGATCGGCGGGTTCGTCGGCGCGGGCATCCGTGACGCGATCCGCTACGGCGTGGCGCGCGGATTGTTCTCGAACGAATCGGGCCTGGGAAGCGCGCCGATCGTGGCGGCGGCCGCGAAAACAAAGAATCCCGTGGAACAGGCTCTGGTCTCCATGACAGGCACTTTCTGGGACACGGTCGTGGTGTGCGCCATGACCGGCCTGGTGCTTGTGAATTCCGGGGAGTGGGTGAACGGCTTGAACGGCGCGGCGCTCACGAAAGCCGCGTTCGAGGACATTCCGGTGATCGGCCCGCTCATCCTCAGCACCGGGCTATTGACGTTCGTCTTTTCGACCATCCTCGGCTGGTCCTACTACGGGGAACGGGCGATCGAATATCTTTTCGGTCACGCGGCGGTGCCTCCTTACCGCTGGGTGTGGGTCGCTGCCGTGATGGTGGGCTCCGTGGTCACGTTGCCCGCGGTGTGGGCCTTTGCCGATATCGCGAACGCGTTCATGGCCCTGCCGAACCTTGTGTCCCTCATCCTGCTGAACGGCGTGATCGTGAACGAAACGCGGAAGTATCTCTGGAAATCCCGGAGCACGGACAACGGATAAAGAAGGGCGGGCATTGAAATGAAGATCGTTCTCGGGATTCTTATTCTGATCCTGCTGGCTCTGGTTTTATTGGGCACGCTGGCCTTCGTGGTCTTTCACCACCAGGAGGAGTCCGCGGAGTTCGCGGTAAAAGTGATCGCTGAGTGGTTCCTCGGGGTCCGGCCGGACATTGGGGATTTCAAGCTTGATCTTCCGGGGCATAAGATCGCGATCCGGGACCTGAAAATACCCGATCCCAAGGGATTTCCGCCGGAAGAAAAGTGGATGGTCCAGGTTCCCGAGATCAGTGTCACGTACGATCCCGCATGTTTCTCCGAAAAAAAGATCTTTCTCAAAGAACTCGTTATGGTCATCAAGGAAGTGACGATCGTCCGTGACCGGAACGGGCAAGTGAACACTGATCTGCTCAGGATCGTCCGGGAGCGCAAGAAAAAAGCGCAGGAGTCCGGAAAAGCCCCCGGGAAGAGCGCTTCAAAAAAAAGCGCGAAGATCCCTCTCAAGATCGACCGCCTTCACCTGGAGCTCCAGTGGGTGGTTTACAAGGATTACACCAAGGGGAAAGAACCCTCGGTCGAGGAGAACCGCGTCCTTTTTGACGAAACATTTCAGAATGTTACGGACCTGGACGCGCTCATGCGGGATATGATCTCCCGGACCCTTTTCAGCAAGGCGACGAGCACTTTGGCGCAATATCCGCTGGGACTTTTTGCGCCGGCGGCCCCGCGGTCCATTTCGTCCCAGTCCCGCGAGAACGCGAGGATCCTGGAAGAACTGGTCCGGCTTTTCCTCCCTTTGAATACCGACCCCGACAACGGAAAATAATGATCGCGGATCGAGACCGCGTCCCTCGGGATGTGGAATTGGTTACAGGCAGGATTCGTTGCTGAGGGACGCGGGGATCGGTTCCTTGAAGGCCCTTTTCCGGGTCTCGAGATAAGAGATCAGGCAACCGCTTGCGATGATCAGCAGAATGCCCAAGACCGTGTTCCTCGTGATCATCTCTCCCCACAAGAGCCAGCCATACCCGAACGAAAGTACCGGATGCAGGTACGAAAAGGGAGTGACCAGATAGGCCGGCGCCCGCCGGATGGCCGTGGTCATCCAAAGTTGCCCGTAAAAAGAAAAGATCACGACGCCGGTCAGCAGGAACGACGCCCCGAGGCCCGGCCATTTCCACCCGCGTGTAAAAAAAAGAGAAGCCAAGGTCGAGATCAGCGTGAAATAAAAGATGATCGTGAACGGGGACTCCCGGTGTTTGATCGTGCGGATCGAGACGTAAGCGATCGCGGCAAAAACGGAAGAAAGCAGTGCCAGCCAGACCTCCGGCCTCCAGGACATGCCGTAGTGCGAGGTCAGCAGGACGACGCCCGTGAAGGACATGAGGATCAGGAAAAAAAGGGTGGGGCTCGGCCGTTCATTCAGGAAGAAGATCGAAAGGATCACCGCGAAGATCGGCGCCGTGTAATTGAGCATGATCGCCATGCCGAGCTCCATTTTCGCGATCGTGTAAAAATGCAGGAGAAGGGCCAGACAGCCGCTGACGCCGCGGGCGATCAGTTTGCCGTGCTCCGCGCCCCAGAACGAAGCCTGGCCGCGGAAGAGGAAGGGCAGGACGAGAAGCATCCCGAAAAAGCTCCGGAAGAACACGATCTCGATCGGGGGGAGCTCTCCCGAGACGCATTTCACGCAAAGGGCCATAAGCGAAAAACAGACGGCGCTTTGGGACATGAGCCGAATGCCGGAAAGATAGAGACCGGAGTGTTTCATCGTCCGGCCGTTTACGGTTTGAGGATAATCTTGCCGAAGTTTTCGCGGGCGATCATCCGGTTGAGGGCAAGCCGCGCCTCGCGTAACGGAAAGATCGTATCGACCATGGGGCGCAGTTTTCCCGCCTGGACGCGGCGGACGACCCTCTTCAGTTCCCCGATCCCGCCCATGTAGGAGCCGATCACGGAGATCTGGTGCGTGAAAAGATACCGCAGATCGAAACTGGCGGCCCGGCCGGCCGTGGCGCCGCTCGTGATGAGGCGCCCTTTTTTCCGGACGCAGAGGACGCTTTTCGCGAACGTGTCGCCGCCGATATGATCCAGGACCACATCGACGCCCTCGTTGGAGGTCAGTCGCATGACTTCGGCGTGAAAATCCTTCGCCTTATAGTTAATGACTTCATCCGCCCCGAGGGTCTTGGCGCGTTTGAGCTTTTCTTCGGTGCCGGCCGTGGTGATGACGCGCGCGCCGAGAAGTTTCGCGATCTGGATCGCGGCGCTCCCGAGGCCGCTGCCGGCAGCATGGACCAGGATCGTTTCCTTTCTTACGAGGTTGGCGCGCGTGACGAGGATGTGCCACGCGGTCAGGAAAGTTAAAGGCACGCCGGACCATTCTTCGCGGCTGTAGATCTTGGAGACGGGAATGATGTTGCGTGCCGGGACCTTGACGTATTCCGCGAAACCGCCGTTCACCTGGAAGCCGAGGATCTTGTATTCCTTGCAGAGGCTGTCCCAGCCGTCTTCGCAATAGCGGCATCTGCCGCAGGAGAGGCCGGGCGCGACAATGACGGACTGATGGAACGGAACGCCGTGGACTTTTTTCCCTTTTTCCACGACCTCGCCCGCGATGTCGCTGCCGAGGATGTGCGGCATGCTAATCTTGATGTTGGGCATGCCCGCGAGCGTCCAGAGATCGAGATGATTGAGAGCGCACGCCGTGACTTTTACCAGGACATCCCGTTTACCGAGATCGGGGACCGGGATATAAGCTTCTTCAAGCGCTCCCGTGCCGCCGTGCTTTCTAAAAATGACCGCTTTCATTTTATCCACAACGGATCTCCTTTTCGAACAGGGCTCAGTATAATCCAAAAATTACGGGGAAGGGGCACAACTTTTTTGAAAAAGATGCCCGCCGTCTCCGTCCGGTTCGTTATAATAGGAACATGTCCGAATCCCTTCAAGCCCAAAAAAGACGCGTTCTCGCCATTCTTCGCTGTCTGCGAAAAACCTATCCTGACACGCGATGTCCTCTTCTGCACCGGACGCCCTGGGAGCTTATGGTCGCGACGATCCTGTCGGCGCAGTGTACGGACAAACGCGTGAACCTGGTGACGCCTGCCCTTTTCAAAAAATTCCCCGATGTGCGGGCCTGCGCCCAGGCAGACCCCGAGGTCTTCGCTCAAGCGATCCGCAGCACAGGATTCTATAAGAACAAAACACGGAGTATTCTGGGCGCCGCGAAAGCCGTTCTTGAAAAGTTCGGTGGCGAGGTGCCGGCCCGGTTGGAAGATCTTGTCACGCTGCCGGGCGTGGGTCGCAAGACCGCAAATGTTATTTTGGGCAATGCCTTCGGGGTCCCGGGGATCTCCGTCGATACGCACATGATCCGCATCAACCGGTTGCTTGGGCTGACGCGGGACGCCGATCCGGTGAAGATCGAGTTCACCCTGATGGAGCTCGTTCCCAGGAAATACTGGACCGCCTATTCCAGCCTGATCATCCGGCATGGGCGGGAATGCTGTTTCGCGCGCCGTCCGGATTGTCCTCGTTGCGCGATCCTGGCGTTATGTCCCTACGGGAAGACGCATCCGGGTGTTTCCGGTGCCAAAGCGAAAAAGTTGAAAGGTTGACCGGAAGGATAGCGGCGAAGTGCACACGATCCGTGTTTTCCCGGGCGGCGTTCACGGATCGTTCAATGATTGTCATTTGGCCGTCACTTCTCTATAATTGCGCGGACAGGGGGCACCGCAAGTTTCGGGATCATGTACCGTGCCCGCATTGAGACGCCGTTGAGGTTTGGATGAAGAAACCCAAAAAGATCTTATTCGTGGATGACGAGCCGGTTCTGGTCCAGCTGATGAAAAAACGGCTGATGTCCCAAAATCTTTGGGTGGAGACGGCCTGTGACGGTATCGAGGCGGTCGAAAAGGCGAAAGCGTGGAAGCCCGACCTGATCCTCCTGGACATCATCATGCCTCAGATGGACGGTTTCGAGGCATGCCGTCAGCTTAAAAGATCGAACCAGACCTCGCATATTCCCGTCATTTTTTTTACGGCCTCGCAGGAGAGACGCCTCGAGGAAAAGGCTTTGAAGGTCGGCGCGGAAGGGCTGGTCCAGAAACCTTTTATCGACCAGGTTTTCAAACTGATCACTGAACTTTTGGGAGAGGCCTGAGGGTTCCGTCACGGCCGTTGCCGGGACATCAGATCCGGGTCGCAACCCATTCATCGTCGTTCCGGAGCTGTTCTTACAGCCGGGAGCGAACCAAGGAGAGCGTTTCATGAGCAAAGAGAAGATCGTTACCGACGCGAATTTCCAGACTGAAGTCCTTCAATCCCCGGTTCCCGTAATGGTCGATTTTTGGGCCGAATGGTGCGGCCCGTGCCGGATGCTGGGCCCGGTGATCGAGCGGATCGCGGGAGCGAACGCCGGCCGGATCGCGGTCGGCAAGATGAACGTTGACGAAAACCCGGCCACGCCGCAGAAATACGGGATTCAGGGCATCCCGACGGTTATTTTTTTCAAGAATGGGGAAGTCGCCAAGCAGCTGGTGGGTTATCAGGCCCAGGAAAAGATCCAGAAGGTCATTGACGAACTTTTTCCGAAATAATCCGGCGTTCCACTTTCCTTTTGAAAGACCGGTCTTGAGGTCCTCTGTCTCCCCATGAAAGAGCGCTCCCTGGGCAATACGGGCTTGAAAGTTTCCGAGATCGGCTTCGGTTGCTGGGCGATCGGCGGGAACAGCTACGGCGACGTCCGGGACGAGGATTCCATGAAGGCTCTGGAGACGGCGTGGTCCTCGGGAGTGAATTTCTATGACACGGCCGACGTTTACGGCGAAGGCCATAGCGAAGTCCTCGTCGGGAAATTCCTGAAAGGGAAAGCGCGCGACGAGATCTTTGTCGCCACCAAAGCCGGATGGAATTTTTATCCGCCGAGCCGAAAATCCGCGCAACGCGGAGAGGCCGTTTCCGGGAAAGTCCATCGTTCCCATCATTACAAAAATTTCGGTCCCGCCTACCTCCGGTTCGCGTGTGAACAAAGTCTTAAACGGTTCGGCGTCGAAACGATCGATCTCTATCAGCTCCACAACCCTTCCCTGGAGCAGATCCGGGAAGGGGACGCGGTCGGCGTTCTTGAGGAATTAAAAAGAGAAGGGAAGATCAGGTCCCTCGGGATCTCGGTCCATACCGAGGAGGAGGCGCTTGCGGCGATCGAGGACCCGCGGGTCGAGGTCCTCCAGGTCATTTTTAATCTGCTGGACCAGCGTATGAAAGAAAAAGTCTTTCCCGCAGCGATGCGGCGGCGGGTCGGGATCGTGGCCCGGGAACCGCTGGCCTCGGGACTTTTGACCGGGAAATACGCCCCGGCGCATGAATTTCCGAAGAACGATCACCGCCGCCGCTGGGTCGCCGAGAAACGGGAAATCGATTGGGAGAAAATACGGCGGCTCCGGGAAACGCTCGAAGGCAAGAACATTCCGCTGCAACAGGCGGCGCTTGAGTATATACTGGCGTTCGAATCGGTCGCGACAGTGATCCCCGGGGCAAAAACCGGCACCCAGGTGACAGAGAACCTGAGGTCCTTCGTCGCCCCGCGATTGACCGCGGAAACGTTCGCGGCGTTTAAAAAGCTTTATGACACGGAGCCTGTTTTCGGGCAAGGATTGATCCCGAGATGAAGTTCCTGAAATTCCTGCTGGTCTTTGCGGTAGCGGTTTTGATGGTCGTCTATTTCCACGGCTATCTTCTGGGAGCGGCCCTGACACCTCTTCTGGAAAAAGTAATGACCGACGCTTTTGACATGCGCGTCAATGTGGAGGGGCTGTACGTCCGCGCTTGGCCGCCCCACGTCCACGCCGACAAGATCGAATGCCTGAACCCGCCGGGATTCCGCCGTCGCGATCATTATACGGGCACGGGGATCGATCTAGACCTCGACCTGACGTATCTCAAGAACAAATTCATCCGCATCCGGAAAGCCCATTTTAAGGGAGTGGTTTTCGCGATCGAAAGCTACACGACGCCGCAGGGCACGGAGACCAACGTCTGGCACTGGTACCACCATATGGGACTGGATGAGGACGACCCGCCGCTTCCCGCGACGCCGCATCCGGCGCCGCCTCCGGATAATGCGGGAGAGGACCACTGGAGGGTGAGGATCGACTTCCTGGACCTTGACAGGGGCGAAGTTATCTTTGATGACCGGCGCACGGAACCGGAATTTCAGTGGGTTTTCAAGGATCTCACGGGCTACTGGACGGGATTTGATTTTCTTTCCGATTATGTCAGTCCTGTTTTTACCGAAACGATCAAACTGGAAGGGACTTTCGGGAAACATCCGCCAGCCCGTTTCAAGGGGGAAGGACGGTGCCAGTTCGCGGACGGGGACAATTTTGACGTTAAGACGGAGATCACGGACGGTTCGGTCATGGAATACAACTTCTTGATGGACGGGCTTCCGGGCGAGGTGCGGGACGGAAGGTTCGATCTCAAGTCGAAACTTCGCTGTGTGGAGAGCGATCTTGATTCCGATCATCAGTTGATCCTCAAGAACCTGAAGTTCGCGGCGCCGTCCGTGACCCAAAAACTTATGAAATACCCCTTGAGCGGCGTGTTGATGCTTTTGGAAACGCAAAAGACCGTGGAACTTGACATGCGTGTCGACGGTTATATCGGCGACCCGAAGTTCCGGGTCGCCAGCGCGTTCACCCAGGCGTTGCAAAAGGGACTGACGGATAAGACCCTGATGACGTTGAAAGGCGTTGGAAAGGGGACTTTGATCGTCGCGACGGAAACGCCGAAGCAAATGAAGAACGGACTCGTCAAGATCGCCTCGCTCCTGACGGATCCGTTCTTTTCCAAGGCGGACGGGACGCAACCCGATGAGGGAGAGACTTCCGGTGGTTGAGACGCGCGCAGGTCATGTGGCTATTATTGGAAGACCGAACGTGGGGAAATCGACCCTGCTCAATTATCTGGTGGGGGAAAAATTGGCTGGGACTTCCGCCAAACCCCAGACAACCCGTGATGTGATCCGCGGGATCCTGACGGTGCCGGACGGCCAGGTGTTCCAGAGCCCCCATCGCGGGCAGATCATTTTCCTCGACACGCCGGGCGTCCACAAACCGAAGGACGCGCTCGGAGAAGGAATGGTCCGCGAGGTGCGCCGATCCCTGGAGGACGCGGACTTGCTTTACTGGATGGTCTACCCGAAGTCTATGGGGGACACGGAACGCGGGATCCTCGAATGGGTCCGCGAGCTTTCGATCCCCGTGTTCCTCCTGATCAACCAGATCGACCGTTTTCCCAAGGACCAGCTGATACCGGCGCTGGAGTCTTTCCAGAGGGTCTACGCTTTCAAGGAATTCATTCCTATCAGCGCGAAGACCGGGGAGAACGTCGATGTGCTGGTCCGGGAAACGCTTAAATATCTTCCCGAAGGGGAATTCCTCTATCCCGAGGACCAGCTTTCGGACCAGAACGTGCGCTTTCACGTCCAGGAAATGATCCGGGAAAAACTGTATCACTACCTGGGAGAAGAGCTTCCGTACGACGCGACCGTCCGCATCGATGAATTCAAGGAGGACGGCAAGATCACGCGGATCCACGCGACGATCGTGGTCACGCGGGACTCGCAGAAGGCCATCGTGATCGGCCGGGGCGGCGAGAAGATCAAACAGATCGGTACGGCCGCGCGGCTGGACATCGAAAAATTCCTCGGCAAAAAAGTTTTCCTGGAGCTCTGGACCAAAGTGATGGCGGAGTGGAAGACTGACAGCGGATTCCTGCGCGAGATCAAACCCTGAGGATCGGTTCAGTGATTTCCGTGTTCAGAAAGAGGCGAGCGCGGGAAGATCTCCGCCGAGGAGCGGCAGGGCGTAGCGAATAAAAGCCGGCTTCACCATCCCTTTTTTCCTGTCGAAGAAAGTCTCCGGAAGATATCTTTCCCTGTTCGGAATTTTGATGAGCGGCACCGGCCGGTACTCAATGGCGTATCGCGGACCGGATTTTCTTTGGAATCCCACCATGACCTCGGACTTTCCCTGAAGCGCCCACTGTACCGCGTGAGCGCCGGCTTGGAAGGCCTCCCGCTGGTCGACTTCGGAGATGTAAGCCATCGACATGCGTTGGATCGTGCCGGGTTTGTCGAACCGGGCGCGGACGCCGAGGTTCTTTTCGATGATCGCGGCGAGCCGCGCGGCCGTGCCTTCCACGTACTTGTGGCCGAACGGGTCCGCGGTCACGCCCTCGGTTTTGGAGCCGACGCGGTTGCCTTGAGCGTCGCGGATCGTTTCGGAGATCACGACGATGCAGTATCCGACCCTTGTGAGGGTCTCGTCGACCTGCCGCACGAAAGTTTTTTCATGGAAAGCGGCCTCCGGAACAAGAAGGATGTGGGGCGCGTCAGCGGGAGAGCGCTTCATCAACGCGGCGGCGGCGACGATCCATCCGGAATTCCTTCCCATCAGCTCGATGATCTTGACGGGGTCCACGCGCTGCATCGCTTTTGTGTCGAGCGCGGCTTCCTGCGTGGTGACGGCCGCGAAACGGGCGACAGAACCGTACCCCGGGCAGTGGTCGGTCTCCATCAGGTCATTGTCGATTGTCTTCGGGATGTGAACGATGTTCAGGTCATACCGCGCGCGCCTCGCGGCTTCGGCGATCTGGAGACTGGTGTGGGCGGTGTCGTTGCCGCCGATCAGAAAAACGTAACGGACATTATCTTTCTTGAGATTTCCGATCGCGCGGGCCGCGTCGTCCCCCCGGAGTTTGTAACGCGAGGAACCCAGCGCTGCGGAAGGGGAGTTGGCGACCGTTCTCAGGAGCTCTGCGGGTTGTTTTTCAAGGTCGATGAACGAGCGGTTCAGGATCCCCTCGATGCCGTGGCGGGAGCCGAGGACGCCGCCGATCTTTTTCGACCCGCGGGCCGCGGTTACGACGCCGGCGAGGCTCTGATTGATGACCGCGGTACACCCGCCGGATTGTGCGACCACCGCTTTAGAGATGGATTTTGGCATATTTCACGATCCTGTTCATGAACGAATTTTCCTGGTGAATCTCACAGCGTCAAAAATCGGAGGGAGAATGGCGGAGGGCGTAGAAACGAAAAGCCTGTTTTGGCTCCATCCTCCATCCACCATCCGCTTCTCCATCGAATTTGTGGCGGATTTGCGGTAGTATAGCCCGAAGCAAAATCGAAGACCAGCACCGTTTCAATTGGGACAGCCCTGGTTCAAAAACCCCAAAGAGCGTTCATGAAAGAAGCCATTATCCAAAAAGCCGCCGCCAGGATCTGGCGGGCGAAGCTGACGCGGCCGTTCTCTACGGCCAAAGGTCAGCACGATCTTCTCGAGAACATCCTGTTCTCCGTCGAGCTCTCGAATGGTGTCCGGGGCTACGGCGAAGCGGCGGTCGCGACGCACATCACCGGCGAGACCGTGGCGGGAACGCTCCGGAATTTGAAGGTCGCGGCGCATGAAATCCGGGGTCGGGCCGTGACCGACCCCAGGAGGATCGCGGAGGAATACCGGGAGAAGTTCTCGGGAAATCCGTGCGCGCGGGCGGCGCTGGAGATGGCGCTGCTGGATGCCGTGACCCGCGGAAAAAGAATGCCGCTCTGGCGGTTCTTCGGAACGAAGCCGAGAACGCTTCATTCGGATATGACCGTGGTGCTCGGAGGTGTTGCCGATGCCGTATCCATGACGCGCGAGATCCTGCGGCGGGGGATCCGTTCCTTCAAGGTCAAGATCGGCGGAGATTTTCGCGAAGATCTCAAGCGCGTGGCGGCGGTGGCCGGGCTCGCGAAAAAATGCCCGCTTTATCTCGACGCGAACCAGGGATTCACGGCGGTCCAGACGCTGAAGTTCCTCAGGGAACTGGCGGCGCTCAAGATCCGGCCGGCGCTTATCGAACAACCGGTCCCGAAAGAGGACCGGGACGGGTTGAAACGCGTTACGCGTGAAAGCGGGATCCCGGTTTGCGCGGATGAAAGCGCGTCGTCGCTCGAGGAAGTCAGGCGTCTTATCAAGGAAAAGGCCGTGGACGTCATCAACGTCCA
>CAIJHQ010000036.1 GCA_903820505.1 Candidatus Omnitrophota bacterium
ATACAGAGCATTGACTTCCTCGGCGGTGAGGGGAGGAGTGGCGGGCTCGGAAACCCTGATCTTCCGTCGGCGGGGTTCGTTGTCTTCGTCGGGAATCGAGGCTGGGAGGGTTTTGTCCTTGGCAAACTCCCGCAAGGCATTGATTTTTCCTTCCGCCGAAATCGCCTGGGGCACGATGTATCCAGCGGCCTCGACCAGCGAGGACTTCAGCATCGAGGCGATCCGGCACAGGGACCGGATTTCCGCCCCCGTCCAACTAATCATCGGCGGCACTTCCTGAGTGGGGAGATTGAAGAAATCCATCCAGATTTTCAGAATGTCCATCCGTTCTTTTTCCGTCGGCAGGTCGATGAAGAACGTGGCGTCCCACCGTTCCGACCGCAGGAACTCAGGGTCGATCTTCTGGACGTTGTTGACCGTTCCGACGACGTAGACCTTTGAGGTGTGGTCCTGAAGCCAGGTCAAGAATTGCGAGAAGACCCGAATCCCAACTCCACCGTCGGAGGAACCGGAAGAGGCCATCCCGCTCAAGCCCTTCTCCATTTCATCGATAAAAAGTATGCAATTATGTACGAATATCCCATTGGCAAGAAAATTGTGGGACGGTTCGCAGCTCACGTCATAAACTTCTTCTTTAATTCCAAGAGGGACCACCGATACCACCCGAGACCAAAAAACATTGGAATCCGCGAGGGACTGCAATTTCAAACTTCCCAATCTGCGGGCCAACAATTTCGCAGTGTTTAAAGGCACGGCTCTTGTCCCTCTTTCAAAAGCATTTGCGCTGCCAGAAGAGATGCCAAGTTTGTTGCTGGCTACTCCTTTTATAGTCCTTTCTTCTTTCAAAAGATTCCCAATTGGAATTTGATCTTCCCTTTCTGTCTGCCAAATTGATGGCTCAATTTTGTTTAGTTTTTCAGCTTTCTCTTTTATTTTTGGTTTTATTTTTTCCTTGGCCCACAAAGCATTTTTCCCGGCCAAAACCATGTTTGCCCAAGACAGAGGAGAACGTCCTATTACAACACCCAGGCTTTGGAGTATTTTGCGAATTTTAGCATTCGTTAATTTTTTATGTGCGCTCAAAGTAACTCTGCTTTTGCCTACCGAACCATCTCCGTCGGCATACCCAGACAAATAAGCAAGTCGGTTTGGTTCCGAAAGGTTCACGATGTCCGACAGAATTTTATTTAGAAACGAAGCAATGATCATGTTGCTAATCGGCACAAAATAATATGGCTTTCTGGATATAACCGGCTTACCCTTAAGAATCGGAATCCTGGAATTATTCCTATGTTTACCTACCTCAGTTTTATACCCAAATTCTTGCAGGATAATTTTCTGAATTTTTTTAAGAACCGTAATGTTGGTATTGAAAAACCTACAGGACCTCCTGGAAATCGTTCCGTCAGCATCAAGAAATCCGCAAACGTAAGCAAGGTTTTCGTTTACGACTCTAGGTATTTTACATGCCTTACTGTTTCTGTATCCGCCACCTCCTTCTGTCAAAAAGTCATAATGAAGAGGAATACACTTTAGGTATCTATGCTCTGCTCCAGAA
>CAIJHQ010000037.1 GCA_903820505.1 Candidatus Omnitrophota bacterium
AGACCTCGGGGCGTAAGCCCGAGGATGAATGCGTTGGACGGACCCTGCGAAGCGTTAGCGTAGGAGGGTTCGTGAAATGCTTCGGCGGATTCCGCCGAAGAAACATAAGGAACCACGGCTGTAAAGCCGTGGGGCTCCATTCTTCGTTACCTGGCGTTCATCTCCGGAAGGACGTCCCAAATGTAAAAAATGATGTTGGGGCCGTTGGGGGCGATCTCGATCGTGAGGCGGGCTTCCCGGGTATTCTGGAAGCACATTTTTGAGGTCTTGTTGCAATAGAAAAGCTTGGCCCTGATCGTGACGAGCGTTTTGCCGGGCCGCGTGGCGAAGGGGATTTTGGTGTGTCCGTTCACCGGGTTGAAGTGTCGAGGGGGCGGCGCGGGGAAGGAGACGACGTCCCGGGAGGCGGAAAGGGTCTCAAGGGCGAAAGGCGCTCCGGCGATGAACTCATAGCCCTTCGGCAGCCGCAGCATGAGGATCAACGTTCCGCGGCCGCTGGTGACCTGAAAGGCACGCGCTTCGCTTCCGCCGGTGCTGACCAGCGAAAGAATAAGGAAAAATGATCCGAGGGCTTTTAAAAAACGTTTTTTCATATTAGGAAACCTCCGCCGTATTATCAACGCGATCCTTGATCTTCTCAAGAAGAAAAGATGGTTCGCGCAGCCGGGAGACCATGAAGATCACGATCAAAGTCAAAACGAACGCCAAACGGAACGCCGTGGAAACAGGCCAGGGCGGGGAACTCCGCGTGCTGGTCGCAGCGCCGCCGCAGGAAGGCCGGGCGAACGAAGCGGTGATCGAAGTTCTGGCGGGCCATTTCAAGGTCCCGAAAAGTCACGTGGCGATCGTGGGCGGGTTCAAGAGCAAGAACAAGGTCGTACGGATCGGATCGTGTCAGTGTTCATGACCGGAGCGCAGCACGCGGTGAAAAACCTCGTATCCGCGGGGCAGAAGAATTTCGTTGTGCGTCGCGCGGGAACCCTTATGTTAGAATAAAACCCATGTTTCGTAAGCTTGCGGAATTCATCCACCATGCTCGCTGGCCGATCCTGTTGGCCATGTTCATGAGCGTTCTCCTCTTCGGGGCCGCGGCCGCGCGCCTGCGGGTCGACCCCTCCATGGAAACGCTTTTCATCAAAAAATCCCCCGAATACAAGTATTACCAGGAATACAAACAGAAATACGGCAGCGACCAGATGATCGCCGTCGCCATGGCGACGGGGGACCTGTTCACGGAATCGAACCTGAAGATCCTTCAGAACGTAACGAACGCCATTGCCAGTTACGATCAGGTCGAGCGCGTTATCAGCCTTTCCAACGCATCCGATATCAAACACAGGTTCCTCGGTGTCCGGATGGTGCCCGCGCTCCGGGGCGCGCTGGAAAATGAGGGCCAGCGCCAGGAGGTCAAAGCGGAGGTCCTGAAGAATGAGCTGTTCCTGAACAACCTTATTTCCAAGGACGGGAAGATCGCCAATATCCTGGTTTTCCTGAAAAGCACGGGGAAACATGCCGCGGAGAACGGCGCTTTTATCGAACAACTCAAGGATTATCTCGACGATTTTGAAGGGCCGAACCTGAAGTTCTACATGGCCGGGGCTCCGGTCGAGCAGTACGAATTCATCCGTCTCATTCATCGTGACCAGTTCATTTTTATCCCGATCATCACCGTCGTTCTGGTCGTGATGACCTACCTGATCTACCAGAGCTTCGCGTGTATGCTTCTTTCCATGGCGATCGTTTTTTCGACGCTGGTCTGGACGCTGGGGACGATCTCGGTGCTGGGCCAGGAGCTCAACCTCATGACGTCGCTGCTCGCGCCGGTGATCATGATCGTGTCGGTGATCAATTCAACTTACCTGATCAATCTCTTCTTCGAGATCCGGCCGCACCACAAGAGCCTGAAGGAGGCCGTCGTCCAGACGATCCAGCAGCTCGGCGTGCCGTGTTTTCTGACGCATTTTACGGCGATTCTGGGCTTCGGTTCGCTGGCGTTGAACCCGATCCCGGCCATCCAGAGTTTCGGGATCTTCGCGGCGCTCGGGACCTTTTATTCTTATATCATCGAGATCGTGCTGACGACCCTGTTATTGCCCTCCCTGCCGTACCGGCCGATCTGCGTGGATCCCACGGATGAAAAACATTTTTTTAACCGGGTAATCCTGGGCTTCCTGGAAAAACTGGAATACCACTGGAAATGGTGGATCCTGGTCCTGACGTTCGTGACGGTGGTCCTTTCCCTGGTAGGCGTCCAGAAGATCCAGGTCGATACGAACATCGTCAAGCAGATGAAACCCGACCTGCCGCTCGCGATCGCGACCCGTTTCATCGATGATAACCTGACCGGCGTGTATTCTCTGGGGTTCGTGTTCCGCCGCAAGGACGGGGAGAGCCTGGTGGACTATAACGCGTTGAACCGTCTGGACCAGTTCAAGACCTATCTGGAGACGGAACCCGGCATTCCCAAGGTCAATAGCATCACGACGCTCATCAAGAAGATCAATGAAGCGCGCAAGAACGAGCCCGGAGCGTATGAGATCCCCCAAAAGCAGCTCCTTCTGTCGCTTTATTTCAAGGGAATGGCGAAGTCGAATGATCCGGAGCTTTGGAAATTGATCTCACCCGATTTTAAGGAGGCGCGGCTCGAGGCCCGCATGCGCGCGATCGGGACCACGGAAGGGGCCTTGCTGGAAGAGCGCATCCGGGATTACTTAAAGAAGAACATGGATGATTTTTTTGAGTACAAGCTGACGGGCAATGTCGTGCTTCTCGGCAAGATCGCCAAGAGCCTTGTGCACGAACAAGCCCAGAGCTTCGCGTTCGCTTTCGCGTCGATCCTGATCGTGATCATCCTGATCTTCCGCTCGGTCAAACTGGGGCTGCTTGCTTCCATCCCGAACATTTTTCCGATCCTGGCGGTGTATGGTTTCATGGGGTTCGTGGGGATCGAGCTTTCTACCGCCACGGCCATGATCGCGAGCATCGTCCTCGGTCTTGTGGTGGACGCCTCGATTCAGTTCCTGTACCGGTTCCGCAAGGAATTCGAACAGCGGTCGCACTACATCCAGTCCCTGCACCACACGTACCGCAATATGGGGCAGTCGATGATGGTTTCGACGTTGATCCTCGTGCTGGGGTTCGCGTCAAGCGTTTTCGCCAGTTTCCGGATCACGGTCCATTTCGGGGTCCTGACCAGCCTGACGATCTTTTTGGCGCTGATCTGCTCGCTGCTGGTCCTTCCGGTCTTCTTGATCATGGTCAAACCGTTCGGTCCCCAACGGCTTTTCAAGCGGAAGGTCTCCGATAAGGATCCCATTCACGGGGCGGTGAGCGTTCCCAAGGAGTCTCCGGCCGCGCTTCTTGAAAACAAATGAAAGAGCGCGAAAAGAGAAAAAGGCGTGTCTGCTGATCGATATTCAGAAAAGGAGTGTTATGAAGGATCTTAAGATAAGAACGGTCGCGTTTGCGGCCGTGGCGTTCATGGCAAGCGGCTTTCTTTTTTTGGCGAATTGTGAAGCTTCCAAAGGGGAGGCGGCGGAACTTCAAACGGTCAGTACCGAAAAAGAGAACCTTCGCGGGGTGATCGGATATCCTAACGGTGTCCAGGGCAGCAACGTTCTTCGCGTCGAAAAGATCATGCCTAAACGGATCCAGGTCGGGAAACTTTTCAGCTATACGGTCGGAGCGACGAACCTGACCGCCTGCGGGCTTGATGACGTGGTGGTCATCGAGAAGGTCCACGAGAAATTCCAGATCGTGAAGACCGCGCCGGAGTCGGCAAAAGTTTCCGGGCGCGTCATCGAGTGGAGAGTGGGCGGGCTTGAGCCCAAGGGGACCAAGGTCCTGACGGTCACCGGCGTGGCGCGGGAAGCAGGAACGGTCATGTCCTGCACGAAAGCGACCTATAACCCCCTGCTTTGTTTCGGTCCCGAAGTCGTTCCCTCCGACCTGAAAGTGGTCTTACAAGCGCCAGAGCAAGTCCTCCTTTGCGATAAGATCCCGATGAAGCTGGTTGTTTCGAATGAACGAGCGGAGGCTATTCAAAATGTTAAGATCTCTCAGGCGCTTCCCGAGGGGCTCAAGACTTGGGAGGGGGAGAAAAGCCTGGTGGAGATCGATGTGGGTGCTCTTGCCGGGAGGGCATCGCGGTCTCTCGACGTGTTTTTGAAAGCGTCTAAAGCGGGTAATTATGTATGCAAGGCGGACGCTGCCGCCGGCGGAGGTTTGACCGTAACGTCGGAACCCGTGACGATCGCTGTTAAGAATGCCGTGCTGAATATCAAAGCGAAAGGCCCCGAAAAGCTTTTTCTGGCCAAGGATGCGGTCTATGAGATCGAGGTTCAGAACACGGGGGATGCGGTGGCTGCAGGCGTTTTGGTGACGGCCAAGGTCCCGGCGGAGATGAGCTTCGTTAATGCCAGCAACGGTGGCACTTTCAGGGATGGGGTCGTGACCTGGAACATCGGGACCATGGACGTTCAAAAAGTGGTCACACTGAGCCTTACATACAAGGGGGTTTCGAACGGAGCGGTCCAGAGCGAAGCGAAGGCGAAAGGGACGTGCTGTCAGGAAGTTTCCGCGTCGGTGAAGACCGACGTTCGGGGCCTTCCGGCCCTCTTGCTGGAGTCTTCGGACGAACAGGACCCGATCGCCGTGGGGAACGTTGAAAAATTCCGGGTGACAGTCACCAATCAAGGGACCGCGCCGGGGAACAACATCGTCCTGAAAGTCAATTTTGAGAAGAACTTTGACTATGTGTCGGCTACGGGACCGACCCAGGCGAAAGCGGAAAGCGCGAAAGTGGTGGAATTCGCCCCGCTGGCCTCTCTTGATCCGAAACAAAAAGCGACCTGGGAGATACGCGCCGAAGCGGTCGAAGAAGGCGATCACCGTTTTGGCGTTTCGGTAAAAAGCGATGCCCTCGGACGGTCCGTCGAAAAGACCGAGTCCACGCGGGTTTATTGATCAGCCCGGGAAGAAGCTTTGTCCGGCTTTTCCATTTTCTTTATGTGATTTTCCAAAGTTTTTATGTATACTCTCTCCCGATTCGGGGGCCGGTGCTCGTTCGCATCCGTTTTCTTATAAGTGGTTTTACTACGGCAGGTTAGAACTGTTTTTTCGGAGTGCCGGTTTCGTTTTCCCGCGCTGTTTTGGCCTTGTGCCGGGCATTAAAGGCTGACCGGGATCGCACTGATTACCTTTAAATTATGATTTAATGAGAATCAGTGCTGCCCTGGCTTTGTATGGAGAAATTAAGGGTAGCCAGGACTGCACTAATTACCTTTAAATTTTTATTAATGAGAATCAGTGCTGGTGTAGCTCAGGGGTAGAGCAGCTGTTTTGTAAACAGCGGGTCGGGGGTTCAAATCCCTCCACCAGCTTGTTTTGGGCTGGGGTGGGGGTTCTGAGGCGAAGATCTTCGGGATCGAGCGGAATGTCGTAAGCGTTGGGCTTACGACCTCCACCAGCTGGTTTTTGGACGAGAGAGGCTTGAGGCGCAAGCCCTCCGGATCGAATGAGTTGTTGGGGAGTTGCCCGAGCGGCCAAAGGGGACAGACTGTAAATCTGTTGGCTTTTAGCCTTCAGTGGTTCGAATCCACTACTCCCCACCATTTTTCCGGTTGTTGAAGTATAAGCGAAGTACGATCTGCCGGGTTTTCCCGACGGCAGAAAATCCAATAGCGGGATTTCCTCGAAGATCTTCTCCGGTATTCCCGGACAAAACATCGCCCCTCCGCAACGGTTCGCCACCATTCGCAATTAAGCCCTTTCACGGGTTCCTCAGGAAAATCCGGCAAGGGATGCGTGGTGGGACATGTTCTCAATCCCCGCAGTTTCGCCCGGCCATCGCTCTGGGGTGGAAGACGGAAGTGTTCTTTTTATAATCTCGTCTTGCTGTTATTATATCCCCCAAGAATGGCGCGGACCCTCTGCGCTTCCCGGTGACAAGAAAGCGCCGTACTTGTACTCCGAGGAGTGCTTCCGGTCCTGAGCATGGGAAACAGGGAAAAATGACGAGAAAATTAATCTTTTTCGCGTTGCTTCTGGCTCTTTTGGCGGGGCTTTTTTTTACGGCGACCCCATCTCCGCAAAAAATGGAGCCCTTGCCGCGGCCCGCAGGTTCCAGGGCGGCCTTGATCCTTTACGACGAATTCCCGAAATTTGATGCAGGATCCCTCTATTCCGTGCTGCTCGCCAACCTTTTGGGACACTTCCAGTTAGGACACGAGATCAAGCCTGTCTCCGAATACCATGCGGGCGACATGGACGGCTTTGAAGCGATCTTCTACCTGGGATTCATTAAGAACGCTTTTATCCCGCCGGCTTTCTTTTCTGACGTTTATAAAACCCAAAAGCCGGTGGTTTGGTTCCGTAACAATCTGAACCAGTTGCAGGGCAGCGCGGATTTCGATTTCCTCAAGGAGTACGGATTTTGTTATATAAAGACCGCGTTGCAGGGAGACCCCAAAGGTAAAGAGCGGCCTCCTTTTTATGACCGCTTTTACTACAAAGGACAGGTCCTTGACCGCAGGGAAATAACCGGAAGACTGCCCTGGCTCGGAGACCTTTCCATGACCGTCGCCAGGATCACGGACCCGTCCATTGTCAAAGTTTGGGCAACGGCGGAAAAACCCGAGACGGCGGAAAAAATACCTTATATCCTCCAGGCGAAGAATCTCTGGTTCGTGGCGGACATCCCGTTCGATTTTTTGGAGCTGAGGGACCGCTATCTCATCCTGTGCGATATTTTGCATGAGATGTTGAAAATAGACCATCCGCGCAAACTGACGGCGCTTTTGAGGGTCGAAGACGTAAGCCCCGCGACGGACCCGGAAGAGCTGAAAAAATTCCTGAAATTTTTTAAAAAACAAAAAGTACCTTTATCCATGGGAGTTATTCCGTTCTTCAAGGACCCTACGGGAACGGTTTTTGAGCGGCCGGTCGATCTGAGCTTTTCTGACGCTGCGGAGACACTGCAAGTGATCAAGGATTTCCAAAAGGGAGGAGGGGCCGTTCTCATGCATGGGATCACCCACCAATGCGATGACGTTAAGGACCCCAAACTGAGGATCACGGCGGTGGGGTATGAATTCTGGGATTACGAGAACAATCGGCCGCTCAAGAACGATACAGCTGCATTCGTCAGGGGGAGACTCGCGGCCGGAAAGAATGAATTTATAAAACAGGGTTTGAGTTTTGACGCGTTCGAGGTTCCTCACTATACGGCCTCGCCATTGGACCACCGGATCTTCGCGAGAGAGTTTGATTTTGCGATGCACGAGGTCGTTACCCGCCTTTATGACACGACCCGGATACCCATGACTCCGGAGCGGGAAAAAACAGCTTCTGATTTCGAGATCCAACAGCCGTTCCCTTACAAGATCTATAAGAGCGTTTGCGGGGAATGTCTGATCCCGAGCGGGACCATAGAAAATTTTGAAGACGCGGATGCGAAAACCGCCGAGACTGTGGAGAAGAAAAAAAACATGATCCTGAAGCAGGCCGAAGCCCTGACGGTCGTCCGCGACGGGTGCGCGTCTTTTTATGTGCACCCGTTCATTTTTGACATGATGAAGCAGCATCGCATCAAGGCCGCCGCGGTGTGGAAAGAGGTTCTCACGGGCATGAAGCGTATGGGGTATGAATTTTGCAACATCAAAACGTACGAGGAGCAACAATGAAAAAGAAGAAGTCGATCAAGATCTGTATTGTGGTGGGGACTCGGCCGGAGATCATCAAGATGGCTCCGATCATCAATTATTGCTCCAGGAAAAAGATAAAATATTTCATCGTGAATACAGCGCAGCACTACGATTACATGATGTCCAAGGTCTTCTTTGATGAATTGGGACTTTCCAGGCCGAAGTACAATCTGGATGCCACCAAAGGGACCCACGGGGAAGAAACGGCGGAGATGATCCTGTTTATCGAAAAGGTCCTGCACAAGGAGAAGCCGGACGTCGTTCTTGTCCAAGGGGATACGAACACGGTCCTTTCGGGCGCGCTGGCCGCGGTAAAAATGCATATCAGGATCGGGCACGTGGAGGCCGGGCTGAGGAGCTTTGACGAAAGAATGCCCGAGGAGATCAACCGGACCCTTGCGGACCATATGGCGACGTTTTTGTTCGCGCCGACGGCGCTCGCGAAGATGAATCTGCTCCGGGACGGTATTTCCGAGAAAAAGATCTTCGTGGTGGGGAACACCATCGTGGATGCCGTGTGCGCGTATTCCGAGGTGAAACATGTCCCTTTGTGCCATGGGGTCTGTTTTGGGTTGCATTTTCCGAAGGGGTCCTACATCCTTGCGACCTTGCACCGGGCGGAGAACGTGGACGTCAAAGGAACATTGCGGCAAATACTCAAAGGGATCGAGCTGGTCCACCGGAGGTTCGGGATGCCGGTCGTTTGTCCGATCCACCCGCGCACCCAAAAAATGATAAAGAAATTCCGGCTCAGTGTTCCGCAGGGAGTGAAACTGATCGAACCGGTGGGGTATGTTCATCTGCTGCATCTTCTCAAGAATGCCAGACTTGTGTTGACCGATTCCGGGGGACTTCAGGAAGAATGCTGTATCCTGAAAACGCCCTGCGTGACCATGCGTCTCAGCACGGAAAGGTCCGAGACCGTGAACGTCGGGGCGAACATCATCGCCGGAACAAAAGCCCTCGACATTTTGAAAAGCGCGGAAACGATGGCGAACAAGAGGGCGAAGTGGCAGAACCCTTTTGGGGACGGTAAAACTTCCGAGCGGATCATAAAGATCCTGCTCGGAAAACTCGGGTGAGAGGCCGGGTCCGATGAAAATAAATCTAAAAAGGATCCTTTTTTTCCTTGCGGCAGTTTTGCTTGTCGGGCTGTGCTTTTTCCGTTTCCCCAAGGTTCCCCAAGAGACGAAGGCCGGTCCCGTCGCGGATTTTGTGGAGAAGCAATTCGTTCTCAACAACGGAGCGGTTTTGATCGAGAATACGGACCGGAATACGGTGCTTTCAGAATCGATCGGGCTTTATCTTTTGGCGAACGTTGAAGCGGGGCGCAAAGACCTTTTCGACCGGACTTACGAATTCGCGGATAGAGAGATGTTGAGCGAACACGGGGTTTTTTACTGGAAGATCGATCTCCGGACGGGGGAGAAACAGCGGTCAAGCGCGTCCCTTGACGACCTGAGGATCGTCCGGGCGCTCCTGGGGGCATGGAGGGTTTGGAAGGAGGAAGGTTATTTACAGAAAGCGATGAAGTTGGCCGATGCTATTAGGGCAAAAGAATTCAATGCCGGGTACATGGTCGATTCTTTCAGTTGGGGAGGGAGCGAGCAACGGTCCGTTGCGGTGAATATTTCGTACCTCGATCTTTGGACCATGAAAAAGCTCTCGGACCACGATCCTGAATGGGGCCCCGTTCATGAGAGGTCCAGGAAGCTGGCGCTTGATTCTATGCGCGGAAATGGGTTATTCTGGGAAAGCTATGATCTGACGGAGCGGAAGTTCCGGCACACGGAAGGGAATATGATCAATCAGGTGATGATCGCCCTTCATTTGAGCGAAGACGGGGTTCCTGCTTCCGAGATCAGAGCGTATGCTTTTTTGGAAAAATTGATGGGGCAGGGGAAGATCCCGAATACTTACAACGCGGAAGGAGCCCCGATGAGCCGGAACGAGAGCGCGGCGGTTTATGCCCTCGCGGTCCGGTTGTTCCGTGCTCACAAAAATGCCAGATATGAGCGTATGGCCCTGGACAAGATGTTCTCGTTCGAGGACGCGAACCGGTCCAGTGAATTCTACGGCGGGTTCGGTATGTTTGGACCTTTTGAAAAGAAGACTTTTAATTCTTTCGATAATTTGCAGGCCCTATTAGTCCTGCTCGAACATTAAAGCGGATCTATGCATAATCTCGCTACCATCGTACGACGGTTCCTGGCGGTGGCACTCTTGATGCTTTTTATCGGGGGTGCGGCGTTCCTCCTCAAGAACCGGGCGTCGAATTTTGACTATGCGAATTATGGCGCTCTTTTCATCGTTGCTCTCGCGGCGACCGAAAACGGTCTTGTGTTCGGACTTCTCGCCTCTCTGATCATGGTTTTTGCCCAGATCTCCTTTCTCGTTGTGGATTACATCCTTTCGGGCACCAGTATTTATTTCACCCTCGAGAATCTGTGGTGGCTGGCGCTTATTCTTGCGGCGGCCTTTTCTTTCGGCTTCATCGGAGACCGGCTTCGGTCCATGGAAAACATCTTCGGGAAACATGGCGAGGAGATCAACGACATGATGCTGACAGGCAGGTTGTCCCAGTTCAGCACCGGGCAGAGGTTCTTCCATGATCTCGAATATGAAATAGCGCGATCCAAACGGGCGAAATCCGTTTTCCTGATCGTCCTGTTGCATCTCCAGGACCTTGAAGGTATCCGGCTGAGATTCGGGAAAGATGGCTTGGCGAAAGTCATGATGCAGATCGGGATGGGTCTTTTGCGCGTGGCCCGGGACACCGATAAAAAAGGTAGGCTCGATGAAAACACTGTTGCTCTGTTGCTTCCGGAAACCCCGCGGCAGAACTTACCGATCGCTGCCCAGCGCATTATCCACGAACTCAAAGAAGTGATCGTGGAATACAAAGGGGAAAGGGTCAAATACCCTCCGATCTTCCAGATCTCCGCTGCGGCCTACCCCGAGGACGGAGACACCGTCGCAGCGCTGATCGCCAAGGCCCGGGATTTTTCTCAAAACAAATATGAGCATGCTCCGCAAAACGCGTAAGGCCTGTCTCTTCCTATCGATCTTTCTTCTACTGGGTCCACTGTATGCCAAGGCGCAGGAGAACGCCGGGCGTAGTTATCATGCCAAACGGTTCGTCCTTGTCGTCCACGATCTCACGGAGGATGCTGCGACCGGAATAACGATCCAAGATTTAAAGACCACCCTGCGGCATTTCGATGCGTTCGTCAAAGATGTGCCTCTGGGCCGGTACGGTCCGGGGCAGATAGACGACTACGATGTTGTTTTCTATGTCGGCGCGAAGGAACATTCTTCCGCGGAGCTTGGCGCTTTCCTTCAGGATCTGCTACGATCTTACCGGTCTAAAATTGTCTGCTGGGTCAACGCGGATGTGGGATATTTTCTTCCCCTCTCGGGGCTTAAGGGGAGGGTAGCGGTTTCAAGACCCGCCGGCATTTATAGCACTCTCCGGTATAAAAATGCCACGTTCAAGAGTTCCTCGGCGAGGCTTCCCCATCTTATCCGCGCCGCGGCTGGGGGCGGGAATGGGTTTGCGACTTATGGCTCCTTTGTGAACGAAAAAGACGGGACCCCTTTCGCGTTCAATGCGGGGAAGTTCTGGTATTTTTCCATCCTGCCGGACAACAAGGATGATTTCCTTGTTTTTTGCGACCTTTTGCATCCGGTCCTTCTGGAAGGCAAGGAACATGACGCGGAGCCGGGGAAGACCGCTTTTCTTGTTCTGGAAGGGGTGGATGCTGCCACCGATCTTGAAAAGTTTTCAGGTGTCATCCAAACCTTATGGGAGAACGGCGTTCCTTACATGGTGGGGATAAAGCCCATCCGGTATGGGTCCGAAGGGGAGCAGATTCTTTCAAAAAAGAACTATTTACTCAGGAACCTTGTCCCCGCGCTGTCGTTGGGCGGGACGGCGCTTTTGCAGGCGGATTCTTTACTGACACACCGAAGGGTCAATGACCAGGTCGCGGAGCTGATCAGGAGCGACATCCTGCCTTTGGCTTTTCTGGACATTTCCGGAACGCGCCAGCCCGGTCCGAACTACCCGGCTGAGGATAATTTTTCAACGTTTGTGGGTTTCCAAAAGATCCCCTTTTTCTCGTATGATGAAAAATTCCAGGCCCTTGTTCCGATCAGCATGGATCTTTCCGGCCGGTGGGACAACGGGTATTTGATCGCGGAGAGAGAAGCCGAACGGCGATGTGTGCTCAGGGACGCCGTTCTTGGTTTGGCCATCGATGTGAACGCGGACAAAAAGCAGGTGATTTCCTTGATCAAGCGGCTCAAGGGCCTCGGATATGCTTTTCTCGACCTGAAATGCAGGCCGAATTATGTGCGGACCGAGCGGGCCATTATCGTGTCCGAACCGTACTACTACGAAGACATTCCGGTCGATGAGCTCGTGTACGGCAATAAAAGAAAAATAGATCTGATACGGTTTCCGGTAACGAACGAATTTCTTGTGGAGAAGTTGCTGTCGCATCAGTTTAAATTGATCTCGGAAAAGGCATACGCGATGCGATTGACGGGGACGGCGCTTATCGACATGCCCGACCAGCGGGGCATTTTTCTGGCAGGGAGAGCGGACACAAAGCCCACGGCGGTCGAAAAAATCGAAAAACCGCTTCTGGCGTTCCTTTTAGGAAAGTCATCACGGGGCCCCATGGGCGATGTCTATCGTCTCATCGTGATGGCTCTTTTTTTAGTCACTTTTATCCTCATGGTCTACCTGCTCTGGATGTATCTTTTTGAAGAGTGGGTCCGAAAAACCTTCCGGGGGATCTAGACGTGTTCAAATCCGAGATCATCGATCTGGTCTTCCTGCTCTCTCTTACCGCGATGTGGCTGGCCCTGTTCTATCACGCCTTCGTGACCGTCAAAGGGTACGAATATTTCAAGTTTATCCAGGCGCAAGGCGAAGAGATGCTCGTGACGTTGCAGGACCTTCCGGGGGTTTCGGTCCTTGTGCCGGCCAAGAACGAAGAGCAGGTTTTGGAAGCGACCCTGAACGCTCTCCTGGAACTCGATTATCCCAAAGACAGGATCGAGTTGGTCATTCTGAACGACGGCTCCACGGATAATACAAAAAAGATCCTGGATGAGTACGCTGCGAAGTACTCCAGGATCAAGCCGGTGCACATTCCTGTCACGGAACAGTGCCACGGAAAGGCAGCGGTGCTCAACGAGGGGCTGAAACACAGTAAATACGACCTTCTCGTTGTGTTCGATGCTGATAATGTTCCCGAGATATTGTCGGTCCAGTACCTGGTCAGGGCCCTTCTCAAAGATGAAAAGTTCGCGGCCGTTTGCGGGAAGATCCGGACGCTCAACCGTAACAAGAACCTTTTGACGCGGTTCGCGAATATCGAATTCATCGTCCACCAGTGGCTGCTGCAAGGGGGGCGATGGCGCGCTCACCGAATCGCGCTTCTTCCCGGGACGAATTACGTGATCCGCAGGGACGCACTTTTGAAGGCCGGTAGCTGGGACCCGAAGGCGCTTACGGAGGACACGGAGTTGAGCCTTCGTCTCTTTACTCTTGGCTATACGATCGCTTTTTTCCCCTTAGCCAACAGTTGGGAACAGGAGCCGGAAGATTGGGTCGTGTGGCGCCGGCAAAGACTTCGATGGATCCAGGGAAACAAATACATTGTGAAACGCTTTCTGGTCGACAAGAGCTTCCGGAAAGCGAATTTTGCTAATTTTTTCTATATGTTCGTGATGTATTACGCGCTGGTGCTGTTTATCGCACTTTCTGATATAATTTTCATCCTTGGTCTTTTGGGGCTCGCGAAGGTTTCGTTCCTTTGGCCGCTTGTGGCGATGTGGGCTTTCGCGATAGCAATCTTTACCCTCGAGATCATGATCGCCCTGACCTGCGAGGTCGGAGAGGCGACATGGTCGAATTTCGGTCTGGCGGTCCTGATGTATTTTACTTATTGTCAGCAGTGGCTTTATGTCGCCCTGAAGAGTTTTGTGGTAGCAAGAAACGGCAAAAAGAAAGTTTTTTGGGATAAGACTCAACGGTTCAAGGTATGATCATGAAAATGCCAAACAGATCGCCCATCGTTTTTTGTTTGATCCTTTCTTGCTTTCTTTTTTCCAGTTCCGCGAGCGCGCAAACATCTCTAGAGCATCGGGAGGACCTCTTCGAAGCGGACGCCCCCATCTGGGGAGAGAATGACACCGTTCTGCGGGGGGTCTTTAATGATCACGACGCATATTTCCTGATCCCGGAATTCGCGAAGGTCGAAGAAGCGGCCCTGCAGATCGACCTGAGCCACGCGAAAGAGCTTTTGCCGGATCTTTCCAGCCTTACGGTTTATCTGAACGGCAAGCCTCTCCAGAATTTCTTTCTGACACCCGCTAATTCGGATCACGCCCGTATCTCGGTTCCGTTGGATCCTGAGGACCTTGTCACAGGCACGAATGCGATCCGCCTCACGTTCTTCATGAGGTCCCTCCTGATCCCCTGTGCGGATATGGACAACCCGATCAACTGGTCGATCCTCCACAAGGACTCTTTTGTGCGGGCCAAGTTCCGGATCGCCAGGCAGCTTTCGGTCGGGGATATCGGGGATATTTTTTGCAAGGCCGGGCCGCTTTTTTCAGATCGTACGGCCTTTTTGCTTGATGAGAACGCGGATGAGGAGATCCTGCAGGCTGCCGCGACCTTGGCGAATTATTTCGGGAGTGTTTCCGGGAAGGGGAGGGATCTGAAAGTGTTTTTCAAGGGGAATGTCTCCCCGGAGGCCTTAAGCGGTTACAATATCGTGGCGCTTGGTCGTCCGGAGCATTTTCCGGCGTCCGTGGCGCTTGATCAATGGATGTCACGAAGCGGTCTGAGGAGTTTCTCGGACCTGAAGGCGAGGGAGGCCCTCGTGTTCGTGGGCGGATCGCCCTGGGCGAAAGACAAGTTCATCCTCGGGATCTCGAGCCTGAAAGGCGAGGATGTCAGGAAGGCCGCTTGGTACATAACGAACTATGATCTTAGCGAGCTTGAGAACGATAGTATGGTCCTCGGAGAGCTGACGTTGAAGGACCTGGAATTAAAGCTCAGGAAAAGGCCTCCTTCGGAGGGCTCCTTTAAATCATTGGGGTATCCCGATGCGGTCGTGAGCGGTGTTTTCGTAAGGAAAAGCTCTGTAAGTTTCAGAAGACCCACGAACTGGAAACTGTACGGAGGCAGTTTTAAATTCGCGATCCAATATTCTTCCTTCCTCATCCCGGAGACATCAGGCGTGACGGTCGAGATCAACGGAACGCCGGTCGCTTCGGCGAAATTCGTCGGCAATCCTGACAGGCCTATCATGCTTACGGCGGACATTCCACAGCAGATGCTCAATGATAAATTCTATTTGGTTTCCTCGAATTTTTTCCTCGATATAGGTCAGAAGGACTGCAATCACCAGTTCAAGGACAAGGCCTGGGCGGTTATCAAGAACAATACAAGGTTCTCCATGATCCACGGGTTCAGGAATATAAAGGATTTTTCGGATTTTCCATCGATCCTGATGCGCGGGGACAGGCTTCAGCCTACGGTCATGATAGTGCCCGCCGACGCGGATGAAGGAACGCTGTCGCTTGCCATGACGATCTTCGCCAATATCGGTGCTATGGTCGCTCATGACCCGGCGATTCCGTTGATCCAAAGAGCGGGGAATGAAGTCCCGAAATCCTTCAAGAAAAGCAATATCGTGATGCTGGGACGGCCGAACGAGTTCCGCTGGTACAAGGATGTCAGCCCCAATTTGCCGCTCGGATATGATGCGCGAACAGATATTTTTAAGGTGGATGCCAGTCTTCCCAACATAAGTTTTGAGGACAGCTACGCCGTCATGCAAACGGGATTCTCGCCGTGGAATGCCTCGCGGGCCGTGATGCTTTTTTCGGCCGGCGGGAAGGGAAATGAATTTCTGAGAAAGATCCTGACCGACCCTGACTCTTTCGGAAGACTTCATGGGGATTTTGTTTATGCTTCTTCGGGCGACAGGGTGGCTTCCTTCAACGTCAAGCTGAGACCCAAAAAAGCCCCCTCCGAATCCAAGCTGATGATCATCTGGCTAATGTCCGTGGCGGTCTTTTCCTTACTGGTGATGGGGGTCTATTTCTTCGCGAAGAGGAAGAATCGTGAAGGGTAACATCACCCCCCGGGCGGTTTCGCTGGCGGGCGTTTGTTTTTTTGCGGTGATCTTTTGCGGGTACACATCCTACCGGACCGTGGAACAGGAACAAACGCTTATGATCGCCACGGAGCTCAGTGAAAAGGGCAAATGGCCGGAGAGCATCACTCAGTATAAAAAATATCTCGAAAAAAATCCCCAGGGGATCGCCGCCAAAAAAGACATGGGGATGTTGTATGCCTGGAGCAATGAGTGGAAACAGGCCCAGAAAGAACTGGACGCGTACCTGAGGAAAGTTCCCACCGATGTGGAAGCGCTGGAAGTCCTCGGGGACGCCTACCTGTATGACGAGCAGTATAAGAAAGCCCAGGAAACCTACGCGAAGATCATCAGGCTTGATCCAGGGATGGAGACGTCCCTCCGGCAAAAGACCAAGGCAGTGCGCATGGCCCGTTCCTCCTATTTAACCTACGGTTATAACTACTACAAAGAGAAGAACAAGCATCTTGATTACCGTTCTGTTTCCCAGGAGCATGATTGGAGCTGGTATCAATTCTTGAGGGATAATCTGTTCCTCATCGGCAGTTTCGGCACCCGGATGGACGACGCGCTCGGCAAGCACACGCCCATTTACGGGACAGGGTTCCTGGCGAAGGTGTTCCGGCGAAGCTGGCTTGAGGTCACCTCGAAATTCGAAAAGGACAGGACGATCAACCCCGCGGGGCGTGTGCGGTCGGTGTTTTCGACCATCCCAAGGAAGAAATATGTCCTGAGCGTCTCGGAAGAGACGGTCTGGTACTGGGATTCGAACATTTCACACTCCCTGAACCTCAACCTTTCGAGGAGTTTTTTAAAGGACGATTCTCTTCTTCTGATGGTGAGTCTCTACTACGATCACATCCGAAAACCGTCGTCCTACTTTGTCAGGATCGAGGTGCCGAACGGCGGGGAAAGCACAAAACCGCTTGATCTTTGGACGCAGGCCGTGACCGTTGAAAAAAGTTTCAAACTCCACAGCCGGGTGGATGTGGCCGCAGGAGAAACGGTGAAACTCAACACGGACGATACGAAAACCTTCGATACCTTCGGGCGTCTTATCCTGAAAATATGCGACCGGATCAAGGTTTTTTTCTATGGCGCGTGGGGACGCGATACGGATCGTTACGAAACAGTTTCCGCGTCGGCTTATATGAGCGTTATTTTCTGATCATTTTTTATTGACGGGCATATTTTTCGAATGGATCGATTTATTTTACTATCCCTGCAGTGGATAAGATAATATTGTGCGCATGCGGATGCTCAAACGATTTTTCTCCCACGTGGTCCCTTTCTGGAAAACAGGGGTGTTGGCGCTTTCGTTCAGCGCGGTAAGTGCTGGTCTGGGGCTCGTAACACCCTACCTCACCAAGCTTATCGTTGATAAGGCCTATGGCGGCAGAGACCTTCAGCTTTTTGTCATTCTGGTCGGCGTCACGGGCATTGTCGTTGCGCTTGGGGGTCTTTCGCAAGGCGTGAATAGTTATTTAACGCGTTACATAAAATTACGCGTGAACCTCCAGTTGAACCGGATCGTGTTCAAGAAATTCCAGACGCTTCCTTTCGGATTTTTTCAAAATAGTTCCACCGGCGAGAATCTCTACAAGATCAGTTACGATATCGAACAGGTGACCCAGCTCACCGCCGATTTTCTGCCGCGGCTCATTATTTTGGTGCCCCGGTCCATTTTTATTCTTGCGTTTATTCTGTTCCTCAATCCGAAAATGTTCCTCTTCGTCCTGATCCTGGCGCCTTTTTTGTACATCGGGCCCTACCGTTTCATGAAGATCCTGCAGCGGGCGTGGAAAGCGTGGGTTGAGAGCTCGCAGGACCTTTTTCGAAGACTCGAGGAGACCCTGTCCCACATGTATTTGATCAAGGCTTCCGGCCGGGAGAGGCGGGAAGCAAGGTCTTACGTAAAGAGGGCGATCGAAAATGTCCGGTTGCGGTTGAAGAGCATCAAACTGGATCTCGGCGCGTCCTTCCTGAGCAGCGCCGTTCAAAAGGCCATCCTGGGCGCGATCCTTGTTTACGGGGGCTATGAGGTCATCAAAGGGAACATGACGCTGGGGACTCTGAGCGCGATCAGTATTTATCTCGGGCAATTGTTAGGTATCCAGGAGACAGCCGCTTATTTTGTACAGCAGGTGCCTCCCGGTCTTGTTTCCTGTGAAAGGCTGGACAGGGTCCTGGAGTTGCCGCCGGCGCCGTCGGAAGAAGGCGCTGGGGGAGCGGAATTCCGGAGCGGGAGATTAGAATTCAAAGACGTGAGTTTCGGGTATCTCCCGGAAAGGAACATACTCGACGGCGTCAGTTTTTCTATCGAAGAAGGCGCGTGTGTTGCCCTTACCGGCCCCTCGGGATGCGGAAAAACTTCGATCATCAACCTGCTCCTGAGATTGTACCGGCCTCTTCGGGGACAAATATGCATCAATGGGGAGGATATTCAAAAGATGGCCGCCCGCGGGTTTTACGACCACCTAGGCGTTGTGCTCCAGGAACCTTATTTGTGGAACGACACCCTTGAGAATAATATCCGCTATGGCAGGGAGGACGCGAGTTCCGCGGAGATAGAAGAAGCGGCCCGGGTCGCTTGTATCGACGGGTTCATCCGGGGACTTCCGGAGAAATATAGGACCGTGATCGGCGAAGAGGCTTGCAGGATATCGGAGGGACAGAAACAGCGCGTCGCGATCGCCCGAGCTGTCATTAAAAAACCGAAGATCCTGGTCCTGGACGAGGCTTTTTCCTCTTTGAACGGGGAGCTCGAAGAAACGATCATAGGGAATCTTCGAAAGGCCCTCGCCGGCAGTACGATCATTGTGGTCTCCCACCGTCTTCCCACGATCAAACTCACCGATAAAGTCTATTTTCTGGAAAGCGGGAACAAGATAGACAGCGGCACTCATGACGAAGTTCTGCGGCGGAACACCAAGTACAGCGATTATCTGGCCTGCCGGCAGTAACGGGGCCGGGTTCAAGCCGGCGGGTGGTTTGGAACGGAGAGCGTTACGGAAGGGAAGCCGATGAGTGAAAGCTATGTGTCAAACGTTGATGAAGGCGCTCTGTTATCACCCCACCTTTTGGAGTTATTGGAGGCAGCGCTTGGCGAAGAGGTGGGGTTCAAATTAACGGCAAAAGGCTGGAGCATGTTGCCGTCGATCAGGGATGGCGATATCCTCACGGTCCGTTCTGTTTCCGCACCGGACATTGACGTCGGCACATTGGTGGTTTTCAGAAGCCCCGAAACGAAGATGCTTATCGCTCACAGGATCGTCGGTAGGGTCCATGATCGTTATCTCATGAAAGGGGATAACGCTTTCAAAGCGGATGGTGCCATCCCCAGGCAAAATATTCTAGGAGTGGTCACAGAAGTGGAGCGAAAGAGCAAAAAGGTTGTTTGGGGCTTAGGTTTTGAGAGGCATCTTCTTACTTTTCTGAACAAGACAAGAATCCTGTTTTTGTTTTTCAAGGTCTGGACATGGATCCCCGCTTCCGTCAGGAGTTTCCTGCGGCATGAGCATAGAATTTACAGATGACCTATGCTTTTTAATTCGCTTCATTTTTTAGTTTTCTTTCCATTGGTTACTCTTTTGTATTTCGCCGTTTCTCACGATCGACGGTGGTTCCTTCTCCTTGTGGCCAGCTGTTATTTCTACATGGCCCTGATACCCGTTTATATTCTGATTCTCTTTCTGATCATTACCATCGATTACTGTGTGGGTATCTGGATCGAGAACGCTCGGGGAAAACGGAGAAAGCTGCTCTTGGCGGTAAGTATTTTTGCGAATGTGGGGATACTGAGCCTGTTTAAATATTACAATTTTTTCGCCGAAAATGTTCTGTCCTTCTTCGGAATTTTCGGGGTTAACTTGTCATTGCCGCTATTGTCTCTGGCCCTGCCCGTAGGATTGTCTTTTCACACTTTTCAGGCGATGAGCTACACAATCGAGGTTTATCGAGGACGCCAAAAAGCGGAAAGACATTTTGGCATTTACGCACTGTATGTCATGTTCTATCCGCAGCTTGTTGCGGGGCCCATCGAAAGACCTCAAAATCTGATCCGTCAGTTTTACGAACGGCATCATCCGGATCCCGCCCGCATTATTGACGGATTGCGAATGATGATGTGGGGTCTTTTTAAAAAAGCGGTGATCGCCGACCGTCTTGCGGTCCTGGTAAATCATGTTTACGCGCAGCCTCAATCCTTCCACGGCCCTCTGCTTTTAATCGCCACGTTTTTTTTTGCTTTTCAGATTTATTGTGATTTTTCCGGCTATTCTGAGATAGCCTGTGGGGCAGCGCGTGTCATGGGTTTTAAATTGACGGCCAATTTCGATCGACCTTACTCTGCTAAGAGCATTAAAGAGTTCTGGAAACGATGGCACATTTCGCTTTCCACATGGTTCAGGGATTATTTGTATATTCCCCTTGGCGGCAATCGAACATCGAAAAGCCGATGGTTTTTTAATTTAGCGATCACTTTCCTGGTGGGCGGGTTGTGGCATGGCGCGAAATGGACGTACGTGATTTGGGGCGCGCTTAACGGATTTTACCTGATCTTTGGGATACTGACAGCGTCCATTCGTCGCAGGATCGCGGATCGGCTTGGGATGTCACGCTTTCCGTCGGCACATGGAATTTTTCAAAACTTCGCGATCTTTTTCCTCATTTGCCTTTCCTGGGTATTTTTTCGAGCAGAGAACATCGGGGATGCTTTTTTTATCTTAAAAAGCATCGCTGGAAGTTCGTGGAACACGGGATTGCATCAGGCGCAATATGAAATATTCAGACTTGAACAGATGGGGTATTGGGCATCGGATCTTGTGGCAGGCTTTTGGGTCATCGGCATCTTGCTTTTTGTAGAACGCGCCCGTGCTTCTCAGTCATTGGCAGGTATAATCCAGAGAGGCCCTGGACTTTTACGGTGGCTCGTCGATTACGCCTGCATCGTATCCATCCTTGTGGGCGGTGTCTTTAAGCATTCGCCGTTTATTTATTTCCAATTCTAGGGAAATCGTATGAGATCGAATCTTTTCTTTAAGATCTCGGGCTATTTGCTCGGGCTAATTATGACTTATGTCCTCGTTGTGTTTGGGCTCACGGTTTTATCGGTTAATGGGCGGCCGTTAAGCTGGTACGTTCTCGAGAATAAATATGAGTCCGGTACGGATAGCGGGCAAAGCCTGCTCAAATTTCGGGATATTGAACAATATCGCGGCGTTGATATTTTGATAATGGGATCTTCTCACGCCTACCGATCTTTTGATCCGAGAATTTTCCGGTCTTACGGGCTCGGTATCTTTAATCTTGGAACAACAGCCCAGGCCCCCGCGAACTCCTTTTTTCTATTGAAAGCGTATTATCCGAAATTAAGGCCCAAACGCATCATCTTCGAGACGTACTTCGCGGTCTTTGAAAACGAGGAAGGACTGGAAAGCTTTTACTCTATCGTTCGGAACGCGCCGCTTTTAAAGGAGATCGTTTTTATGGCTTGCGCGATCCGTTCTCCGCAGGCCATCAATTCCTTGCTTTCGGAATGGTTTACCCGCTTTTGGAGGCCTCTCAGTTTGCGGAGCCAGCGGCCCATTCGGGACGAATCTTATGTCTCCGGCGGGTATGTGGATTCCAGACGGATCAATGAGCCAGGAAAGGAGATCGAAAAAACGAAAATCAAATGGGGTTCTCGGCAGCTGGATTTTTTGAAAAGGATCGTTGATTTTTCAAAAAAACACAACGCGGAGCTTTTGTTCGTGCTCGCGCCGTTGCCGGAGAGGAAAATCGTTTCGATTCAAAATTATAACGAGATCATAAGCCGGTTTCGCGAGGCGTCTCGGAGGTATGGAGTTCCTTTTTACACTTTTGAAACGCTGGGACTTGATCAAGAAAGAGATTTTAAGGACGATGACCATTTAAATTATTTTGGAGCGCAGAACTTTAACTTGGAAATCCTGAAAATCCTCAAGGTGAAGACTCCCGGGTAATTTTTTCTCAGGGCTTGGCAATGCGAATTCGACGTTGGACGGATATTTCTGTTTGGAGAGCCTTTGCGGAGTTCCAATGCTCCAGCCAAGTCTCTCTCTCAGATTTTTATGAGGCTTTCGGAGGCCGCGATGTTTTATGGGTTCTCGCGTGTTGATATGCAGATTGCGAACTTCTGGCGGGGCGGATAATCCGCGATCCGGTCCCGGTTGAGTTTGTCACGATGGAATCTCTGATCTTATTGGGAAAAACAGGACAGCGATGTTTGCTGCGCCGGTTGTTTCGACCGTAACATGTCTTTTCCTTGTAAGGAACATTTTCCCCGGTAGGCAATTTGGCGATTCATGTTAAGTTTTCTCGATACGGGTTGCCGTTTTTAAACAGGAAATAGGCGGTAGGAGAGGCATTGCGTCGTATTTTACGAGGTGTTACACTGTCGGCGTCGCCAAAGGAGGGGTATCATGAAACGGAAACAAAAACTCGAGAAATACCAAAAGCCGAAACTGACCGTGGTCTCGGTGAAGGACGTCAAAAAAAATTCCGCAGTTATTGGTGACGCCGCCGTTTATTGTGCAATAAAGATGGGGGGTTGGGGTATGGACGTCTCTGCGACAGGCAAGTGTTGTAGCTAGAGGCAGTTTGGTAAGTATTCGTAATCTACCATTCAATATATCATTGCCGTGCAATGGGCTTCCATGAAAAGTCATCGCTCGCCCCTTAAGTAAATTTGTGATGATGGTTGTATTTCGGATCCCCATCGGCGGGGCTTTGATCATTAAACGGCAAGGCGCCAAGAGCATTTATGGATACGTGTGAGTTAGCTTCCAACCCGAGGAAGAAACGTTCCGATAAAGAAATAGGGAGATTTCTCCGCCGGTTGAATTTTATCCGGTTCGGAAAGAAAACGGTCGCGCTCAGTAAAGACGCGCCCTTCCTTTTCGAGGTCGGGGATTTAAGGAAATTCTGCAGAGGAAATAAGTTTTTTATCAGTCCCGGCATTGTTAAAGACTACGCGTTGCTAAAGAAATACGGCTATATCCCCCCAATCAAACCGGAACAAAAGACCGAGGCGCCTAATGCCTATTTAAGTCTCCATGTAGCCCACGAATGCAACCTGGCTTGCGACTATTGCTTTGTAAAAAAGGGCATGCCCCTGAGCCATATAAAATTGATGAGTTCCGCCACGGTAAAAAAGGCTATTGATTTCTTCTATCGGAACAACAGCTCGCGGAAGTGTAAAATTTATTTTGTTGGAGGTGAACCCTTACTGAACATGTCCGCCATAAAAACCGCCATAGAAGAGATTAAAAAACATCCCGATCGCGAGACGCAGCTGAAAGTTTTGACGAACGGAACCTTATTGGATAAGGAAAAGGCCTCTTTCTTGAGCAGGAACAAAGTTGCGATAGGCGTCAGCTACGATGCGATCAGGAAAGAGAATGATCGGAAACGGCGTTTTAAGAACGGCGGGAAAACGTCCCGGAAAATATTGGAGAATATCGGTGTGCTTCGCGATATGGGGATAGAGGTGGACAGTGTCAAAGCGACGATCGCCGAGGACAGTCCTTATTCCCTGCTTGATTTCGCAAAAAGCTATAAGAAGATACCGATTCATCCGAGCAGATATCGGTTTTCCTACGAGTACTCCTATCCCCCCAGGGGGCTAAAAAAGAGCGCAATTCCGGAAACGGAAGAGTATTTTGACACTATTCTTAAAAGAATAAAACGGGGAAGCAAAGTTTGGGAGGAGTTCCCTTTGAACGGGAACGGGCAAATACTTTTCCGGTTGGGATTTCCGATGCTGCAACCCCCTATGGTGGGATGCGGTTTCAACAAATATAGGAACCTCATAACTCCGGAAGGAAAATTTTATTTTTGCGAGCTCCTCGTTAATAAAGAAGAATTTTACGTGGGCAGTCTTCAGGAGGGCGTCAAGCAGGCGCACCTCGCGAGATTTCAAAAGATCTACAGGATGGATAATGAAAAATGCGGGAAATGTTGGGCGAAAAGCGTTTGCGTACCAGGCTGTCCTCTCGTCAACGTGAATAAAAAGGCTCTTACGGAACGCTGTGAAGTGAACAAGCTGGAAATTAAAAAAATGATAGAGGCTTATGTTCGATTTAAACCCGAAGACCTGCGGTTGCTATACAAGCATTCCGACCTCTCGAAAAAAAAGAAAGCGCAAGTGGACGAAATCATTGCTGTCGGTTGCGGGATAAGGAATTTCTTGAGACAAAACACCTCCGAATTGATGCCGTTGAATATCTGGCCCTATGGCAGGTAAATTGCATGGCGCAACATTTTCTTTTCTGGGAAATATTCTCGAACTAGAAACGAACTCTTTCGGTCTATTCGACCATCTTAAGAAGCATTTTGCGATGCATGTCTCGGAGAAAAGATCAGGCAAAACGGAGAAACTGACACTCATCGCGAAGCCTCCCTCGACCCAAAAGCTCGGGGGGCTGATAAGGAGATTCACATCAAAGGTCATTTCAGAGTTCTATGGGGAATTTTTGTTATTGCACGGCTCTGCCATAGCGAAAGGTGGGAAGGCAAAAATTTTTTTGGGGAGATCCAATTCGGGGAAAACGACCGTAAGTCTTTTTGCGGGAGGGCAGGGTTATGAAATAATGACGGATGAGTGGTGCCTGGTGGATAAAAAGAATTTGAAAGTCGTCCCGTTTCAAAGAGGGATGATCGGCGTCAGCCCGTATTCAGTCAAATTTTTAAGGGAATCCGGGCTTATGGCAGATAAGAAGTACGCTCCTCTAAGTATCATTAAAAATAGGGAAAGGGCCATACGGTCCGGAGACCTTTCAGCCTCAGGGATCAGGTTTTCAAAGAAAAGTTACCCGATTGACAAGATCTATATATTTCGGTCGGGTAACGCTCCGGTCGTGAGCTACATTCGTGAGCTTTTTCCGTTTCATGGAAGGCAGAACTCTGGGGAAATGGCGGGAAATATGAGGTCGTTTTTTTATCTCCTGAGGCGGTGCGGCGTTGAGATTATTCCTTCGCTCGACCTCCGGGATTCCCAAAAAAGAAAACAGATTTATAAAATGCTGAGGAGTTTACTAAAATGAGCGCCCTGAACAGAGTATACAAAAAGGAAAGAGGGGTTATCTGTACAAAATTAGGGGATGATTTCGTTATTGTTCCCCCGGCCTTTGGAGGAAAAATGGGCCGTCTGTTTTATCTTCGGGGCAGGGTTTCCATAATGATCTGGGAGGCACTGAACGGTAAAGACGATCTTCAGCGGATTGCGGATAAAATAGCCTGTTCTTTCGATAAAAGCTCGGTGCAGATCGAGAAGGATGTCGTCTCGTTTATTAAAGATTTGTGTAAAAAGGGGCTCGTCGAACAATGCGTGGTCCGGAGTTTCAAAAAGCACGTTTGAGCGGCTACAGTCATTCGCCGCTTTGGTAGGTGCTTGCCGTTTGTAGATGTGGGAGCGTCTATAATAAAGACAGCGAAGGGAGCGATCAAAAAGGGAGCGGTCGGATATGGAAGAAAAAATCAATCTTAATTCGGTTTGCGTGCACTCCCGGAATGTCGTTGCCCGGGATATACAGGGAGAATTTATCATTGTTCCCGTTACGTCAGGTATTGAAGACCTCGATGACAAGGTATTCACGCTCAACAGGACGGGCCAGCTCATCTGGGGCGAGTTGGACGGAAAGAAGAGCCTGAAGACCGTGGCGGGGCGTCTAACGTCCCAACTTGCGGCTTCCCGAGAGGAGATCGAAAAAGATGTTTTGGGACTATCCCGGGAGCTTTTTGAAAGGAAATTACTGGTCGAGGTTTAAGAAAGTGGGGCTGAGACCTGTTTTCATTGTTCTTTCCGCAAGGAAAACAGTTTTGCGACTGAAGTTAAGGCAGATAAGCCTGCAGCGACATGCTTTTGATCCAGCTTTCCCATTGAGTCCACGTTTCCCGCTTGCTTCCGGTAAGTCCGCCATCGATGCGGCTCCAGTTCAGGAAAGTGGCGACCTTTTTCCCCTGGTCCCACTGCTCCGCGATCCCGCGGTCCGGGCTCCCGTCGGCCGCATAACCGAGAGAAGCGTGATAAGTGAGCCCGGCTTTGGCTTTGTTGCCGACTTGCTTGTATTGCGTCCAGGAAAAGACTTTCGGCTTGCCGGTATTCAGATGGAATTGGTAGACCATTAATTCCCGGGTGGTTTTTTTGCCCTCGGACTGGCAAGTAATATCAAAAAGCTCCTGTTCTTTGGCCCTCTGGTCATTCAAATAATTGTAATCCACGCGATGACGGATCGTTTTCTTCGAGAGCAGGTTGTTCCCTTTGTCGTATTCTTCGATCACGGCTTGCTGCTTGAATTCGTCTCCCTCATAGGAAAGTTGCGAAAGCACTTTTGCGTGATGGCCGTTCGAATAGATCCGGGAGCAGGAAATCGAGCCGTCGGCGTTGTCGCCGGTTTGTTTGCACTGTTCGGAAACGAGTACCGCAACCTCATCCGCTTTGATGTCCATGGGCTCCGATGGTAGAACGGCAACGGGGGTCGTACCGGGAACGGCTTGTGTGACCGAATGCTGCTGTGCCATAATACCTCGGGACGTTGAGGGGCCAGCCATCAGGAAATCAACGGATGTGATCGGGCCTGTCTGGTCCGGTGGGTTTTTCACGGGCGGTTGTTGAGTTGCCGAAACGGTCGGCATGGGTGTGTCGCCCGTAGCAAGAGTGATCGGTTGTTGATCGGCCGGAGCTGCGGGGATGGCCAGGAGTAGGAAAATAATGGTTGCAACACCAAACCACTGGATTTGGACTTCAGTGTGTCTTACGGCCTCTATTGCTTTATCGTGTTCCATACGAAACGACCTTTCATTATCTTTCGCCTAATACTAAATATAACACATACTTTCTAATAATAAAAGTGAACTATTAAAAATAACTGAGCAAATTAACTATAAATATATAGTGATTTATAGTAATTATAATCAATTGTATCAATAAGTTACACGAACGTTTGTAAATAATGAAAAAATATTTGAATTGAATGTGGGATATTATATGTCTATAATTTCACTGATAGGCTTGAATGTTTAATTTTCTATGTTATAATTACATTGAGAGTAAATTGTTATGCGTTTGGACTCAATTGTTATAAGTTGATAATCGAGATGGAGCAGTAGGAGCTATGGAAAATAAAACACAGAAGATACTGGTCATCGAAGATGATCCCAACTATTTCGTCCTTCTGAACGAGCGCTTATCCCAGGACCATAGCCTCGGGTTCGAGTTGATTAGAAGCAAGCAAATGCAGTCGGGACTCGAACGGTTGCGGGAAGGGGACATTGATGCCGTCCTTCTGGACCTGACGCTCCCGGACAGCCAGGGGTTGCAGAGTTTTTTAACCGTGCACCAGGCTTTCCCCACGGTGGCCGTTATTATTTTGACCGGTTCGGATGATGATGAACTTGCCTCGCAGGCAATCGCGCAAGGTGCCCAGGACTACTTGCTCAAGGGGAGTTTTGACCGGGACCTTCTGGTCAAGAGCATCCGTTACTCGATCAGTCGTAATCAGATTCAGGCTCAGTTGCAGAAGTACTATATCGAGACAGAGGCCTCCAAGCGGGCGTTGCAAGACCGGAGTGAGAGATTTCGCAGTCTTGTGTCGAACATTCCTGGGGCGGTTTACCGTTTTACCGTCGGGATCCATGGCGAAGGGATCGTTGAATTTATCAGCGACATGATCCAGGAAGTGACCGGGGAACCCGCCGAGAGCTTTATGGGGAAAGATCTTTCGCATTATCAGGATCTTATCTTGCCTCAGGACCTCCCGATGGTGAAAGAAGCGTTCTCAAAAGCCGCTGTGCGCGGGGAGTCCTTCGGGATCGATTACCGTATCCGTCACAGGGGCGGAGATTTCCGGTGGGTTCACGATCAAGGGCGCGGCATGAAGAGCCCAACCGGTAAGATCTCTTATGTGGACGGGGTCATTTTTGATATTACGGAGAGGACCAAGGAAAAGGAACGTTTTAACCAGCTGGTTTCCTACGATGCTTTGACGGGCCTCCCGAACCGCGAGTTGTTCGTAGACCGTTTAAATCAGGTCCTGACCCAGAACCAAAGGAAGAAAGAGAGTTGCGCCGTGCTTGTGCTGGACCTTGACCATTTCAAGCGTATCAACGATACGCTCGGGCACGTGGTCGGCGACCAGTTGATCAAGGCCGTTTCTGTCAGGATCCTGAAGACCGTTTATAACACCGACACCGTCACGCGCATCAGCGGCGGCAATTTCATGGTTCTCTTGCCGAATCTTGGGGAGCATGAGAATGCGGAGAACGCCGAGAACGTGGCGAACAAGATCATGATGGCGTTCAAGGCGCCGTTCCATATCGATGAACACGAACTTTTCACGACCTGCAGTATCGGGATCGCCATTGCCCCCGGCGACGGCGCCACGAGCGAGGTGCTGATGAAGAATGCGGACGCCGCGATGCATCTCTCCAAAGAGCGCGGCAAGGACCGCTACCAGCTCTTTTCTTCGGCGATCACGAATAACAGCTTTGAGAAGCTGGTGCTTGAGAATAGTTTGCGACGGGCCTTGGAGCGCAAGGAATTCAAGCTCTATTATCAGCCGCAGTTTGATCTGCGGGCGGGGAAGGTGACCGGGGTCGAAGCGTTGATCCGCTGGCAGCATCCGGAACTGGGATTTGTTCCGCCGATGGAGTTCATTCCGATCGCGGAGGACACGGGATTGATCCATGCCATCGGGGAGTGGGTACTCCAGACCGCTTGCGAACAGAAAATGGCTTGGAACAAAATGGGTTTTACGGATCTGAAGGTGGCGGTCAATCTTTCCGCGCGCCAATTCCACTACGCGAACCTGGTGGATCTCATCACGGGCGTTCTGAAAAAAGTGGGCTTGGATCCGCGGGGCCTGGAACTGGAGCTTACGGAGAGTACCCTTATGGATCGCCTCGAGGAGACGAACGCGACGCTCCATAAGCTCAAGGAAGCGGGGATGAGCATCAGCATTGATGACTTTGGGACCGGCTATTCCTCTCTGATGTATTTGAAGACCTTCCCGATCGACACGATCAAGATCGATAAATCGTTCGTTCAGGACGTCACCACGGACGCGGATGACTCGGCTATCACGCAAGCCATCATTTCCATGGCGCACAGTCTGAAACTGGATGTGGTCGCCGAGGGAGTGGAGACCCTCCCGCAACTGGAACTTCTCAGGGCCCAGGGTTGCGACATCATCCAGGGCTACCTTTTCAGTAAGCCCATTCCCGCTGCCGATATTGCGCCGCTTCTGGCAGATGGCGCAGCGAAAAAGGTACTTTCCGGCATGAAGTAATCCGGCTTTCCCGGGGAGAACCGACAGGGCTGTCCTTCTTCTTTCCTACGATGAATCTTTTTCTTAAGCCGTAGCGTTTTCTCTCCGATACTGTCAATGCACGGCCGGAAGCGGCCGCGTTGGTCCCTCATGGATGTGGCAGAACGCCGGGTGTACAACAAAAATCCAGGTCAACGGATGTTTTTAATGCCGGGGGCCGCGGTGAAAACCGCGGCGAAGAACATGGCAACATTGTCGGCAAGCCTTCCTTTTCGTTGCTTCTTGGTTTTCCTGCTTGTGGGCGGCGCGTTCCTCTTTGGCGGGGCGGCTTTCCCCGCCGGGCCGGTACATTTTTTCCCGTCTTCGGGACCCGGGAGGTTCTCTCCCGGCGTGAATCCAGGCGGCACGACAGCGCTCCAAGGCACTGCGCCGGGCTCTCGCTACGGCGCCGTATTGGAAAGGTTCGACGAGATGATGTTCGCCGAACGCGCGGTTTCCACTTCGGTCTAAGAAGCACTGGAAAAATGTCTTAAAAAAGCCATAATGGACGCCCTATGGCTTATGGATTCTTTTGTTCTAACTGCGGGAAATCATTCGAGCTCGACACGCCCACCGTCAAAGAATGCCCTTTCTGTTACTGGTCGTCGACCGTAAAACGTCAGGATGAAAAAAATTCCGGAAAGAAAAATGGCTTGGCGCCAGTGAGGCCCTCCCGATCGGCAGGTCCCGACGGAAAGCAGGGCCTTTTCATCCGGAGCGCGTTCGGTCTTCTCAGGATCATTTTTTTCATGGTGATATTGGCCGGCCTCGCGGCCGCGGGTTTTTGGGGATATCAAAAATGGTCATCGGCCTCTTCTCGGAAGGGGGGGCTTCTCACGATCAAATTTTCCAATACCGAAAAAGATCCTTCGAGATCCGCGCCGGCCGTATCCGGCGTCGGGGCCCTTTCTCCGGCGGAAAAAGAGGCTCTTTACAAGGAGTTAGACCTTTCCGCGGGCCGTGTCCCGGACGCGTCCGAACAGGAGATCTTGAACCGGGCGGTCCGGTTTGAGACCGGCTGGGTGGAAAAAGTGCCTTCCGCGAGCTGGACTGCGGAGCAATACACCAAAATGATCGAGGAGCAGGAGCGTTTTTACAAAATGCCTTTTGCCCGGAGCTACAAGAAAAAGCTCCAGGAGCTTTTCAGGACCAAATACCTCGCGGGGGCCGAAGCCTTCACAAAAGGGGATCTGCTGGCCGCGCGGGACCTGTGGGTGGAGTCTTTGGCGTTCCCGCTATATTCGGAGGATCTGCTGAAACACCGGGCCGTGGCGCTTACCATGCTCCGTCCTTTTATCAATGACACCCTGGCCAAGATCGGTGCCATGAACCAGGGTCTCGTGGACAAAGGCAAGCGCGTCCAGGAAGAGGCGCTAAGCGCGGGATATCAGAAACTCTCCGGCTTGATCGCGCAGAAACAGTGGACCGAAGCCCTTGCGGCCATTGCGTCCCTTACGGCCAGAGTGGCGCAATTACGGGAAAGCTCAAAGCTCCAGGAGGCGCCGCCGACGTATCCGCCTTCTTTTGGGGGCGTCGACCAGGACATCCAGCGCGCGCTCATGGACCTGATGGCAACGAATCCGGCGTCGTTGGCGGACCTTCAACCTCTGCAGCAGGACCTGGTCGAGAAAAAGGAAGTTCTCGAAACTTTCACGGAAGATTATATCAACAACGTCATGGCGGCTTACCGGGATGCCATGGCGCTTGTCCATGAACAAAAATGGGGCGAAGCGGCGCAGGCGTTCGAGTCCATGTCCGGTCCGCAAAGCCTCCAGGAAGACGCGGCCCGGAAAGCGGCCATTCTGAAAAAGATCATTCAAGCCTCATCGGTTCCGCTTAAGTCATGATACCGGGGGCGCGGGTGTTGAGCAGAGGAGAACATTATGGACCGTGAGGTGTTGGGGCGCGGGCCGGTAAAGGCAAGGCGGGGCTTGTATGCGTTGGTGCGGGATATGGCCGCGGCCTCCAGGATCGTCAAAAGCGCCGGCGCGCTTCATGTTGCAGCGCAGAATTTTGACAGGGCGCAAACGCTTCTCGATCACGCCAGGAAGGAAAAACCCTGTCTGGTGATCGTCGATCTCGAAACTTGTGAAGTGGAGGCATTTCAGGTGCTCAAAGAGTTGCGTGAAAGTGCCGATTTAAAGGGGGTGCCTGTGGTGGGAGTTGTGACCCAGGCGAAGTCGATGCTAAAACCGGAAGCCGAAAAGGCCGGATGCCTGCGGGTCTATCTTAAGACAGAATTCGGCAGGGTGCTTCCGGACTTGATTGCGAGGTATGCGGTATGATCTTTCATGTGGGGACCGATCTTCCGAAGGCGGAAAACAGGGAGATGGATTGCGCATCTCCGGCGCTGACTTCGGAGGAAGCGCGTATCATCAAAAATCAGATCCGCAAGAACAGGGTCTTGATCAACGATCACATCCGGAGGATCGACCTGTTCGTGAATCAGGAGCGCTATCCCCAGCACGTTGATTTCGTCGTGAAGATCCGCGAGCGGCTGTTCCTTTTGATGGATGAGAACGATACTTTCCGGAAAGTCCTCTGGAAGCACGTCCAGCACGAATTTTAATAAAAGACAGATCAACATATGAGGGACTTATGATCGAACGTCTGACAACATTGATCCTCGGCGGCGGGCAGGGGAAGCGCCTTTTTCCGCTCACAAGTTACCGTTCCAAACCGGCGGTCCCGATCGGCGGGCAGTACCGCCTGGTCGATATCCCGATCTCCAACGCCATCAATTCCGGATTGCGCCGCGTTTTCGTGCTCACGCAGTTCAATTCGGCCTCGCTGCACCGGCACATCCACCGGACGTATCCCTATGAGGCCTTTACGAAGACCAGCATAGAACTTTTAGCGGCCGAACAAACACTCGAGCACACCGACTGGTTCCAGGGAACGGCCGACGCGGTCCGTAAATGCATGCCGCATTATCACGTTTACGCGACGGACACATTCCTGATCCTCTCCGGGGACCATCTTTACCGTATGGATTACCGGGAGATCCTGAAGTTCCATCAGGAACATGACGCGGACGTGACGGTCGCGACCATTCCGGTCCCCCAGCGGGAGATTAAGGGGCTCGGGATCATGAAGCTGAAGGCGGACGGGGAGATCACGGATTTTCTCGAAAAGCCCACGAAGAACGAGCCGACCGCCTCCTATGTCATTCCGAAAAAGAAGTGCGACGAAATGGGCATTAAATCCAAATCGCCCATGTACCTCGCGTCGATGGGGATCTATGTCTTTAAAAAGAATGTCCTGCTGGACGTGCTGGCGGGACAGGAGAAGGATTTCGGCAGGGAGATCATTCCGAAGGCCATCCAGAAGCATAAGGTCTTCGGGTACGTGTTCACCGGTTACTGGAGGGACATCGGGACGATCGGGGCGTTCTTCAAGGAAAGCCTCGGATTGACAGCGCCCGAACCGTCCTTTAGCTTTCTTTCGCCGCAGGGACGAATCTATACCCGTCCGCGGTATTTGCCGCCTTCGAAGTTCCTGAACACGCAGATGGAGCATGTGCTTATGTCCGAGGGATGCGTGGTCCACGGCGCCAAGATCAAGGAATCGGTGATCGGCCTTCGCTCGGTCGTGAATGAGGGGACCGTGATCCGCCGGAGCATTCTCATGGGAAATGACTACTATGAGTGGCCGGCCCCGAATGCGGACCGTAAGATTGGGATCGGGAAGAACTGCCTGATCGAAAATTGCATTCTCGACAAGAACGTCGGAATAGGTGACAACGTCAAGATCACGAACGTCCTCAAACTCAAAGAGAAGGACGGGGATAATTATTTTATCCGGGACGGGATCGTGATCATTCCCAAAGGCGCGAACATTCCGGCCGGCACGCGGATCTAACGGAGGGGAACGTCCTGTTCATTATGAATGCAAACCGGTCCTTTTCCACGCTCCGGCAATGTCTTGCAGTGATCGCGCTGCTGTTTTGTGCCGCGTCTCCGGGCGTGGCGGCCCAGGGAAGAAGGGTCTCGTCGGGGGACCCCCAGGACGGAGCCGCCGCTGCCCAAGCCACGATGGCGTCTCTTTTCGGACCCAAAGCGTCACTGGCGCTTCCTCCGCGGGTTGACGGAACGATCGCCCTGCCGGGGTTTGATTCGAAGAACCTTCAGGTCGATGAGAGCGTGACGCGCAGGGACAACGCTTCCGGGAGAAAAATAGAACGGATTCAGTGATCCGCCTGCCCGAGCCGCAGGAAAGCCGCGGTTGCGAACAGGATGTTCCCGCCCCATGCGCTGAGGAACGGCAGGAGCCTTCCGGATTTGCCTAACGCGAGAGCTACCGCGTCAGTCACGTAATAGGCGAAAACGAGCGCCGCGCACAAAAGCACGCTCATGGCAACGGCCTTGCGGTTGCGGACCGAACCGAGGAAGGGGATCGCGATGAGCATCATCACAAGTCCTTTCCACGGGGCGGCCAGGCGGCTGAAAAGGTCCACTTTTTCGGCATAGACCGAGATGCCGTTCTCCCGCAGTTTTTGGATCGTGTATTTCAACTCGTGGTAGGACAGGAAAATACTGTCGCTGGCGGTGTTGATGAGGTCCCGCGGAGTGATATCAATGTCCGAGTAGGCCTTTTTCGGGATGGCAACGGGTTTCCCAAGCACGCCCCCCTGAACGTCCGTCTGATATTCGGTGATGTCTTCGAAGACCCAGCTGTCGTTGACCCAAGAGCCTTTTGCCGCAAAGACCTTTTGTGTGGTGTGGTGGGTCTCCGGGTCCATCCAGATGATGATGGCGCCCTCGACGGTCTTGGGTTTCGGGGCGAATTTCCGGAAATAGTACAATTTGTTCCCGCCGGAGTAATAGGTGACGTTCTTGAAGACCTTGCGGTCCTCCTTGCCCTTTTTCTTTTCAATATAGATCTCAAGCAGCTCATTGGCCGCGCGGTACGTTCTCGGGACCAGACGGTCCGCCACCAGAAAGGTGACGATGCCCAGGAGCAGTCCCAAAAAGATCAAGGGGCGGATAATGGTCAGGATCTTGAGCCCTGCGGCTTTCATGGCCATTAATTCGTTGTGGAGCCCAAGATTGACCAGGAGGAATATCGTCCCGAGCCAAACGGCCCAGGAAATGGTCTGGGTGAAAGAAATGGGAATGAGGGACAGGTAATAGCGGATGATGATGAGGAACGGGGTCTTGTTCCGCAAAAGCTCCTCGAGATTGTCGAAAAGGTCCGCGACCAGGATCAGGAAAACAAGCGTGACCGAGCAGAAGAGGATCGGGAGCAAAAGCTCCCTTACGAGATAACGGTCCAGGACTTTCAAGCGAGTCTCCTTTAAGGGTCGACGGTCACGAAGGCACTATATTAGTCGCGGGAGGGGTGAATCTCAAACTGTTTTTCTCAGGAGGTCCGGACGGTCCGGGCAAGAGCGAGAAGGTCGACGCGTCTGGCGCCGTGTGATTTGAGCGTCCGGGCGGCCTCATCGGCTGTGGCGCCGGTCGTGAAAACATCGTCAATGAGGAGAAAAGCGCGGCCGGCGATCTTTTTGGGGCGCCGCACCTTGAAGGCGCCGTAGACGTTGATCGCCCGTTCTTCGTGGTTCAGGAACGTCTGGCTGGGGATAGGATGCCTTTTGATCAGAAGCGACCGGGCGAGCGGCGGGGTCAATTCGGGATCGAGGAGTTCCGCCAGGACCTCGGCCTGGTTGAAATGTCTTTTAATGAGTTTCAGACGGTGGATCGGGATGGGGAGGATCGCGTCATAAGCGTGGTCGGAGGTGATGGCCTGAGCGAGCGAGAGGGCCGGGCCGCGGCAGGCTTTGAGCAGATGATCCTTTCTCGCGTATTTCACGTCATGCAGAAGCTCCTTGAAGGGGGAGCGGTACGCGAAGACGGCCCATACATGGTCCAGCGACTCGAAACGCTCCTCGACCCACGCTTCGTCAAGCGGCCAGACCAGATCGTTCAAGGTCCGGGCGCAACCCGCGCAGAGGATCCGTTCTTCAAGATCAAGCATTTCGGAACAAAGGGCGCAAGCCGCGGGGTAGAAAAGCCGGATGAAAGATTCTTTGTAATTGCGGAGCATAAAGGAATTTCGCTGGCGCTTTTATGGTTTAAGCTTCAGGCACAGGATATCGCTTAATTTGCTTTTAATCAAATTTAAAATTATTATTCAGCAACTGCGTATGTAGAATGTTTCCCGTATGATTTTCCTCGTCGGGAATAGAAATGCTGCGGCTAGGCGCGGCCGGAGACTTCGCCGGTTTCTGTGTTCACGCGGACAATGTTTCCCGGCTCGATGTAGAGGGGTACCTGGGCCTCGATGCCGGTCTCGAGTTTCGCTTTCTTCATAGAGCGTCCCGAAGACGACGTTCCTTTCATGACCGGATCCGTCTCAGTGACGGCCAATTCGACGTAGACCGGAAGTTCCAGCGAGACCACGGTTCCGTTCAGCTTCAGCGCCTGGACTTCGAGATTTTCTTTCAGATAGAACCGTTGTTCCGCAAGTTTTTCCGCGCTGAGAGAAAATTGTTCGAAAGTGGCGTTATCCATGAAATAATGATCGGGACCGGAGGCATACAAGAACGCCGCCGGGACTTTTTCGACGTCGGCGAGGTCGAATTTTTCCGAAGTTTTGAAGGTTTTGTCCAGGACCGCCCCGTTGAGAAGATTGCGGACTTTGGCTTTGACCATCGTGGACGCCCCGCGCGCCGTCGGCGAAGTAAACCGGACATCGAGCACGAGATAGGGAAGTCCCTCGATCAGGATGTAGGATTTTTTTTCCAGGTCATTGGCCGAGATCTGTGATGACATGAGAGAGCTCCTTGTTCGTCCGAACCGTTTTTCGGATCACGAGCCGCCATTCTATACGAGCGGCCGTGTTTTTGCGAGAGAGGTTTCACAAGCTGCTGCGAAGGAGAAATAATGCGGACCGAAGAAGACCTTTATGTTGAGACCGGATACCGGATCCTTTATGAGGACGACTTTTTCCTTGTCGTGGACAAGCCCGCTCCCTTGCCGGTGCATCCTGTGGGCCGCTTCAAGGAAAAGAACCTGCTCAGCATTCTGAAAAAAGACCTGAGACCGGGCCCCGAAGGATTCCAGATCGTCAACCGTCTGGATTCGGAGACGAGCGGTCTCGTGATCGTTTCCAAATCGGGTTTCATGGCGGGACGACTGGGACTTCTTTTTGAAAAGAGGCAGGTGCTGAAAGAATATCAAACGGTGGTGTTCGGCGTTCCCGTTCCGGAAGAAGGGACCGTCTCAATCTCCCTTGGAATCCGGAGCGAAAGCGGTCATAATGTCCGCGCGCCGGATCCGGAAGGCGAGGCCGCCCGGACGGATTATCAGGTCCTCGGACGTTTCGGACAGTTCTCGCTTTTGAAAATTATTCCGTGGACCGGACGTACGCATCAGATCCGCGCGCATCTTGCGTTCGTGGGGCATCCGGTCGTGGGGGACAAGATCTATATCGATCCCCGGATCTTTGAGCGGTATATCAACGAGGGTTGGCAGGAAGATATGCTCCCGGTGGTGAAGGCGTCCCGGCTGTTGCTGCACGCGGTGACCTTGGCGTTCCGGCATCCGGTGACCGGGGAGGATGTGAAGTTCGCGTCGGAGATCCCGGCCTGTTTCGATGAATTTTTAAGTAAACATTAAACACAATCGATTTTCTGAGAAAGAGAGGCGGACTATGGATGAGAAAAAATACCGGGCGATGATCCTTGTGATCGGGGGCCTCGGCCTTTGGGGCTTTGGACTGCTTTTATGGTACGCGATCGGGGACCGGGAAATTTCCGCGATCCTTTTGACTGCGCCTTGTTTCCTGGCGGCCGCGGTTTCATTCTTCGGGCTTTGGCATTATAAACGCTGGGCGCTTGTACTGAGCCGGATCGTCGCGCTGGCGGGGTCGGGGTTCGGCGGTTATCTGGCGCATTTCGTCTGGACCTTCTGGCTTTTTCAAACGCCGACCCTTCAGGACCGCATCCTCGCGGTGCTCCGGCCGCAGGTCTGTCTTTTTCTTATCGTGCCGATCCTCTGGCTGGCCGTGAGTTTCATGCCCGCCGTGAAAACGAAGTTCGTCCCGCCTAAAAAAGGAACCGGTCTGTAATGGACCGTTCGCATCCCAAGGACCCGCTCCACGGCGTGACGCTTGAAGCGATCGTTACGCAGCTGGTGGGGCACTACGGATGGGAGAAGATGGGAGCCATGATCGCGATCCGGTGTTTCAATTTTGATCCGAGCATCAAGTCCAGCCTGACGTTTCTCCGGAAAACGCCGTGGGCCAGGAAAAAGGTCGAGGACCTTTATAAAAAATGTCATAAAAAGATAAAACAGCCCGCGAGCACGAAGCGATGAAGATCTCCAATGTTTTAGTGGCCCTGGACGTCGAATCCACCGGGATCTGGATCGAGAAAGACAAGATCATCGAGATCGCACTGGTCAAATACATGCCGGACGGAAAAAAGGAAACGTATGAGAAAAAGATCAACCCCGGGATCCCGATCCCGAAAGCGGTCACGGACCTGACCGGCATTTCGGACGCGGACGTCAAAGGCGCGCCTTCTTTCGAGGCCGTGGCGCCGGAGATCCTTGCTTTTCTCGGCGACGCGGACCTGGCGGGCTTTAATATCAAACGGTTCGACCTGCCGCTCCTTGCGCGGGAATTCTCGGACATCGGGACCAGGTTCGAGTGGGAGGCAAAAAGGATCTACGACGCGCAGATGATCTTTCATCTGAACGAGAAACGGGACCTTTCCGCAGCCTATCAGTTCTATTGCGGCAAGGAATTGGTCGGAGCCCATTCCGCGCTGGCCGACAGTGAGGCCATTTACGAGATCCTCGAGAAACAAGTGGCCAAATACGGTGAAGGTCAGGAGGATTTGTCGGTCCTGGGAAAGTTCGAATACAGTTCGTTCATGGAATTTTATGACGCGGACAAGAAGTTTTGTTGGTGGCACGGGAAGCTTTATCCGACGTTCGGGAAATACCGCCGCAAGACCTCGCTGGACGATATCGTGAAGACAGAGCCGTCCTACCTGCAGTGGCTTCTGAAGTCGGATTTCAAGGAGGACGTCAAGACGATGCTCCGGGCGGCGCTGAATGGGGAATTTCCCGTACGGCAGAAGAAAGGTTGAGGCCCGGCGCGGAGCGATGGCGGGAGGGATTATTTCCCTTTGCTTCCCGGGGGAGTTTCCGTATAATACCGCCTCTCAACGAACCCACACCAAGTGCCGTGGCACTTATCGGATTGAAGGGTCACGGTACGGCAGACAGCACCAGAAAGGGTGAGAAAGCGTGTTAAAAGTTGATGTCGGAGAGCATGAGCCTCTCGAAAGGGCCCTGAAGCGTCTCAAGAAGAAGATGGAGCGCGAGGGGATCCTGAAACTTCTCAAGGCGCGAAAGAACTACGAAAAGCCCAGCGAGAAGAGGCGCCGCAAAGCCCGCACCTCGAAGTCCCGTAAATTCAGCTTTTAAAAGCACTTCCGGCCGCTGAATTTTTTTCTGATATTTCCTCGGGAGGGGACCGCGCGTTCCCTGTTGTGGAAAGTGCGGAGTTGTTTTGATATCATAACAGCCTGGTGCGGATCGAAAAGGCAACCGAAACCTGGAGCTTATGGCCTCTAAATTTCAAGGCTTTCCCGGCATGGACGACATCCTGCCGGGAGAGATCGAAAAATGGCAGTGGCTGGAAGAAAAAGCGCGCGTATTTTTTGAGGCCGGCGGCTTCAGGGAGATCCGCACGCCAATCCTCGAACCTACCGAACTTTTTATCCGCTCGATTGGCCAGACCAGCGACATTGTCCATAAGGAGATGTTCTCTTTTGTAGACCGCGGCGAACGCGACATGACGATGCGGCCGGAGATGACGGCCTCGGTGGCGCGCGCGGTGCTGGAAAAAGGGCTGCTCAAGACCGCGAAATCCCTCCGACTTTACTACATCGGCCCCATGTTCCGCGCCGAACGGCCCCAGGCGGGCCGCAAGCGCCAGTTCCATCAGATCGGCGTCGAGATCGTCAATGAAGGTGCCAATGCGGACTTCGAGATCATCGCGCAAGCGTACCGGTTCCTTCAATACGCGGGTCTCAAGGGCATTACGCTGAACCTCAACGATCTGGGCGGGGAGAACGACCGCGCGAAAATGTGCGAATGGCTTACCGCTTACTTTTCCATGGAGAAGGCAAGGCTTTGCAAGGATTGCCAATGGCGCCTTGAAAAAAACGTCCTGCGCGTTCTCGATTGCAAAGTCCCGGGCTGCCAGCCGGTGATCGAGAGCGCCCCGTGGGAGGATTTTTTCCCCTTGAGCGGCTATTTCACGGAACTCTCCAAAAAGCTGGAAGCGGACGGCATTCCCTTTCTTGTGAACCGCCGGCTGGTGCGCGGCCTGGATTATTACAACGGCGTGGTCTTCGAGATCACCGCCGAAGGGCTCGGGGCGCAGAACGCGGTGGCGGGCGGCGGGCGGTATGATCATTTGTACCAGGACCTCGGCGGGAGCGCGACGCCGTGCACGGGTTTCAGCCTCGGGATGGAGAGGTTGTTGACGGCGCTCGAGAACCAGGACTCAATGGTCTTTGATGCGCTGGCAACGGACAGGGTCTATATCGCGCCGCTTGAAGATACGGCCGAACTTCTCCGGTTCTGCCGGGAAAAGGCGATCGCGTTGCGCGCGGCGGGGATGCGGACCGAGCAATGCCCCGGCGAGTTTTCGTTGACCCAACATCTAAGAAAAGCGAACCAGGACGGATGGCGTTATATGATGATCGTGGGGCCGGAAGAGTTTCAGAAGAAAATAGTCGTGGTGAAAGACCTTGAAAAACGGGAGCAGGTCGAGGTCGGCAATGAACAGATTATTCCTTATTTCATGAAAGTGATGGGCCTATGCTAAGGACCGTGACGTGCGGTGAGTTGAACAAGGGTTTTGTAGGGAAGACGGAAACCTTGACGGGTTGGGTGGATACCCGCCGCGATCACGGGAATCTGATCTTCGTGGACTTGCGTGATCGCTGGGGCACGACCCAGGTCGTTTTCAACCCGCAGACGGATCCCAAAGTGCATCAGTTGGCCGAATCCCTGCGCGCCGAATATGTGGTTCGCGTGAAAGGGAAAGTCCAGGACCGGCCGGCCGGGACCGTGAACTCCAGGATCCCGACCGGGGAGATCGAACTCCTGGCCGGAGAACTGGAGATCCTCAACACATGCCTTCCGATGCCCTTTGAGCTTGGAGAAAAAAACGTCAATGAAGAGCTCCGGCTCCTGTACCGTTTCCTGGACCTCCGGCGCAAGGACATGGTCGAAAGCCTTACGCTCCGCCACCGCGTGACAAAGCTCGTGCATGAATATCTGGACAGGCATTCTTTTATTGAGGTGGAGACGCCGTACCTGACGAAGAGCACGCCTGAAGGCGCCCGCGACTTTCTGGTGCCCTGCCGCCTGAATCCGGGAACGTTCTACGCGCTCCCGCAGTCCCCGCAGCTTTTTAAGCAGCTTTTAATGGTTTCCGGGTATGACCGTTATTACCAGTTCGCGCGCTGCTTTCGCGACGAGGACCTTCGTAAGGACCGTCAGCCCGAGCACACCCAGATCGATCTCGAGATGTCGTTCATCACCGAAGAGGACATCATGGGCGTCGTGGAAGGCATGGTGGCGCATGTGTTCAAGCACGCCAAAAAGATCGACGTTCCTCTGCCGCTCCGCCGGATGAGCTATCAGGAAGCGATGGAAAAATACGGCTGTGATAAACCCGATCTTCGCTACGGGATGCCGCTCCATGATCTGACGCCGATCTTTGAAGGCAGCGGGTTCAAGATCTTCGATGAAACGATCGCGAACAAGGGCACGATCCGCGGACTTTGTTTTACGCCGCCCGCAGGGACGGAATTCTCCCGCAAGGACTTCGATGACCTGACCCAATGGATCCGGACCTACGGCGCAAAAGGGCTCGCCTGGTTCAAAGTGACGGGGCCGGAAACGGTCGAGTCGCCGCTCCAGAAATTTTTTGATGCCGCGCCGACCGGGAAAATGATCCGGGCCGCCGGCGCCAAACCCGGCGATATTCTTTTCGTGGTGGCGGACCGGTTCAAGACCGCGGTCATCTCCTTGGGCGCTTTGCGCTGCTTCCTCGCGGAAAAATACAAGATGATCCCGGAAGGCAAATTCGAACTTCTCTGGGTCGTGGACTTTCCGCTCTTTGAATGGAACGAGGAGGAGAAGCGCTGCGACGCGTGCCATCATCCTTTCACGTCCCCGAAACCGGAGGACGTTCCGCTTCTTGCGAGCGAACCGTTGAAGGCGCGCGCCAGGGCGTATGACCTTATTTGTAACGGGACCGAAATGGGCGGCGGCAGTATCCGTATCCATGACCGCGCCGTTCAGTCCAAGATCTTCGAACTGTTGAACCTCACGCCCGAACAGGCCGAAGCGCAGTTCGGGTTCCTGCTCAAGGCGCTGACTTACGGGGCGCCGCCCCACGGCGGGCTCGCCATCGGGCTCGACCGTTTCATCACGCTTCTGCTGCAGCGGGATTCGATCCGGGAAGTGATCGCGTTCCCCAAGACACAGAAGGGGACATGCCTCATGACCGACGCGCCTTCGACTGTGAGCGAAGCGCAGCTCAGGGAACTCAGTATCGCGGTGAAGCTGGCCAAGAAATAGAAAGGGACTTTCCCTTGCAAAAGATCATCAAGCTCCGTTCCAACGAAGAAGCCGGCGCGCTTTACGGCAATCTGGACCGGAACGTCCGGCAGGCGGAGAAGGATTATCACGTCAAGATCGTGGCGCGCAACGACCGGCTGAAGATCATGGGCGACAAAAAGAGCGTGGAGGATGCCCAGCGGTTCTTCGGGCGGCTTCTGGAGATGGTCCGGAAGGGCTATCGCGTTCCGGACCGCGCGAAAGAGAGCGGCGAGACCCCGAAGGAGATCAAGCCCGAAGCAACAGCGCGCGGCGGGATCCACTTTTTCCATCGCGGCAAAGTGATCCAGGCGCGCAGCGAGAACCAGCAGGCCTATCTGAAAGCGATCCAGACCCGGGACATCGTGATCTCGATCGGCCCGGCCGGTACCGGGAAAACTTATCTGGCCATGGCGGCGGCGATCGAAGCCCTCAAGAAAAAACACGTAGCGCGGATCATTCTGACCCGCCCCGCGGTCGAGGCCGGGGAGAATCTCGGATTTTTGCCCGGAGATCTCGCGGCGAAAGTGAACCCGTACCTGCGGCCGCTCTATGACGCCCTTTATGACATGCTGGAGTTCGAAGACGTCGCGCGCTACACCGAGCGCGGGGCCATCGAGATCGCGCCGATCGCGTACATGCGCGGACGGACGCTCAACGACTCTTTCGTGATCCTGGACGAGGCGCAGAACTGCACGCACAACCAGATGAAGATGTTCCTGACCCGCCTGGGGCAGACCTCCAAGGTCGTGATCACCGGCGACATCACGCAGATCGACCTGCCGACCGGAAAAAAGTCGGGCCTCGTCGAGATCCGCGGTATCTTGGCGGACATTCCCGACATCCAGTTCATCTATCTGAACGAAACGGACGTGGTGCGCCATCCGCTCGTCCAGGAGATCATCAAGGCTTATGAAAAACACGAACGAAAAAAATCCCAAACCGGAGAATAGGCCGGTCCTTCAGAAGCCGGCGCTTTTTTCCGCGTTCCCGTTCGCCGTTTCCTGCGGCGCGGCGGCCCTTGTCTGCGTGATCCTTTTCTGGGGCCGTCCCCTGGAGCTTAACCGGCAGGAATTCGTCCTCGCCGAGCCGGCGGTGAGCGCTTATTTTTCGCCGCGCGCCTTTTCCTTCGTCGATGAACCTAGGACCGCCGCACTTCGGGCCGAGAAGGCAAAGACCGCTCCGCTCGCGTACAGGATCGATGAGACGATCAGCAGGAAGATCACGGAACAAGCCGGAATTTTTTTCAAGGTCCTCGGGGAGGTCCGGGCGAAAGGAATGCCGGTCAATGACAGCTGGTGGAAAGAGCTCCCGTTCCAGATCCCCGACAATTCCCTGGGCGCGCTCAAGGACGAACGTTTGTGCGGGGATGTCAAAACGGAGGTCATCAACCTTCTCGCTTACTATTTAGCGCGGGGGATCATTGCCGCGCCGGAACTTTCACGTTTGCGTCAGGCCGGGGAGAAGGCGATCCTGGTCGCGGCGGAAGGTGAAGGATCGGGGGAAATGAAGAGGCTCGACAAGCTTCTGACGAAGGAGGCCGTTCTCGAGGAGGCGGCGCGGAAGTTACCGCCCGAAGCCGCCAGGGATAGAAGCGCGAAGAACGCTATCCTCCAGGTCCTTGGCGCCGTGATCTATGAGAACCTTGTTTTCGATGCCGCGCGGACAGAAGGCTTGCGCAAAAAAGTCGCTTCCACGGTCGCGCAGGTCGAAATCATGGTCAAGAAGAACGAGCTGATCGTCCAGCGCGGAATGCTGGTTACCCGGGAGATCAAGGACCGTCTGGACCAGATCCACAAGAGGCTCGTGAGCCGGAAGCAGATGACGCAGACCTTCGCGGGCGTCATGCTCGTAGTGTTCCTTTACGGGCTTTCCTATTTTTATTTTTTTCTGTTCGAACCGAAAACTTTCGGGGCGCGCTCCCGGCTGCTGCTGTTCCATGCCGTCATTCTTTCCAATGTCCTCATTTGCAAGGTGATGGTTCTGTGGCCGGACGGTTCGATCTACCTGATGCCCACGGCCCTGGCCGCGCTCCTTTTGACGCTTCTGGTAAGCAGCAAGAGCGGTCTGTGGGCGGGCGGGGTGATGGCCGTGTTGAGCGGTTTTTTGTCGGCCTTCCACACGGACGTGATCCTCGGGACTTTGCTGACTTCGGCCGCGGCGACGTTCCTGGCGTACCGGGTGCGCAAACGCATTCACTTCCTCCGTGTCGGTCTCGGCATCGGGGCGGTTTATTTTTTGACCTTGTGGGGGTTTCAGGTCGCGCAGAACGTCCGGGTGGGGGAGGCGCTTTACATGGCCGCGCTGGGGTTCGGGAACGGGCTTTTTGTGGTTGTGCTTTCTTTCCTGATGCTCCCGCTCCTGGAATCGGTCTTTGATGTCGTCACGGACATCACGCTTCTCGAACACTCGGACCTGAACCATCCGCTGATGCAGCAAATGATGGTCCGGGCGCCGGGAACGTACCATCATAGCCTGGTGGTAAGCACGCTGGCCGAGCACGCCTGCGAAAAGATCGGGGCGAACGCGCTGCTCGCGAAGGTCGGCTGCTATTTTCATGATATCGGGAAGATCGAACAACCGGAATATTTCTCGGAGAACCAGGGGTATCTCTATCCGAACCTGCACGACCGGCTCCTGCCGCAAACGAGCTATGAGATCATCGTGGACCACGTCCGGAAAGGCGTGCTGCTCGGCCGCAAATACAAGCTCAAACGGGCGATCATGGATTTCATCGTCGAGCATCAGGGGTCCGGCGTGATCTATTATTTTTACAAAAAAGCCATGGACGGAGCGCCCGCCGCGTCGCATATCAGCGCGGACGATTATCGCTACCCCGGCCCGAAACCTCAAAACAAGGAAACGGCCGTCGTGCTTTTGGCGGATTCCGTGGAGGCGGCCTCGCGTTCCCTGAAGGGAACGACGCCGGAGGTCATCCAGCAACTCGTCCGCAAGATCATCAACGACAAGTTCATCGACGGCCAGCTGGACGAATGCGAACTGACACTGTCCGATCTTTACAGGATCCAGGAAAGCTTCGTCCAGAATCTGGGCGCGATATTCCATACGCGCATGAGATATCCCAACATCGAAAAGGACCCCGGAGCGCCGGACATTTTCGAGGAGAACCAGTTCCATAAATTCCGGGCGGAGAACGACCGGTGACAAAAGGTTCCTCGTGAGGCGGTTCCATGGCGCATGAGATCTGTTTGCGGCAGGAATGCCCGCGCATCGCCGTTTCGGAGGTCACGATCCGGAAGATCGCCCGCAACATCCTCAGGGACCTCGGTTTTAAAAAAGCGGTCTTGAGCATTCTTCTGGTGGACGGTTCCGCAATGCGTTCGCTGAATAACCGTTACCTGCGTCACGCCCGCGTGACCGATGTTCTCGCCTTCAGCTCTCTTAGATCCGGGAAGCATTTGAAGGATAAGACCTCTTCCGGGGCCTCCCGACGCGCCGATGCCGATTTTCTCGGGGATATCGCGCTTTGCCTGCCGACGATCCGCACCCAGGCAAGGGAATACGGCCATTCGTTCGAAGAAGAGCTCCATTACTGCCTCTGTCACGGGATCCTGCATCTGATCGGCTATGAGGATAAGACACGCAACGCCTTCCATAAAATGCACCGCAAACAGAGAACGATCCTGAAACGCGTGGCCGGTTCCCGGCGCGCGCGCAAAAAGAAACCCGCCTCCTGCGGCGCGTGACCCGCCATGAGCATCCATAAGACCGAAGCGGTCGTGATCAAGACCCAGCCGTTCCGGTCGAGCTCCCTGATCGTGACGTTTTTCACGCCACAGTTCGGGAAGATCCGCGGAGTGGTCAAAGGCGTGCACCGGGAAGGGGAGGTCCGCCAGGCGGGGTTCGAGATCTTCACGCACGCGGAATTTGTTTTCTACGAGAAGAAGCGGTCCGACCTTCATCTGATCTCGGACGCCGCTATTCTGGAAAGCCGGCACGCGATCCGCGACCGTCTGGACACGATCGCTTATGGAAGCTATTTCTGCGAATTAACGGACGAACTCACGGAAGTCCACGACCCACATCCGGAGATCTTTCATCTGCTTCAATCCGCTTTCCATTTTCTTTCCGTGATCCCTCCGGCGCGGCTCACTTCGCTTTTCGAGATCAAATTGCTCCGGGAAATGGGGTGGCTTCCGTACCTTGAAAGCTGTCTGAATTGCGGAGCGAAACCGCTCGAACAGGGTTTTTTCTCCGTCCGCCAGGGCGCTCTGATCTGCGAAAAATGCCGCGGCAACGAACAGGGCGCGCAGCCCGTGGGAGCGCCGGTACTGGCGGTCTTTCGCGCCTACAGCAAAGACGCTTTGGAAGATTGCCTCCGCGTTTCCCACAGCACGGTCATCGAGAACCAGATCCGGTTTTTGATCACGCAATTCCTCAACTATCGCCTCGGAAAAGTCCTCAGATCCCGTAAGTTCCTCGAATCGATCAGGCCCGTCCTGATCCGCCATGCTTAGGCGTCCGGTTAAGTAGGCGATAGTCCTCTAAACAATTCTTTCGAGCTCACGGTAAGCATTTCCATAACCCATTCATTCCAAAAGAGTTACGCGTTAAAATTATGAGATAAAAATTTACATGATGAGTTTGACAATTCTAAATTGAGATGTTATGGTTCTTATAGAGTTTGAGAATGATTCAAAACATCACAATGCTATATATTAATATAAATAGACAACCAAGGTAAACCCAGAAATGAACGGAAAAGTTGAGCAGGTAAAAATACCGTATCTGTACTTCAACCTCTCGAACGAGGAGCGGGAATCCGCGATCTACTACCTTCTTGAGTGCATTCTCAAGGCGAGGGACCAGGCCCACGGCTTTTTGAAAGCTCCGGTTTTCGATGAGGACGTGAATATCTATCTCGCGCATTTGCTTTTTGCCATCACGCTTCCGGAATACCACGACATGGCGGACCCGTTCCTTTCCGCTCAGCCCGAGCAGGTCTTTCAATGGGTCCGGGAAACCGAAGACCCGACGCTCCGCTATTTTATTTTCAAGGTCAACGCGGACAACCTTCTGGTCCAGTCCACCGTTTTCAATCCGGATCCCGAACTGGCGAAAAGGTTCCCGGCCCAAAAGAATAAAAAGGGAGAGAAGGACGAGGAAGCGATGGCGGCCGTTCTTTACTACAACCACGCGTGTCGCTGCCACGAGGGAATGCATGATAAAAAGACAGGCGTCGGGGAGGTTTTGGCGAAGATCGCGGGGAATATCGGTCTTTACCAGAGGATCCTTGCCGGTGTTCGTCCCGATTATCTCAAGCTGATCGATTGTTTCCGGGACCAGGCCTTCCAGCATTTCTTTGTAAAAATGGAAGGGTACGAAAAGCAATATCAAAAAGAGATCAAAATGGAATTTTTTCTCGAGGCGTACCAGCAATGGCTTCTCCGCCGCGATCCCGTTCAGAAAAACAGGGTGCTGGCTCTGGCGCGGGAGCTTCAGGGCATGGACCCCGAGTTCCGTTTTGACGCCGCGAAACTGACCTAAAGAGTTAAGCCATGTGTCATACCCGCGTGCCTTTAGCGGGTATCTACGTAAAGGTTTGAAAAATGGAGCCCTGCCAACTGCATGCAAGGATGACAAAAAATTATTACAGAGGAGTTCAAGGCCTTCCATGAGCGAGATCCATTTGCAGTATGAGATTGAATCCAAGCGCAACGAGTTCCTGGATGTCTACTCGCTGTATCTGATGACGCGGATCTCTCTTATTCGGGATGAGGCCCGGTTCAAGGCTTACGAGCTGCGGTGCCTCGATCCGCAATTCGTCGCCCCGTTCTAGGATCTTTCCATCGCACTTAAGGGACGGTTCTCCTCGGGAGAACCGTCCCTGACCCTATTTTAAAAGTTTCCTTTTGACGTTTCCCCGAACGATGTTCCCAAGGCATGAGAAGTTTGCTATAATCCTGTCCTCAAAGTCCTGAAGATTCAACCTACTAACCTGAATCAGGAACCACTTATGATAAAACTGCCGGTCTCTTTTGATCCCCCTGAGCGTTTGAAAAAATTACCTCCTTATCTCTTCGCGGAGATCGACCGCAGGAAGCGCGAACTGATCGCCAAAGGAAAGGACGTGATCGATCTCGGAGTGGGGGACCCGGACATTCCCACGGCGGATTTTATCATCGAGGCGCTGAATACCGCGGCGAAGAACCCGCGGAACCATCGTTACGCCCTGGACCAGGGCATGCCGGAATTGCGCCAGACGATCCGCGATTGGTTCCAAAAACGGTTCAACGTGAAACTCGATCCGGACAAAGAGATCCTGCCGCTCATCGGTTCGAAGGAAGGGATCGGGCATCTGCCGCTGGCGGTGCTGGAACCGGGACAGGTTTGCTTGATACCGGACCCGGGTTATCCGGTCTACCGTTCGGGGACGCTTTTTGCCGGAGGGATCCCGTACGCGATGCCGCTTCTGGAGAAGAACGGTTATTATCCCGACTTTGACGCAATCCCCGCCAACGTGCTTCAGAACGCGAAGCTCATGTTCCTGAACTATCCCAACAATCCGACGACCCAGGTCGCGGATAAGGCTTTTTTTGAAAAGGCGGTGGCTTTCGCGCAGAAACACCGGGTCCTGATCGCCCATGACGCCGCTTATTCTGAAATGACCTACGAAGGTTTCAAGTCGCCGAGCATACTCGAGATCCCGGGCGCGAAGGAGACCGCCGTCGAACTTTTCTCACTCTCCAAGACCTTCAGCATGACCGGCTGGCGCATCGGGTTCGCGGTCGGTAACGCGCAGGTCCTCGCGCTTTTGGGCAAGGTGAAGGCGAACCTCGATTCCGGTATTTTCCAGGCCATTCAAATCGCGGGCATGAAAGCGCTTCAGGAAGGCCAGCAGACACTCGATCAGAACCTCAAGATCTACCAGGAACGCCGCGACCTTCTCGTGCGGGGTTTTCGCGATCTCGGCTGGAAGATCGAAGCGCCGCGGGGTACGTTCTATTGCTGGATCCCGGTACCGCCCGGCTACACCTCTTCGGAGCTCGCCCTGAAATTCCTGGAAGAGCTCAATGTCGTGGTGACCCCCGGGAACGGCTTCGGCCCGAACGGGGAAGGGTATTTCCGTATTTCACTGACCGTGGCGGAATCACGGATCATGGAAGCCCTTGACCGGATCAAAAAAAGCCATCCGCACCGCTGTAAGATCTGAAACATTTCCCGCAAAGGCGCTGAGATCCTATGCCCGTCGTTTTCATAGGTGTCGGTTCGAATCTCGGGGACCGGGAATTTTTTTTTGAGTTTGCTGCCCGGGAGATCCAGCGGAAAGCCGGGATCCGCGATCTGAAGTGTTCACCGGTTTACGAAACGGAACCTGTGGACGGGGCAGGGCAGTCGCTCTACCTCAATGCGGTCTGGAGTTTCGTTACGGAACTGGCGCCGGAGGTTTTGCTGCAAAAGCTTCATGATATCGAAGCGAGAGCTGGACGCCGGAGAGCATCCGTTAATGAAGCCCGTGTCCTGGACCTCGATATTCTTTTTTACGGAGACAGCGTTTCTAAACAAACGGCGCTTACAATTCCTCATCCCCGGATCCCGGAAAGAGCGTTTGTGTTGGCGCCGTTCTGCGATCTGGCGCCGGAGTTCGTGCATCCGGAGTTTAAACAGAACATGCGCCAATTGCTGGACGCGTATCGCGCGAATCAAGGCGGGATCCGCGGCGTCAGGCGGCTTACAATGAACGGGAGGGAATAGCGATCCATGAAAGTGGTCCGAAGCCCGCGGCAGCTCCAGAGGATCCTCGAAGAAGAACGTTTGCGGAAAAGGACCGTCGGTTTTGTGCCGACGATGGGGGCGTTGCATGAAGGACACCTTTCGTTGGTGAAGGCGGCCGACCGTGAGAACGATATCACGGTGGTCAGCATCTTCGTGAATCCCACGCAGTTCGGCCCCGGTGAAGATTACGCGAAATATCCCCGCGTGCTCGGTGCGGACAAGCGGCTGCTCGGGAAAGGGAAGGTCGACTATTTGTTCTGCCCTTCGGTCCGGGACATTTATCCTCCGGGCCACGCGACCTGTGTCACCGTCGACGGGGCCATGGCGCGGGTCCTCTGCGGAAAATTCCGGCCGGGCCATTTTCAGGGTGTGGCGACCGTCGTGGCGAAACTTTTGAACATCGTAGGACCGTGCCGGCTTTACCTGGGAGCCAAGGACTATCAGCAGGCGGCGATCATCCGCCGGTTCGTGGAAGATCTGAACATGAATGCCCGGGTGCGCGTGATGCCGACGGTCCGGGAAAAGGACGGCCTGGCCATGAGCTCCCGGAACCGTTATTTGGGCCCGGCGGAAAGACGCCGTGCTCTGGCGCTGTCGCGCGCACTTTTTGAATTGCGGCGGGACATCCTGGGAAAGAAAGGAACGCTCGCTTTTTTGAAGGCGCGTGCGGTCCGGAAATTGAAAGACGCAGTGGACCGGGTGCAATATTTCGAGATCGTTGATCCCGTGACGCTCGCGCCGCTAAAAATGGTCCGGCGGGAAATGGTCGCCCTGACGGCCTGTTTTGTGGGCAAGACAAGATTGATCGATAATGTTATAATCTCGCTCCGTTAAACCAATTCGAAGAGGTCAGACGTACATGCTCAGACAAATGCTTAGTGGGAAGATCCACCGTGTAACAGTCACTGAGGCCTGTATCGATTACGAGGGGAGCATCACGATCGACAGCGCTCTCCTGAAAGGCGCCGGGATCCTTCCTTACGAAAAAGTTCTCATCGCGAATCTCCATAATGGTTCTCGCATCGAAAGTTACGCCATTCCCGCGCCGGCAGGGTCGGGGGTCATTTGTCTGAACGGCGGGGCGGCCAAGCACGGGAGGGCCGGGGATACGCTGATCATCATGACCTTTGGGGTCTATTCCGAAAAAGAGCTCAAGGGACATAAACCCAAGGTCGTGTACGTCGACGCCCGGAACCGCATCGTCAAAAAAAAATGACCCGCGCGGATTCCAGCCTCAGGACCCTTCCATGAGAAAATTCAAAGTAGGTATTGTCGGTTGCGGGACCATCGGAACGGCGCTCGCCAGGGCGCTTGCCAAAGGGCTCAGTTCCCGCGCCACGTTGGTCGGAGTATGTGACAAAGTTCCGGAAAAAGCCGAGGCCCTTTTCGCGAAGATCGGCCGCAGGGTGCCGCTTCTTTCGGTGGAAGAGCTCATCAAGAAATGCGATTACGTGATCGAGGCCGCTCATCCGATCATCGCGCCGAAAGTCGCGCGGCTGGCCCTTCAAAACGACAAGTACGTTCTGATCATGAGCGTGGGCGGACTTCTCGGGTTCTCATTCCAGAGACTGATCGATAAAACTTCGGGCCGTCTTTATTGTCCGTCGGGCGCCATCGCGGGGATCGACGCGCTTTTGGCCGCGCAGGTGGACGGGCTGCGGAGGGTGCGTCTTGTGACGACCAAGCCCCCGCAGGCGCTTCAGGGGGCGCCTTATTTCAAGACCCATAAATTCCCGCCCTTCAAGGGCAAAACCGGAAAGGTACTTGTTTTCCGTGGGTCGGCGCTTGAGGCGAGCCGCGCTTTTCCGCAGAACATCAATGTGGCCGCCATTCTCAGCCTTGCCGGGCTCGGGCCGAGGCGGACGGAAGTCGAGATCTGGGCGACGAGGTCCGCGAAGGTCAACAGCCATGAGGTCTTTATCGAGGGGGATTTCGGGGAGATCCGCACGAGGACCCAGAATTATCCGTCCCCGCAAAATCCCAAGACCAGTTACCTGGCCATTCTTTCCGCGATCGCGACCCTCCGCAAGGCGTTCACGACCCTGCGGCTCGGGACCTGATGGAAGAGCGTCATGCAGGAATACCTTGAGGTCCGCGGCGCTCGCGAACACAACCTCAAGAACCTTTCGCTAAAGATCCCGCGCAACAAACTCGTCGTTATCACCGGCCTTTCCGGGTCCGGGAAATCCTCCCTCGCTTTCGATACGATCTACGCGGAAGGACAGCGACGTTATCTCGAGAGTCTTTCCTCGTACGCGAGGCAATTCCTTGAAAAGCTCAAAAAGCCGGAGGTCGATCATCTCTCCGGACTTTCGCCGAGCATCGCGATCGAACAACGTTCCACGACCCACAATCCCCGTTCCACGGTCGCGACCGTCACGGAGATCTACGATTTTCTGCGCCTCCTTTTCGCGAAGGTCGGGGTCGCGCATTGTCCGTCTTGCGCGCGGCCTTTGCGGGGGCAGAAACGGGAAGAGATCTTTGACGATATCCGGGCCCGGTTCGGCGGCCGTGAAATTCGTGTGCTCGCGCCGCTCGTGCGCGGCCGCAAGGGGGAATTCCAGAAACTTTTTCAGGATTCGCTGAAAAAAGGTTTCGACCGCGCCCGCATCGACGGAGCGATCCGGCGGCTCAAGCCGGAGACGAAGCTCCGGAAATCCGTGCGTCACGATATCGAGATCGTGGTGGACGAGCTGACACCCGAGGGCGGTCCCGGCGATACGCGTTTCAGGGATTCGCTGGCATGCGCGCTGGACCTCAGCAAGGGACACGTCGCGATCCTTGAGAGGGAGGGTGAAGGCCGCGAGAAGGCGCATTTTTTTTCCACGACCAAAAGCTGTCCCGAATGCCAGATCAGTCTTCCGGACCTCACGCCGAACATGTTCTCGTTCAACAGTCCTTACGGGGCCTGCCCGACCTGCAAAGGGCTGGGGAAACTTTCCCAGGTTTTTGCCAAGAGCCTGATCACCGCGCCGGAGCGTCCCCTGATGCAGGCCTTGAACAAAAAAGTGTTCTTTTCGTTCAATAAATATTTTTTCGAAGACCTTTTGCATGACCTGACGGCCAAATACAATTTCGACTGGGACACGCCGTACAGGGACTGGCCGGAGGAGGCGCGGGAAGTTTTTTTTCTCGGGGACGGGGATATTTCGGGCCTGGTGGAGGAATGGGAGCGGCTTTTTCACGAGACGAATTCCGAGGAGGTCCGCGCCAAGATCCGGAAATTTCTGCGCGAAGAAGAATGCAAGGAGTGCGCGGGCAAAAGACTACGCAAAGAAAGCCTCGGGGTATTGATCGCGGACAAAAATATCGCGGAAGTCACCGCGCTGCCGGTTGAAGAAGCAGTTCCGTTCTTTCAAAAACTGGAATTTCACGACGCGCAGAAGATCATCGCAGAACCCATTCTCAGGGAGGTGCGGGAACGCCTGGCCTTTCTCCTCAATATCGGGCTGAGTTATCTTACACTGGACCGGACGGTCGCGACGCTGGCCGGCGGGGAACTTCAGCGGATCCGGCTTGCCGCCCAGATCGGTCTCGGTTTGACGGGCGTTATGTACGTCCTGGACGAGCCCAGCATCGGATTGCACCCGCGGGACAACGGGAAACTTTTGGACGCTCTTGAAAAACTCCGCGACCTCAAGAATTCCGTGCTGGTGGTTGAGCACGACGAAGAAACGATCCGGAGGGCGGACCATGTGATCGATCTCGGGCCGGGCGCCGGGATCGAGGGAGGTACGATCGTCGCGCAGGGCACGCCCGGAGAGCTGGCGAATTTTCCGGACTCATTGACGGTCCAGTACCTTACGGGGGCCCTTTCGATCGAAGTCCCCGCGGAGCGCAAGGATTTCCGGAAAGCTCCGAAGCTGACCCTGAAAGGATGCCGCGAGCACAATCTGAAGAACATCGACGTCGCGTTCCCGCTCGGACTTTTGATCTGCGTGACGGGAGTGTCGGGTTCGGGGAAGAGCACGCTCGTTCATGACACCCTGTACAAGGAACTGCACAACCGCATTTGGAAAACCCAGTACAAGGTCGGCGTTTTTGATTCTCTGGAAGGCGCCGGGCAGATCGACAAGGTCATCGAGATCGATCAGGCGCCGATCGGCCGGACGCCGCGCTCGAACCCGGCGACCTATGCGGACATTTTCGGTTTCATCCGAAAACTTTACGGCGATCTCGAGGTCTCGAAGCTGCGGCGCTATTCGCAGTCCCGTTTCAGTTTTAATTTAAAGGGCGGACGGTGCGAGAACTGCCGTGGCGCCGGGTCTGAAAAACTCGAGATGAGTTTCATGCCGGACCTTTTCGTGGTCTGCGAAGCATGCCGCGGCAAACGCTACAATGAGCCGACGCTGGAAGTGCGGTACCGCGGCAAGAATATCGCGGAGGTGCTCGATCTCTCGGTCCGCGAGGCCATCGGGTTTTTTGAAAAACTTTCCATGATCCGGGAACGGCTCGACGTCCTTGAGGCTGTCGGATTGGGGTATGTGAAGCTGGGACAATCCTCGACCACGCTTTCCGGCGGCGAGGCGCAACGCATCAAAATCGCGGCCGAGTTGATCAAAAAGGCTACGGGCAAAACACTTTACCTTTTGGATGAGCCGACCACGGGGCTCCATTTCAACGATATCCGGCATCTGCTCCACGCCCTTTACGATCTGCGGGCCCAGGGGAATACCGTGATCGTGATCGAACATAATCTGGACGTGATCAAAACGGCGGATTATGTCATCGATCTCGGGCCCGAGGGAGGGAAGGACGGAGGTCAGATCGTGGCTTGCGGGTCGCCGGAAGATGTTGCCCGGGAGCCGCGTTCGCACACAGGCCGGTTTTTGAAGAAACTTCTAAAGATCGATCAAAACTGACCCGCTGGGCGAGGGTGCTCCTTCAAAGCAGGCCGAATAAAGTTCTTTTAATCAAAACAATTCCTTGTTATATTATGCGCACTGTTTTAATAAAAATCCGGTATTAAAAGGAGCCCCCCATGATCATGGAGATCGGAATCGTCGCTGGTGAGATCTGGCATTACCTCGACAGCAAACGCAGCGCAACGGTGGAAGAACTTACCAAAGAATTGAGACGGCCGCGCGAACTTGTGCTGATGAGTCTCGGCTGGTTAGGTCGTGAAGGACATGTGACGTTGGGAACTCCCGAAAGCGGTTTTGTGGCGACATTGAACCGCAAGTAGTTCCGCTGTGAAGTATTGTTGCGTTCTTTCCACAGCACCCTCTCTTAAAAAGGCCCGCGAGCTCGCGGGCCTTTTAGTTTTCAGGAAGCTCGCGGCCTGTGTTTCGATCGTGCCGGGCCTGGAATCGCATTACCGCTGGAAGGGGAAACGGGAAACCTCGGCCGAATTCCTTCTCATCATCAAAACAAAAACAGCCCTCTACAAAAAACTCGAACAAACCCTTCTACAGCATCACCCTTATGAAGTCCCCGAGATCATCTGCCTGCCCGTTACCTGCGGCAGCAATGCCTACCTCAAATGGATCGATCAGTCGGTCCGCTGATCCGTTTTAAGTAACGGGAGACGTAGTCCTGCTCGCTGTGAGGGACCGATGCGGGATAAAAAGGGAATGCCGTCTAGATCTTGGAAGGCGAAACGGCGATAAAAACTTTGGCTGCTTTTTGTCCTTCATTCACGAACTGATGGGGAATGGAAGCGTCGAAATAGAGGGTTTCCTGGGATTTTAAGGCGACTTCCTGGGTGTCCAGTTTGACTTTCACGTTTCCGTCCAGCACCCACACGAATTTTTCCACACCTCGTTCGTTCGTCTCCTTCTCCGTTTTTCCTCCGCCCTGAAGCGTCAGAACCAGCGGGGTGATCTTTTTTTTGGAGCTTTCCTGGGTGAGAAGTTCTACGGTCACGTCTTTGGTGTGGTGGGTGACCGCCCGGGTGTCTTTTTGGGACAGGTGGGTTACCTGGTCGTAACGGGCATCGACTCCTGTATAGAGCTCCGAAAGCCCGATACCGAGCGCCTCTGCGACCTTTTCGTGGCACTCCACGGTTCCGATCATGGTTCCCGTTTCGATACGGGAGAGGGTGGCCTGGGCGACGCCGGTCTTTTGAGAGATTTCCACCAGAGTCATATTTTTTTCTTTCCTGAGAGCGCGGATCCGTTGTCCTAGATTCTTCAGCATGGACACTATTTTAGGCAAAGGATGTGAAGCGTCAAGAGGAATATGACGGAAATGAATAAATAATAAATGATTTAAATGAAAAATAATATTGACGAATAATCATACTTATGTTAGGCTTCTCTCAACTTCAAAAAGGGAGGTGTCAACATGCAGTACAGAAACAAGATCAAAAGAGCTTTTGGAGTGTTCGTGGTGGCGACTTTTCTATTCGGGGGGCTGTCCATGCTCCCGCTGGAAAGGGCGCTTGCCGGGCAACCCAAGGCGACCTTGCAGTTGCAGGAACAACCTTCGATGTTGTCGGTCAATATCAACAAGGCCACGGCTGAGGAGCTGGATGCCATCCGGGGGATCGGTCCCGTACTGGCTGATCGGATCATAAAATTCCGGGAACAGAACGGCGCGTTCAAAAGCGTCGACGATCTGTCGAAGGTCCGCGGAATTAACGGTTCCAAGTTCCAGAAGATCAAAGATCAGGTGACGGTTTAAAAGCCGGCGCTTGTGATCCGTTCGTCTCGCGGGCGCCGCAGGGCCGGTTGCCGGGTGGGGCTGCCGGACTCCCCAAGGCATGGGGAGGACCCGGCGGCACCGCGAGATCGAGCGGCAAACCCTTTCCGTATCTTAGGTTCGGGCTTTTCCGTCGAAAGAGAAAGGAATTGTCGTGGAGCTTGAATATAACATTTCGCTGCCAGCCCAGGGATACCTTCGGTATTTGGGCGAAGCGATCTGCAGGACCTACGGTCTGTTCGAGCCGGAGGTCGAGGCCTTGGATGACACGAGGATCCATGCCGTGAAGTCCGTCCTGTATGTGGCGATCGAGCGGGCAGGGATGGAGGCCGAAAGGTCGAATTCGGTCCAGCAGATGCTGCGTGAGTTGTTGTTCCTTATGAATTCCCGGGCTGATCCTGTGTGGAGCGAGAAACAGGAGGCGCTGCGGATCCTCCGGGAGCTCCAAAACAGGTTTTTTCCGGCATAAGTCAGAACTCCTTCCCCGGTTACCCGCCTTCGCTTGATTCATCCCCCTCTTTTTGTTACAATGCCGCACCTCTCGCCCTCCAGGAAAGGGTCATTTAAAACATAAGAATCCCGGTCGGTCCGAAAATGCCTAAGTTTCTGACATTCCAAGAGTTAATACAAAAGCTGAACGAGTTCTGGAGCAAGCAAGGCTGTCTCGTAATGCAGCCTTACGACCTTGAAGTCGGCGCAGGAACTTTCTCACCGAATACCTTTTTAAGGGCGCTCGGTCCGGAGCCCTGGAAGGCGGCGTATGTGGAGCCTTCCCGCCGTCCGACGGACGGCCGTTACGGCGAAAATCCGCACCGTACCCAGCACTACTACCAATATCAGGTCATCCTAAAACCCTCGCCGGAGAATTCCCAGGAACTCTATCTCGACAGCCTGCGCGCGGTCGGGATCGACCCGCTCTCGCACGACATCCGTTTCGTGGAGGACGATTGGGAATCGCCGACGCTCGGGGCGTGGGGCCTCGGCTGGGAAGTCTGGCTCGACAGCTTGGAAATCACGCAGTTCACCTATTTTCAGCAATGCGGCGGCATTGACCTCGATGTTGTTTCTTGCGAGATCACATACGGCCTGGAACGTATCGCCATGTTCCTCCAGCAGAAGGAATCCTTGTTTGACATCCAATGGAACTCCAAGGTCACTTACGGGGACGTCCACTTGCAGGGAGAAAGGGAATTCTCGAAATTCAATTTTGAAGGTTCCGATCCCGAGATCTACCGTCGTCATTTCGAGGATTATGAAAAGCAGGCCGGAAGACTTCTGGAGAACGACATGGTCCTGCCGGCCTACGACTGCTGCTTGAAGACCTCACATATTTTCAATCTGCTGGACGCCCGCGGTGCCGTAAGCGTGAACGAGCGCCCGCGGTATATTTCCCGTGTCCGCGCGCTGGCGCGCCGTTGCGCGGAGGCTTATCTTGAAAGCCGCAAAGCGCAGAACTTTCCTTTGATCAAATCCGTTTCCCGGCAAACGGGGAAGAGGACCTGATGCCCAACCTACTCGTTGAAATAGGAATAGAAGAACTTCCCGTCGGGTCGCTGGACATAATTTATGAGCAGCTAGCCGTTCAGCTGCGGCAGAAACTCGCGGACGAGCGGATCGCTTTCGAAGAGGTCAAAGTCGAAGCGACTCCGCGCCGGATCGCGATCTTCGTGCGGGGGATCGCGGCCATGCAGCAGGATCGCGTACTCGAGATCGCCGGTCCCTCCAAAGAAAAATGTTACGATGCCGGAGGGAATCCCACACCGGTCCTTCAGGGGTTTCTGCGCAGCAAACAGGCGGACGCGAAGGACATCGAGATCCGCGAAACGCCCAAAGGCCCGTTCGTCTTCCTGAGAAAAAAAGAAAAAGGCAAGCCGGTCGGACAGCTTCTTCCGGAGTTCCTGGGGCGGATCCTTACCTCGCTTCCTTTCCCGAAGTTCATGAGATGGGAAACTACGGGATTCCGTTTCCCCCGGCCGGTCCGCTGGCTGGTGGTTCTCCTGGACAAAAAGCGTGTGCCCATGGACTTTGCCGGTGTTAAATCCGGGAACCGCAGCTTTGGCCACCGGTTTCTGGCGCCTCAGACGTTTGTTATTTCGAAAGCGGAATGGAAGGCTTACGTCGCGTTATTGAAAAAGAAACACGTCATGCTCGATCTCGCGGCGCGCGAAGCCATGATCCGGAACAAACTCCGCGGCCAGTTCGCGCAAAAGCGGATCGACGAAGACCTCGTCCACACGAACGCCCATCTTGTCGAAGAACCGTTCTTTTTGAAGGGGACTTTTTCCCAGGAATATCTCGAACTTCCGGCCGAAGTGCTGGCCAGCTGTATGAAGAAGAATCAGAAGGTCTTTGCCTGTTACGATGGCACGGGGCGGCTGAAGGACCATTTCATAGCCGTGATGAACGGAAAACGGAACGGTCTCGCGAAGATCCGGAAGGATTACGAGAACGTTCTGGATTCCCGGCTGAAGGATGCCCGATATTTTTATGAATTAGACACGAAAGAACCTCTGGAGAAGAAAAAGGCCGCGTTGGCCCAGCTGGTCTATCTTGGCAAGCTCGGTTCCGTGCTCGACAAGACCGAGCGACTTGAAAAAATGGCGCCGGTATTCGCTCATGCGGCGGGCCGCGGGGAACTCGGCCAGGACCTCGCACGCGTCGCGGCACTTTCCAAGATCGATCTCGTGACCCATCTTGTTTATGAAATGCCGGACCTTCAAGGGATCGTAGGCCGTGAATACGCTCTCGAGGCCAAGGAGAAGGAGATGGTCGCGTCCGCTATCGGTTCTCAATACCTGCCGAAGAATCTCGCGGAAGATCACCGGAAAGCGAAAAATTCCATGGACGTTCTCGGGGCGTTTTTCGGGATCATCGACCGGCTGGACCTTTTGGTCGGCGCGTTCGGTACCGGGATCGAACCGACCGGAAGCCAGGACCCGTTTGCGCTGCGTCGCGCCGGCGGAAGCCTCGTGAAACTTGTCCGCGCTTTTTCCATACCTTTTTCTTTGTCTCAGGTGGTTGAAGAGAATATCCGGCTTTATGGGGAACGCCTCACTCGTTCGGTGGACCTAAAAGGAAGGCTTTTAAAATTCCTGCAAGAGCGGGTTGCCTTTGAGTTGGGCGTCAAAGCGGGAACTTGGCCCGCCGAGATCCTGCAGGCGGTCTGCCGCGCGGGATTCGACGATCTCGCGGGAGTTTACAAACGGTTCGATGCTCTTTGCGGATTGTCCGAGAAAGATCCGAAAGTTTTTATCAAGGCCGCCAAGGTGCTCCAGCGGACGGCTAATATGCTCAAGGGGTACGGGAAAGAGGCCGGGGAGCCTAAGCAGGAACTGCTGGTCGAAGAACAGGAAAAAAAGATCTTCGAATTGATCGACACGAGAATGACGGAAGTGCTGGAACCCCTGGATCGCGGGGAGTATGAAAAAGCGACGCGTCTTTTTGCGCAGATCTTTTCGGGTCCTTTGCACGAGTTCTTCGACAATGTGCTGATCAACGCGGAATTGCCGGAGCTTCGGGAGAACCGGATGGCGCTTGTGGCGAAGATCAGCCGTCTTTATGCCGGGAGGCTTGCGGACCTTTCGGGGCTATCCAGAATTGACGAGGAGTGATATAATCGCGCTCTTCGTCCCGCACCCACAGCCGGATCTGTCCGCAGCGCCGGTTGAACTGCGTCGCCGGGTTCGCGTTCCCTTCCGGGTCAACACGAGGTCGGTCCAAGGAATAAATCTTTCATAACATCAAGCAAACAAAGGAGTAAAGGACAACAATGAGTACAGCATCGGTAGCAAGAAGAGCCTCAAAATCCTCGAAAACGAAATCTTCAAAATACGTCTATTTCTTCGGAAGCGGTAAGGCCGAGGGCGACGCCAAGATGAAACAGGTCCTCGGCGGCAAGGGCGCCAACCTCGCGGAAATGACCAATCTGGGTATTCCCGTGCCGGCCGGTTTCACGATCACGACAGAGACCTGCGATCTTTTCTACAAGAACGGCAAGAAGTGGCCCGTCGGACTGGAGCAGCAAGTCCGGGAGAACATCGCGAAGCTCGAAAAGTCCATGGGACTGAAGCTCGGCGACCGGAACAATCCGCTCCTCGTTTCCGTGCGCAGCGGCGCCGCGGTCTCCATGCCGGGCATGATGGACACGGTCCTCAATCTCGGTCTGAATTCCGAAGTGGTGCAGGGGCTTATCGTGAAGACCGAGAATGAACGGTTCGCGTGGGATTCCTATCGCCGTTTTATCCAGATGTTCGGGGACGTTGTCATGGAAGTACCGCATGAAGCGTTCGAACATGCTCTCGAGAAAAAGAAACAGCAGGTCGGCGCGAAAGTGGATACCGAGCTCAACGCCAATGACCTGAAGGACGTGGTCCGGCACTACAAGAAGATCTATCAGGACCACACCGGGGAAGAGTTCCCGCAGGACCCCTTCGAGCAGCTCACCAAGTCCGTGAACGCGGTGTTCAATTCCTGGAACAACCCGCGCGCCAACAAATACCGCCAGATCAATGAGATCCGCGGGCTCCTCGGAACGGCCGTGAACGTTCAGGCCATGGTGTTCGGGAACATGGGCGAAACGTCCGGAACGGGCGTCTGCTTTACGCGGAACCCTTCGACCGGCGAGAACAAATTCTACGGAGAATACCTCATCAACGCGCAGGGCGAAGACGTGGTGGCGGGTATCCGCACGCCGGAGCCGTTGGACGTGCTGGCGAAAAAGTGGCCGGCCGTCTACAAACAGCTCGACACGCTGCGTCTCAAGCTCGAAAAGCACTACCGGGACATGCAGGACATCGAGTTCACGATCCAGGAAGGGAAGCTCTACATCCTTCAGACCCGCAACGGCAAGCGGACCGCGGCAGCGGCCGTCCGTATCGCCGTCGAGCTCGTGAAGGAAAAGAAACTGACCCAGAGTGAAGCTCTCTTGCGCGTGGATCCCAAGCAGCTCGATCAGCTGCTCCATCCGACGTTCGATCCGAAACAGAAAAAGGAAATGATCGCGAAGGGGCTGCCGGCGTCTCCGGGCGCGGCGACGGGCAAGGTCGTTTTTTCGGCGGAAGAAGCCGAGGATTGGGCGAAAAAAGGCGAGCCCGTGATCCTCGTCCGTATCGAGACTTCCCCCGAGGACATTGGCGGCATGAACGTGGCGAAGGGGATTCTGACCTCGCGCGGCGGCATGACCTCTCACGCGGCCGTGGTGGCCCGCGGGATGGGCAAGTGCTGCGTGGCCGGCGTCAGCGATATTCAGATCGATTACAACGCGAAGACCTTTACGGCCGGGAACGTGGTGGTGAAAGAAGGCGATTTCATCTCCATGGACGGCACTTTGGGACAGGTCTACCGCGGTAAGCTCAACACGATCGAATCCAGATTGTCCGGGGACTTCGCGACCCTAATGAAATGGGCCGACGAGATCCGCACGCTGAAGGTCCGTACGAACGGTGACACGCCGCACGACGCGCAGGTCGCCCGTCGTTTCGGCGCCGAAGGGATCGGTCTTTGCCGCACCGAGCATATGTTCTTCGAAGGGGACCGGATCATCGCGGTCCGCGAGATGATCCTCGCGTCTGACAAGACCGGCCGTGAAAAGGCCCTGTCGAAACTCCTGCCGATGCAGCGCGGGGATTTTGAAGGGATCTTCGAGGCCATGAAAGGATTTCCCGTGACGATCCGCCTTTTGGATCCGCCGCTCCATGAATTCCTGCCTCAGGAAGACGCGAACCAGAAGGAAATGGCACAGGTCATGAACGTGCCGGTCGAGGTCATCAAACAGAAGGTGGCAGCGCTCCATGAATTCAACCCGATGTTGGGCCACCGCGGCTGCCGTCTCGGGATCACGTATCCCGAGATCTACGCCATGCAGGTCCGCGCGATCATCGAAGCGGCTTGCAACCTGAAAAAGAAAGGCATCAAGATCGTTCCGGAGATCATGATCCCGCTCGTCGGGACCAAGAAGGAACTGGCGATCCTGAGGGACCTTTCGATTGAGACCATCGATAAGGTCTTCGCCGAAAAGGGGACCAAGGTGGAGTACATGATCGGGACCATGATCGAGGTGCCGCGCGCCGCTTTGACGGCGGACCGCGTCGCGGAGATCGCGGAATTCTTCTCGTTCGGGACCAACGACCTGACCCAGATGACGCTCGGTTTTTCGCGTGACGATTCCGGATCCTTCATGGGGGCGTATCTGGATCAAGGCATCTTCGAAAAAGATGTTTTCCAGTCGATCGATGAGGAAGGGGTCGGTTCTTTGATTCAACTCGCGGTCGAAAAAGGCCGTAAAACGAGGAAGGACCTGAAGATCGGTATTTGCGGCGAGCACGGCGGGGATCCGTCGTCCATTTATTTCTGCCACAAGGTCGGGATGAACTACGTCAGCTGTTCTCCTTATCGCGTTCCGATCGCGAGACTTGCGGCCGCCCAGGCGGTATTGCGCCAGAAAAAATAGAAAAGCTTTATGGCGGGTAAAAAACCCAAGAAAAAGCTCAAGAGGAAGCTTCGGAAAAAGCCGAAAAAAAAGCTTCCAAAAAGGAAACGCCGTGCCTCCAAGGCAGGGCCGAGACCTTCCGGAAAAGGACGGGGGCGCTCACGGCGCTCTCGTCCCCGTTCCAAGCGCCTGAAGTCCGCGAAAACGAAGAGGGGACCTTCAAAGAAAGCTACTGCCGAAAAAGACGAAACAGAGGTCCTGCTTAAACGCGAAAAGATCTTCCAGAAGGAAGCGGAAGAGATCATCAAGCACGAAGCCGCGCTTGATTCGCCCGCCGATCGCCGCCAAAAGGAGCGGGACGCTGATGAGGAAGACGATCGCATCGGCGACAACGAGGACCGCACCCTCGACCGTTCCCCGATGCGGATCTATCTTGACCAGATCGAGCACATCCCGCTGCTGATCCCCGAAGAAGAGATCTCGCTCGCGAAAAAAATCCGGGGCGGCGGGGCCCAAGGCGAAGCGGCACGTCACCGGATGATCCGGTCCAATCTCCGGCTCGTGATCGCCCTCGCGAAACGTTATACGCATATGGGGCTTTCCTTTTCGGACCTTGTCGCGGAAGGTAATATCGGATTGATGCGCGCGGTCGAGAAGTTCGATCCCGGTCGCGGTTACCGTTTTTCGACGTACGCCGCCTGGTGGATCAAACAGGCCGTGATGCGGTCTCTTTCCAACCAGGGGAAGACCATCCGCATTCCGGTCTACATGTACGACATTATTTCAAAATGGCGGCGGGTCCGCGATGCGCTGATGCAGCGGCTGAACCGGATGCCGACAAGGCGCGAGATCTCGAAGGTTCTTGAGATCCCTGTTGCGAAGGTCAAGGACATCGAGAATATTGTTAACCGGCCCAGTTCCCTGAACACGCCGGTCAGCATTGACGGGACGGCGGAGCTTATTGACCTCATTGAGGACGACTCGACCCGGAACCCTGATTCGATGGTCGGAGAGATCCTCAGGAGCGAGCGTCTTCAGAGGATCATGAAAATACTGGACGACCGTGAAAGAGAGATCCTTGCCCGGCGCTTCGGGTTGGGGGACCATCTTTCCCACACGCTCGAGGAGGTCGCTCAGTTCTTTGGTGTGACCCGCGAGCGCATCCGCCAGCTCGAAACGGTGGCCCTGGACAAGATACGCCGTAAACTTGCCCGGGAGGGCGACGGGTTCGACAATTATCTTCCTCATCAAAAAAAATAGATCGCGTCAAACAGGTCCCAACATATCTTTCCTGGAGGGTGGTTGAATGAGCTTAAAGTCACTGAAGGCCAAAGTCCGCGACGTTCCCGATTTCCCGAAGAAAGGCGTCCTTTTCCGGGACATCACACCGCTCCTTAAGGATCCAAAGTCCTTTCGCGAGATCATCGCCAGGCTGGCGGCGGCGGTAAAAAAACAGAAGGTCGACCTCGTAGTGGGGATCGAGTCGCGGGGGTTCCTTTTCGGCGCGGCGCTGGCGGCCAAGCTCGGACGCGGCCTTGTGCCGGTCCGTAAAAAGGGGAAACTGCCGTGGAAGACGCGTCAGGCCGCTTGCACGCTGGAGTACGGCCAGGAGATCCTCGAGATCCACGAGGACGCCATCAAACCGGGACAGAGGGTCGTGATCGTGGACGATCTTCTGGCGACGGGTGGAACGGCGGAGGCCGCGGCGAAACTGGTCGAAGGATTGGGCGGCAAGGTGGTCAAGACGGCGTTCGTGATCGAGCTTGAGTTTTTCAACGGACGCAAAAAACTCAAGAACAGCGTTTTTTCGCTTATCCAGTATTAAATATTGAAAACCGGAACGGTTGTTTTTCGACGGAAGACCGGGGGGCGGCCGGCTAAAGAAAATGCCCCCAGCATGAATCGAACATGCAACCCTCTCCTTAGGAAGGAGATGCTCTATCCAATTGAGCTATGGGGGCACGAAACACAAAACATGGTATTATCAAAAAACGAAATTAAATTACCCCAATTGTCCGCCTCCGGTAGAACCGGAGGACGGATCCGTCCTCGCCAAGGGCGAGGCGGAAGCTATGGGGGCACGAAACCGCTTGTTCTGCGGCAGCGGGCGACATTATAACAAGATGAGGGGAAAGGCCAAAGTGAAAACACGGGGTTTTGATCGAACAGTGGGGTTGTGGATCGCGGCACTGATGCTTTTTTCCCAGACCGGAAACGCGTTCGGGCTGGAGGTTGGCCGCGGCAAGACTGAGAAGGCTCCTAAAGAAGAGGCCTCCCAGATCACCCCCGAACAATTGAACGCGATGAAGGCCGAATGGGAAGATGTCCGGGAGCAGCAGATCCAGATGATCCGGGACAAGGAAGAACAGTTGGAAAAGATCAAAGAGGAACTTTTCGAGAAGTCACGGGCCGCCGAGAGGGGACCGAAGACGCCGGCCGGGGGAGCCGCCCCGGAACAGAAAGTCGTTACTGCAACGGCGGCGCGGGCCGGAACATCGGGCGTCCGGGAAGACCTTTCGGAAGAGAGAAAAGAGTTTGAGCTTCAAAAGGAAGCTTTTGTGGCCGAGCGGCAGAAATTTTTCCTGGAAATGAACCGCCAGAAAGAAAAACTCCGCGAGCTCCAGAACACGCTCGACGCGCAGGCGAAAAAGATCCAAGGGGACCGTGCGCGGCTCAAGCAAGAATATCCCGCCGCGGCCCGCTAAGGTTCCGGCGGTATTTTTCCCAAAGCGCTGAACCCATGTCAGAAAAAGAGACTCTCAGACGAACCCTTCAGATCAAACGGAAAAGCATTCCTGCCGCTCTGAGACGGCGGAAAAGCCGTCGCATTCACGAAAAATTATTCCGCGAAGCTTTTTTTCGCCGGGCCGTTCACGTGGCCCTTTATTACGGCATTCGGCCGGAGGTCGAGACGCGTTCTCTTTTGAGCAGGCTTCTGCGTACGAAAAAAGTTTATCTTCCGAAGGCGAACCCTAAGAGGCGCACGCTGTCATTTTGCCGGGTGAGGCATTTGGTCCGCGATCTCAGAAAGAGTTTTTATAGTATCCGGGAACCCAGGAGCGGTTGTCCGCGTCGGAGCGCGGGGCGGATGGACGTGATCGTCGTTCCGGGCGTTGGATTTGACCGCGCTGGCGGGCGTTTGGGACGCGGCGGCGGCTATTATGACCGGGCATTGCGATCCGCGCCTAAGGTCCCGAAGATCGGCTTGTGTTTTCGTGAACAATTGGTCAAAAAGATTCCCATGGCGAAGAGGGACGTCCGCGTGGACAAGGTCATTTCGGATTGAATTCAGATAGCCGTTCAATGCGCGGCGGAGAAACGGTACAAATGAAAATGATACAGAACGATGATCCGGCCATGAATATCCAGGCGCGGCAGATCCTGACCGTCAGTCAGCTCAACCGCCGGATAAGGCTTCTGCTTGAATCCCAATACCCGGGGCTTTGGGTGGAAGGCGAGATCTCAAATTTCAAAAAACATTCTTCGGGCCACATTTATTTCACGCTCAAGGACGAGAACGCGCAGATCTCCGCGGCGTTCTTCAGCCAACACCAGCGCGGCCTGAAGTTCGAGCTTGAGGACGGGCTGAAGGTCCTGGCTTTCTGTCGCGTTTCAATCTATGAAGCGCGCGGTCAGTACCAGCTGTATGTCGAACGTATCGAGCCGAAAGGGGTCGGCGCGCTTCAGCTCGCGTTCCAGCAACTTAAAGAAAAGCTGGAGAAAGAAGGTCTTTTCCGCGAAGAAAGAAAACGGCTCATCCCGCGGTTCCCGGGGACCGTCGGCATCGTGACCTCGCCGACGGGCGCGGCGATCCACGACATCCTGAACGTGGTGAACCGCCGGTTCTGCGGAACACAGCTCCTGCTTTATCCCGTCAAGGTTCAAGGAGAAGGTGCGGCGGCGGAGATCGCCGCGGCTATCGAAACAATGAACCGGTTGGAAGAACCCGAAGTCCTGATCGTGGGGCGCGGCGGGGGAAGTCTTGAGGACCTCTGGGCGTTCAACGAAGAGATCGTCGCGCGCGCGGTCTATCATTCGAGGATCCCGGTCATTTCCGCGGTTGGCCATGAAACCGATTGGACGATCTGCGACCTGGTGGCGGACCTCCGGGCACCGACACCCTCGGCCGCCGCCGAACTGGTCGTATCAAGCCGTCTGGAACTGGAACAAAGGGTCCGGGATTACGGCGCGCGGCTTCGGGATGCGCTTTTGAATTTATGTAAAGATTACCGGGAAAGGTTAAAGGATCTCGCGGGAAGTGCGGCGTTCCGGCAGCCTCGTTTTCTTTTGGACCAGTTCGCGGAGCGAACGGACGAATTGACGCGAAGGCTCCAGACGTCGTTTAAGACATGGCACGCGCTCAAGCAGCACGGGTTGCAGAACTTCACTGGAAGGTTGAACGCGCTGAACCCGCTCGGGATCCTGGAGCGTGGGTATTCCGTGACGTTCGGGCCCGCGGGCGAGGTCCTCAAGAGCGTAAAGGGGGCCGCGGTCGGGGACAGGATCATGACAAAACTTTATCACGGACAATTGGTTTCTGAGATCGTCAAAGTAGAAAAGGGGGAGCTCCATGGCGGAAAAAAATGAAAAACTTGATTTCGAAAAAGCGCTCGAGAACCTCGAACGAGTCGTGGAAGCGCTTGAGAGCGGTTCGCTGACGCTCGATCAGGCCCTGAAGCGGTATGAGGAAGGCGTCGGACTGGTCCGGGCCTGCCAGGCGAAACTGACGGAGACGGAGAAAAAGATCGAGGTCTTGACCAAAAGCCTCGACGGCTCGCTCAAACGGGAGCCTTTTGACGCGGAGACGGTTTCGCGCGGCGCTGTGAAAGGAAAAAAGAAAAAAGCCTCTTCGTCCGGGGACGAGGAAGACACGGCCCTTGACGATCAATGACGGCTTTTCCCTCCGGAAGAGAGAAGTTTAAAAAGGTCCGTACGCGGCATGATTTAATGGTTTTGCGCGGGCAAAGGAAAGAGTAGAATCGGCGGCAGGCAACCATGAAATACGAGACCCATTTCAAGAGTTCTTTGGCATTCATCGAAAAAAAGTTGAGACAGACGCTTTGTGCCCGCGAGAAGGCTCCCGTTATCATTCGCAAAGCGATGCAATACGCGGCTTTCACGGGCGGCAAACGGTTCCGTCCGGTCCTAACGCTCGCGGCCTGTGCGGCCTGCGGCGGAAAACCCCAGGACGCGATCCTTGGCGCGCTCGCGGTCGAACTGATCCATACGTATTCGCTTGTCCATGACGATCTTCCGGCGTTGGACAATGACAACGTGCGCCGCGGCAAGCCAACCTGTCACCGGAAATTCGGGGAAGCGAACGCAATCCTTACGGGCGACGCGCTTTTGACGCTGGCGTTCGAGCTTCTCGCGGAAGTCCGTCCGGCGGACAAGGCGGTCCGCCTGGTCCGGGAGATCGCGGTAGCGGCCGGTGTGCGCGGAATGATCGGCGGGCAAGTGGCGGACCTTTCGGGGGAGTCCCGGAAAAAAAGTCTGAAGGAGCATCTTTTTATCAGCCGGTGCAAGACCGGAGAATTGATCCGCGTTAGCGCCCTGGCGGGAGCTTTGGCGGCGGACGCGTCGCCTCGGGAGGTCCGGGCCATCATGCGGTACGGGGAGTGTTTGGGGCTCGCATTCCAGCTTGTTGATGATGTTTTGGACCAAGACGGTTTTTGCGAAGCGATGAACCCCCGGGCGGTCACCCGGAAAGCGGAGCAGCTTCTCGGGCAGGCGAAAGCGGCGGCGAAGTGTTTCGGCCCGCGCGGCGGGGACCTTATTTTTTTAGCGGATTTTTTGGGATCAAGGATGGTTTGATATGGAAATGAAATGGATCAACAAGATCAATAGCCCGGCGGACCTGAAGAAGGTGTCTCTCGAGACTCTTCCCGAGGTGGCGGCGGAATACCGCCAGCTCCTGATCGAATCGGTCGCCAGGACCGGCGGCCATCTCGGCGCAAGCCTCGGAACGGTCGAGGTCACGATCGCGCTCCACTATGTCCTGAACTCTCCGGACGACAAGATCTGCTGGGACGTGGGACACCAGGCCTATGTGCATAAAATGATCACCGGACGGCGCGACCGGATGGGGACCTTGAGGCAAGCGGGGGGGCTGAGCGGTTTTCCCTCGCCATGGGAAAGCCCGCACGATCCTTTTATCGTCGGTCACGCGGGGACCGCGATCTCGCAGGCGCTGGGGCTTGCCTGCGCGCGCGACCTGAAACAGGGCAAAGAGAAGGTCGTGGCCCTGGTCGGGGACGGCGCGATCTCGGCCGGACTTTCTTTCGAGGCGCTCAACCACGCGGGCCACCTCAAGAAAAACATGCTCATCATCTTGAACGACAACGAAATGTCGATCTCCAAGAACGTCGGGGCCGTCAGCCACTACCTCAACAAGGTCATTACGAACCCCCATTACAACCGCGTTCGCAGCGAGGTCGAGAAACAGCTCCAGAGATTCCCGCGTCTCCGGAAGTTCGCCAACGCCTCGCTCGAAGGCATGAAGCACCTTTTCATTCCCGGAGCGCTTTTTGAAGAGCTCGGTTACCGTTATTTCGGTCCCGCCGACGGCCACGATGTGATCCGTCTCGTCCAGATCCTTCGGGACGTGCTGGCCCTGAACACGTGCAGTCTGCTTCACATCATCACCAAAAAGGGACACGGCTGCGAATTCACCGAGAAGGATGCGGAAAAAGGCCACGGCGTATCGCCCTTTGATATCAAGACCGGTGAAAAGATCCGCGGGGAACAGGAAAGAACCGCGGGGCCGGCCGTGTCGTTCACGCAGGCTTTTTCCGATGCTTTGCTGAAATTAGCGCGCCGGAACCCGCACATCGTCGCGATCACGGCGGCCATGCCCTCGGGGACGGGTCTTGTTGAATTCCAGAAAATGTTCCCGGACCGGTTCTTCGACGTGGGGATCGCCGAGCAACATGCCGTGTCTTTCGCCGGGGCGATGGCGCGCGGCGGGATGAAGCCGGTCGTGCCCGTTTATTCCAGTTTTCTTCAGCGGGCGCACGATTCGGTGATGCACGATGTCGCGCTCCAGCGCCGCGGCGTGGTGCTGGCCGTGGACCGGGCCGGGCTTGTGGGCGCGGACGGGGCGACGCATCAGGGGATTTTCGACATCGCTTACCTCGGTTCGGTGCCCGGGATCGTGCTCGCGGCGCCCAAGGATGAATTTGAAATGGAAAAAATGCTCGAGCTCGGGATCGCTTCAAAGACCGTTTTCGCGCTGCGTTATCCGCGGGCGAACATTTCAAGGTTTTTCGATGACCTTCCCAAGCGGTCCTTCCAGGTCGGCGAAGGGGAAGTGCTGTTCGAGGGTACCGACGTGACGCTTCTGGCGCTCGGGAGCATGGTCGAGGCCGCATACAAGGCGCACGCGCTCCTCAAAAAAGAGGGCATCTCGGCCCGCGTGGTGAACATGCGTTTCGCGCGGCCTTTGGACGAGGAGTTGATCCTGGAATCGGTCCGGAAGACAAAAGGGATCTTTACGCTTGAGGAACATGTTCTTACCGGCGGCTTTGGTTCCAAGGTCCTGGAATTCCTGGAAGAACATCACCAGACGCAGGCGCCGGTCTGGCGCCTGGGCCTCCCGGACGAATTCATCGAACACGGCTCCCGCGACGATCAACTTGACGTTTTCGGCCTCACGCCCGAGAAGGTCGCGGCCTTTGTCGTGAAGACGCTCGCCGGGAACAAAGCGGTTTCCCCGAAGCCGTCTTTGGGGCATTCCGCTTAAGTCAGTACAACGCATTTTAAAAAACTTATTGAGGACACCGATATGACGAAAATCGACGGAGCCGTGAAAAAAGTGGGGATCGTTGTCAATGCGCGCAAGACGGGCGCGGCGGAATTGTGCGCCAAGCTTCGCGAGTGGCTCGGGAAGCGCGACATGGAGGTGCTGGATTCAACTTCCACGCCTCTTGACGTGATCGTTGCCCAGGTGGATTTTGTCATCTCGCTCGGCGGGGACGGGACGATGCTTTCGATCGTGGGCCATATGAAAAGCCGTTCCGTGCCGGTGCTCGGCGTGAACCTCGGAAGTCTCGGGTTCCTTACCGAGGTGAAGCAGTCCGAAGTTTTTGAGGAATTGAACGCTTACTTGCAGCAGCCCCGGTGCGAAAACAGGGTCATGCTGTCGTGCACGGCGCGGAGCAAAGCGGACAAGAACGAGCGCCGGTTCCTGGCGCTCAATGACATCGTCGTGGGGCGCGAAGGACTCGCGCGCATCCTGCGGCTCGAGATTCTGATCTCCGGCGAGAAATTCGTGAGCTTCCGCGGCGACGGAGTGGTCATTTCCACGGCGACGGGATCGACGGCCTATTCGCTTTCCGCGGGCGGCGCCGTCGTCCATCCCAAGCTCGAGGCCCTCATCATTACCCCCATCTGCCCTCACGTACTGAGCCTGCGTCCCATGGTGATCGCGGCGGACGAGAAGATCACCCTCCGCTGCCGCACCGACGCACCCGGCGAAAAAGCGCTCCTGACGGCCGACGGTCAAGAAAAGCTCGAAATCGACGATAGCTATACCGTCGAGGTCAGCCGTTCGGGCACGCCGTTCCAGTTGATCAAGAGTTCGAGACGGAGCTACCTCGAGACTTTGCGGGAGAATTTCAAACTCCCGGACGCGGAGAAATAACGCGAACGTTGTTGAACGTGGTTCGCAGCCCGCGTTGACCGCCGGTCCCAACTGAGGAGCGTTCATGCGTCTTTTGATCGTTGATGACGAAAAAATGATCTGCGAGGAGTTCCGCGAGACCCTGGAGCAGGAAGGCCATCAGGTCGATTGCGCGCGGAGCGGCAAAGAGGGCTTGAAGAAGATCCAGACCGAGAATTACAACGTCATTTTTTTGGACGCCGCCATGCCTTCGCTGAGCGGTGAGGAGGTCCTGAAAAAGATCCGCACGTTCAGCCAGGTTCCCGTGGCGATCATTTCGGGGTTCCTGTCGAGTACCCGGGAAAAAGAGATTTTGCAGCAGGGAGCCATTGCCTGTTTGCGGAAGCCTTTGGACCTGGACCAGGTGAAATTCCTGCTGCGCAGCGTGGAGAGCCGTTCCCGGGTCTATTGATCTTTTCCCGTTCTTCTCATTCTGAAAATTAAAAGGACCTTATGTCAGACATCCGCGTTCGTTTCGCCCCCTCGCCGACGGGTTATCTCCATATCGGCGGCGTTCGCACCGCGCTCTTTAATTATCTTTACGCCCGCCAACAAGGCGGGAAATTCCTTCTCCGTATCGAGGACACGGACGCCAAACGTTCCACGCCGGAATTCGAACGCGAGATCCTGGAGTCACTCCGGTGGCTCGGGCTGGATTGGGACGGGGAGACCGTCCATCAAAGCAGGCGGCTTGACCGCTACCGGGAAGCGGCGCGCGAACTTGCGGCCAAGGGCCTGGCGTATGAATTTGAGGGCGCCGTCAAATTCAAGATCCCGCCGGGTCCGGTCAAGGTATACGACACGGTACGCGGGGAAGTGACCTACGACAGCGCGGAGTTCGAGGACCTCGTGATCCTGAAGTCCGACGGCTACCCCACGTTCCATCTGGCGGTGGTCGTGGACGATCACGACATGGAGATCACTCACATCATCCGGGGCGAGGACCATCTGCCGAACACGCCGCGGCACATCCTTCTTTATCAGGCGCTCGGGTGGAAACCGCCGAAGTACGCTCATCTGCCGCTCATTTTCGGGACGGACGGGACGCCGCTTTCCAAACGTCACGGCGCGGTCGCGGTGTCGGAATATCGCGCTCAGGGTTTTCTCCCGCAGGCGCTCGTCAATTATCTCGCGCTCCTGGGATGGAACCCCGGGACGCCGCAGGAGATCTTCAGCCTGCCGGAACTGGTGAAACAATTCTCTTTGAAGCGCGTGATCAAATCGAACGCGCAATTCAATCCCGAAAAACTGCTTTGGCTGAACGGCCAGCACCTGCGCGCGCTTCCCGGAGAAGACTATGAGGCCCGGGTCACGGAGTTCTGGAAGGAACGGATGGAACTTCCTCCGGAGAACACGTGGCGGAAACTGATCACGCTTTACCGGCCACGCATTCAGACCCTCGGGGAATTAAAAGAACAGGCCTCGTATTATTTTTCCGACGCGACCTATTCCGACCCCGAAACCGTTCGCGCGATCCGGGCTCAGACGTCCCTCGTGGAGCTTCTCAAACAGTGGGCGGAAAGCGTGAGCGAGCTTCCCGATTTTGAGGATACCACTCCGCTCGACCAGAAAACGCGCCAGTTGGCCGAGGGAGCGGGCCTCAAACCCAAGGACCTCATTCATCCGCTGCGGTTGATCATGACCGGCGGGACGACCAGTCCCGGTATTTTCGAGCTCATGAGCCTTCTCGGGAAAGCCGTTTGTCTCTCGCGTCTCGAACGGTTTTTAGCCTGACGGCCGTTCGGCCTGTGATATAATTCCGCCCTATGGAGCCTCTGAAAACACCGTCGAATTTTATCCGGGACATCATTGACGCGGACATCGCCAAGGGCAAAAATGGCGGCCGCGTGCATACCCGTTTTCCGCCCGAGCCGAACGGCTACCTTCATATCGGCCACGCCAAGGCCATCTGCATCAGCTTCGGGATCGCCCGCGACTATCACGGACTTTGCAACCTCCGCTTTGACGACACCAATCCCGAGAAGGAGGAGGTCGAGTATGTGGATTCGATCCGCGAGGACGTCCGCTGGCTCGGGTTCGACTGGGCGGACCGCGAATACTACGCCTCCGATTATTTCGACCGGCTCTACGGGTACGCCCTGGAGCTCATCAAAAAGGGAAAGGCCTATGTCTGTGACCTGACGCCGGACGAACAGCGGAAGCACCGCGGCACGCTGACCGCGCCGGGCACGGACAGCCCGTACCGCGGCCGGACGGTCGCGGAGAATCTCGACCTTTTCGAGCGGATGCGCCAGGGGGAATTCGACGAAGGAACGCGGGTCCTGCGCGCGAAGATCGATATGGCGTCGCCCAACATCACGATGCGCGACCCGACGATCTACCGGATCAAAAAGGCGTCGCACCACCGGACGGGCGACAAATGGTGCATCTACCCGATGTACGATTTCACGCATTGCCTTTCCGATTCCATCGAGGGAATCACGCACTCCCTCTGCACGCTCGAGTTCGAGAACAACCGGCCGCTCTACGACTGGGTCCTCAACCAGCTCGGTGTGCATCATCCCCAGCAGATCGAATTCGCGAGACTGAACCTGACGTACACGGTCCTGAGCAAGAGGGTCCTCCTGAAACTCGTCCAGCAGAAGACCGTTTCCGGTTGGGACGATCCGCGGATGCCGACGCTCTCGGGGTTCCGCCGCCGCGGTTTTACGCCGTCCTCGATCCGTGATTTTTGCGATCGTGTAGGCGTCGCGAAGTTCAACAGCACGATCGACACGGGGGTGCTCGAGAACTCGATCCGCGAAGAACTGAACAGGACCGCGCCGCGCATGATGGCCGTGCTGGACCCGCTGAAAGTGGTGATCACGGATTATCCGGAAGGGAAGACCGAAGAAATGGACGCGACGAACAATCCCGAGGATCCCGCCGCCGGCACGAGAAAGGTTCCGTTCTCACGCGAGCTTTATATCGAGCGGGACGATTTCCGGGAAACGCCACCGCCGAAGTTCTTTCGCCTGGCGCCGGGCCAGGAGGTCCGCCTCCGCTACGGGTACTTCATCAAATGCGAGAAGGTGATCAAGGATCCCAAGACGGGAGAAGTCCTCGAACTGCATTGCACGCATGATCCCGCGACGCGGGGCGGCAATAATCCTCCGGACGGCCGCAAGGTCAAGGGCACGATCCACTGGGTTTCGGCCAGGCATGCTGTCCCGGCCGAGGTCCGGCTTTATGACCACCTTTTTGCGGCGAAGGATCCTTCGGGTGTTCCGGAGGGGCAGGATATTCTCGTGAACCTGAATCCGAATTCCCTGAAGACAGTTTTCGGGGCCCTTCTTGAGCCCGCTCTGAAAGAGGCCCGTCCGGGCGCGCATTTCCAGTTCGAGAGGCTCGGATATTTCTTTGTCGACCCCATTGATTCCAAACCCGGCCGGCCCGTTTTCAACCGGACCGTCACGCTCCGCGATACCTGGGAAAAGATCGAAAAAGCGCGGAAGTGAACGAGCGCGGCAGCCCGGTCGCCGCAGGAACAACGCTTGTCCGTATTCTCAAGACCCGCTATAATTCTCCTCCGCGATCGGGTCCGACTCGCCGAAGTTCATTGGGGAATGGCGCCCCGGCCCTGGGGCGGCCGGGACTGCGGATAACGGATTGTCGGGTAGCGAAGATCCTCTGCCGCAAGTGAACTGGATCAGATTTTAATATTGGGGAATGGTGTAACGGTAGCACTGGTGACTCTGGATCACCCAGTCTAGGTTCAAATCCTAGTTCCCCAGCCATTTGAGCAGGCCATCGGGAGCAACTCTCGGTGGCCTTTTTGTTTTTCTGCGTTTAAAATACCTTCTGCCGGCAAAAATGCCGATGGTTCTTCTGAGATAATATTAGCTGCGATCCGGAGGATAGAAGTATGAGTGAAAAGAAGGTCGCCAAGGTACTGGAACAAAGCGAGGACTACTACCGCAAGCTGGTCCAGGACGCCAACAGCATCATCCTGCGCATGGATACCCGCGGCAGGATCACTTTCATCAATCAATTCGCGCAGAAGTTCTTCGGGTACAGGGAGGAGGAGATCCTGGGGAAAGACGCGATCGGCACCATTGCGCCGGTCACGGACAGCGCGGGCAGGGACCTCAAGGCCATGGTCGATGATATCATGCGCGAACCGGCCAAATACGTGAACAACGAGAACGAGAATATGCTCCGCAGCGGGGAGCGCGTGTGGATCTCATGGACCAACAAGGCTCTGTCGGACCGGAAGGGGCATACCGAAGAGATCCTCTGCGTCGGCAACGATATCACCAAGATCAAAAAGGCCGAAGAGGTCTTGAGGGAGATGGACAAACGGAAATCCGCTTTTGTCGCCAACGTCTCCCACGAATTCAAGAACCCGCTGGGCAACATGCGGCTTTCGCTGACCCATATCCTGCAGGGCGAGAGCGGCGCGATCAACGAGGAGCAGCGGATGATGCTTGAGATCGCTCAGCGAAGTACCGAACGGCTCATCCGCCTGGTCAAGGACCTTCTGGACCTTTCGAAGATCGAGGCGGGAAAGATGCAGTTGAGTAGGGAGGACGTTCCGATCGCCGCCCTGACCGAAGAAGTGATCGTCGAGAACAGCCGCGAGATCTCCGCGAAGAATCTTGTCCTCGAAAAAGAATTCTCCGGAAGCGCGGGCTCGGTTTTTGGGGACCGCGACAAGCTGACCGAAGTCATCACCAATCTGCTCAGCAATGCCGTCAAGTACACTCCCGCCGGGGGAAAGGTCGCGCTCAACCTCTCCGGCACCGCGGAAGAAGTCCGTTTTGAAATATCCGATTCCGGGCCGGGCATCGCCAGGGAGGATTTCGGCAAGCTGTTCGACAAATTCGAACGCCTGACCGCCGAAAGGCAGGAAGGGACCGGCCTGGGCCTTTCCATCACCAAGGACATTATCGGTCTTCATAAGGGCAGGATCTGGGTCGAAAGCGAATTGGGAAGGGGAAGTAAATTTATCGTAACTTTGCCCCGAAAGCATGATTAAGACGGACGGGCTGACGACCTCGGCGCTGTTCTCCCTCAAGTTCGCCGATAAAGGGCCGTCATACTGGGGGAATGATAGGTTATTTCTGAATAACACCATTCATAAACGACGTTCAGGGGCCCAATGAAAAAACCTAATAATAAATCCGCCGAAAAACGCGTCGCCAGGCCGTGGGGTTTCTACACGGTGCTCAATACGGGCCGGGGGTTCAAGGTGAAGGTCGTTGAAGTCCTTCCGGGCCAACGTCTCAGTCTTCAGCGCCATCAATACCGGAGCGAACACTGGGTCGTGGTGAGCGGCACCGCCAAGATCACCAACGGCCGCAACACGCTCTTCCTCGGGCAGAACGAAAGCACCTACATCCCCAAAACGACGCTCCACCGCATCGAAAATCCCCTGGCGCGCAAGATGCTCCGGATCATCGAGGTCCAGTGCGGGTCTTATACCGGCGAGGACGACATCGAGCGCCTGGACGACGATCACGGAAGATAGAAAAGGACCTGCCCCATGGCGTCAAAGAAGATATTAGTCACCGGCGGCGCCGGATACATCGGGTCGCATACCGCTGTCGAACTGGTCCGCGCCGGCTACGAGCCCGTGATCCTGGACAATTTCTCGAATTCCGAACGGTTCATTGTCGGCAGGGTCCGGAAGATCACCGGCCGGAACGTGCCTCTTTGTACCGGGGACTGCTCCGTTCCCGCCGACGTGGCGAAGGTCTTCAAGAAAGAAGGACGCTTCCACGGCATCATCCATTTCGCGGCGCTCAAGGCGGTGGGGGAGTCGGTCGCCCAGCCGCTGCGTTATTACCGCAATAACGTCGGCGGCATGCTGACGATGCTGGAAGCCGCGGACCGGTACAAAGTCCCGCATTTTGTTTTTTCTTCTTCCTGCACGGTCTACGGCGAGCCGGACAAACTGCCCGTACGCGAGGACGCGCCGGTCAAGAACGCGGCGTCGCCTTACGGGGAAACGAAAAAGATCGCGGAACGGATGCTCGAAACTTTCCTTCAAAGCGGCGTGCCCGTCAAAGCGGTCTCTTTACGCTATTTTAATCCGATCGGCGCGCATCCTTCGGCCCTGATCGGGGAGCTTCCCCTCGGGACACCGAAGAACCTCGTGCCGTTCGTGACGCAGACGGCCGCGGGCATCCGGAAAGTCCTGCAAGTGTACGGCGATGATTACAAGACGCCCGACGGAACATGCATCCGGGACTATATCCATGTGATCGATCTCGCCGCGGCGCACGTCCGGGCGTTGGGATACCTCGAGAAAAAACGGGGTCCGTTCTATGACATTTTTAACGTCGGTACGGGACGCGGACAAAGCGTTCTCGGGATCGTCAAGACGTTCGAAAAAGTGACGGGCGTGAAGGTCCCCTACAAGATCGCCCTGCGCCGTTCCGGGGATATCGCCGAGATCTACGCGGCGGCCGGCAAGGCGAAGAAAGTATTGGGGTGGAGCGCGAAGCTTTCCCTGGAAGAAGCCCTTCGCAGCAGCTGGGCGTGGCAGAAAACGCTCCGTTCCGGGAAAAGGTAAAAGGTCATCGGGAAGCTTGTCGTTCGCGTTTTATCCAACTTCTATTTTCCTTTCTTCCCGAAATACGGAGAGGAATTCTTGCGCCCATGACGAAACACAAAGAGCACATCGCGTTCATGAAAGAGGCGATGAAGGAGGCCTGGAAGGGCCTGCGGGAAGGGGGCATTCCGATAGGTTCGGTCCTCGTGAAGGACGGGAAGATTCTCGGCCGGGGTCATAACCGCCGGGTCCAGAATGGCTCCGCAGTCCTGCACGCGGAAATGGACTGTCTCGAGAACGCGGGCCGGCTCACGGCCCGGGACTACGCAAAATGCGTTCTTTATTCCACACTTTCGCCATGCGACATGTGCACGGGCGCCATTCTTCTCTATAAGATCCCGGTCGTGGTGCTGGGAGAGAACAGGACTTTCAAGGGGCCCGAGGCGTATTCCAGGAGGCGCGGTGTACAGCTCATCAACCTCGACCTCGACGACTGCAAGCAAATGATGAAAGACTTTATCGCCGCGAAACCCGGGCTCTGGAACGAAGATATCGGAGAATAAACCATGTTTATCCGTCGCCTGAAGGACTGCAAGGAGATCACCGCCGGGGATGCCTGTCATCTTCGCGAGCTTTTGAACGCGAGAACGGACAAGCGCGCTTACCGTTACAGCCTGGCGCACGCGGTAGTAAAACCCGGGCAGAAGACGAAGCCCCACGCGCTGAAAACCTCCGAGGTCTACTATATCCTGGAGGGAAAAGGCCGGATGTGTGTCGGGGATGAGTCCTCGGAAGTGACGCCCGGTTGTGCGGTCGATATCCCTCCGGGGGCGGTCCAGTCCATTGAGAACATTGGTCCCACGGACCTTGTGTTCCTCTGCATCGTCGATCCGGCGTGGCGTCCCGAGGACGAGAAGATCCTTTAGGCGACGGAACCGAAGGCCCCGTGTCCGTCGTCCCGATGCCCCTTTTTTGCCCAAAAAAACTACGTCTGAGCCTTGCAAAAAACGCGGTCGTAGGTTACCCTTGAACGTCATTTCACATATAGCAGAAACTAACATATATAGCGGAAACTAGCATATGAATTCTCCGGGAGGGGGCGGACAAGATGCAAAAAAATGAGGACGGAGGTCGGGAACGGATGGCCGGGGCGCGCAGGCGGGCCGGGATCGTTCTCACCCTGTTCTTCCTTCTGCAGATCGCGATGCCGCTCTGTTCCGGTTATGAACCGCAAGGCGTCCCTTCCACCATCAAGACCCCGCAGGATATTGAAAAATGGTTTTCCAGTCTCAAATCTCAGATGACACTTCCCGACGTTCCGCAGACCGTTCAGGAAATGCTGGAGAGCCGGGCCGGCGACTGTGATGACTTCGCGACCCTCGCCTCCAAGATCCTGGCGGACCTTGGAATATCCTCCGAAGTCCTGGTGATCCAGTACACGGGAACTCCACTGCGGCATGCCATCTGCCTCTGGGTCGATGAGAACGGCAATTACAACTTTTTTTCCGCACAACGACTCGTCCGGACGGGGGAAAGCGATAAAGGGGCCGTTCTCGGAAGGTATTTTCCGTCTGCCGAAAATTTCACCGTTCTTGATATCAGTCAGCGCGTTGTCGCTTAAAGGCGCCGGCATACCTCATTTCTGAAAGTTCTCACCCTGTTTTTCCCAGGAGTTCGCCGTGTTCCGGCGCCGGCCCGAATCGGCCCGGAGACCCAAAAGAAGCGCTTGATTTATTTATGCCGTTTGCCGATGATACTCACCGGTGCGGGATCGGGTCCGAACGGTTTTTGTATTCACTTGGGCGGGGACTTCCGGTGAAAAAAACAGCGGCGCTTATTGTATTTTTTCTGTGGGCCCTTTCCGTCTCCGGCGGCCGTCTTCTGGCCGCGGATCCCCAGATCCCTTCGGGACAGGATGGCGGAGCACAGGCTGTACGCTTCCGGGCTGAAGCCGAAGCGATGAAGGCCCGGGCCGAGAGAAAAAAGGCCAAACCTCCCAAGGTCGAGGTCCAGGAAGGCAAGGTCGAGGCCCCCAAAGCGGAAGGAATATCCTTCACCTTGACGGACGTCAAGATCACCGGTACGACCCTCTTCAAGCCCGAAGATTTCAGGACCCTTTACCAGTCCTTCCTCCAGAAGAAAGTGACCATGCGGGACCTCCAGACCATCGCCGAACAGGTGAGGTCCAAGTACCACACGAAGGGGTATCTGACCACGAGTGTTTACTTTCCCGAACAAGAGATCGCCGGCGGAGCGGTCGAGATCGCGGTCCTGGAGGGCAAGCTGGGAGAGGTAACGGTCGAGGGGAACAAGTGGTTCTCCGACTCCTTCATCCGAAAATATATCCATACAAAAAAAAACGAACTTCTGAACATCAAGAAACTCCAGAAAGACATCCTGCGACTGAATAAATTCTCCGATCTCGAGGTCAAAACGGTCATTTCCCCGGGGAAACAGCCGGAGACCTCGGACATCGCCCTCAAGGTCAAGGACAAGTTCCTCTGGCACCTCGGGATGAGCGAGGACAACCGCGGCACCCGGCTGACCGACAAATACAGGACCGGCTTTTATCTCCGGGGGAGCAATGTTTCCGGTCTCGGGGACTCGATCTTTGCCAATACCCTTTTTAATGCGCGCACCTTTGGGCAGGTTCTGAGCTATGCCGTGCCCATTGGGACTTACGGGGTCAAACTTGGGGTGGATCTGTCCTATTTCCAGATGCGCCTGGGCAAGGAGTTCATGGACGCCAAGATCAGGGGGGTCACGAGGACCGTGACGCCCCACCTTAACTTCGAACTGCTCCTCAAGGAGGACACGGAGGTTTATCTCGATCTCGGGATCGATATGCAGGACATCCGGAAAAAGGTGGACCATGAACGCGTTTCGGACGACCAGCTTCGCGTCCCCTATTTTTCCTTCAGCGTTTCGCATACGGACGGCTTTCTGGGCGGGGGACAGACGCTTTTTACCCCCAGGTTCAGTTTCGGGACCGGCGGTTTTCTGGGGGCCTCCAGCCGGTGCCATCCTTCGGCGTCGCGGGACGGGACGGGAGGGTATTTTTTCAAGTATGACCAGTATGTGCGTCGGTCTCAGCGGATGCCTTTCGAGAGTTACCTGCTTTTGAACTCCCAGTTCCAGGCTGCTTCCCACACCTTGACGTCTTCGGAACAACTTCAGTTGGGCGGGATGACGAGCGTTCGCGGTTATCCGGAAGGTGATTATCTGGCCGATGTCGGCGCCACGCTCAACGTTGACTGGGTCTTTCCCATGTATCTTTTTCCGAAGGATTGGAAATTGCCGCATTCCAAAACGCCGCTGCGCCGGACGTTCGAGCCCGTGGCCTTTTTCGACATGGGCGGAGGCAAATTATACGCCGTCAACGAAGGGGAGCGTGCGCACAAGTTTTTGATGGGCGCCGGCGGCGGCTTGAGGGTCCACTTTGCGGAACATTTTCTTATCCGGCTGGAATGGGCCAGGGCCTTTGGTCAGGAGCCGCAAGGCGGCAACGGAGCGAGCACTTTTTACATGATGATGCAGACGGAAACCTGATCCGAAGGACCGCGATCCGGTCAGCGTTCGTCCCATTTTTGGCTTCCAGCAGCGTTTAATTCCCCCAAACACAATTCACAAATCCCCGGAAAGGCTTTTCCAAAAAATCCGATTTTTTGAAGCCTGAAAACCAACTTTCGGGCCAAATCACGTTTTGTCGTCCTTTAAAAACGCCTCTGCCTGGAACATCTAAAATCCCATTTTAAAGGCGTAGTCCTATTTATAAATAACAAAAAAACCGTAACCCATTTAAATACAACGAGTTGCAAAGCATAGTATTTTTGCAAATCCAATAGAACGGTGATATATTTACTAGTGGGTGAGCAGAGAACATAAAATATAAGACATATGACAACAAAAACAGCGTACGTGATAACAAAATATAGCAATAAAAGCAAGAAGGTTTGTGTGGCCTTTTTGCTTTTTTGCTTTCTGGTCTGCCCGCTCAGCTTGATGGCGTTGCCGTCCGACTGGAAGGTTGAGTCGGGAGAGGCCAAAGTCGAGTCGCCGGACGCCAACACGCTGAACTTCACGGTCGCGGACAAGACCGTAATTAATTTCGGATCTTTCAACATCGGCCTCAACGAGGCCGTGCATTTTGTTCAACCGTCTGCCACTTCTTCGGTTTTGAGCCGCGTGACCGGTTCGAGCATGAGCAACATCCAGGGCACCTTGACCGCGAACGGGATCCTGTTTTTGGTGAACCCGAACGGCATTCATTTTTCGCCGACCGCGAACGTTCAGGTCAACACGTTGATCGCGTCAAGTCTTGACCTTGCGACCGCCACAAAAAATTTCATGGACGGCAATTATATTTTCCAACACGGCGCCGCAGATCCTTACTCGCTGGTCCTGAACGAAGGCCGCATCACCGGCAACAACATCGCGCTTTTGGGCAGCGCGGTCCGTAACGACGGCATCATCCAGGCCCGCGCCGGTGTGGTCCATCTGGCGGCCGGGGACAAGGTCACGGTCAGTTTTGACGCGCGCCAGTTGCTCCAGGTCGAGGTCAACGAGGCGGTCAGCGGGGCGGTGGTGGACGCGCAGGGGAACGCGGTCAAGGATGCCGTTGCGAACGCCGGTGAGATCGAGGCGCACCAGGTGTTCCTTACGACCGCCGTAGCCCGGAACCTTTTCGAGAATGCCGTGAACCAGACCGGGGTCATCAAGGCGATCAATATTATGGAAAAGAAGGGCGTGATCCGCATTCTGGGGGATGAGAAGGTCCGCTTGGCGGGTCTCATGGAAGCGCAGGGCGGGTTTATTGACATTTCGAGCAAAGCATTTATTGAAGTGACCGGTTCATTCCAGACCGCCGGGGCGACCGAACTCAGGGCTAACGGGGACATCCAGGTGAAGGCAGACTTTACCAATGTCTCTGGAGACCTGAAGCTCATCGCCGACGCGGATCTGGACGGAGTGGGGGCCTACAAACAGGCCGCAGGGACTACCGTCTCTACAGTGAACAGCGGAGATATAACGATCCAATCGTCTGGAGCAGGCACAATCGCCAACATCAGCTCCAGCGGGGATCTTATCCTCAAACAAGGGGGCGCTCCAGCAAACTTCACGCAGCAGCCGGATTCCAAGATTGTGACAAAAGGATCCATGGTCATCAGTCATGGGGTCACGCTGAATGGCGGTAACACCCAATACGAGATCGGGGAGAGCTGGGTCGGGCAAGGGAACTTTATCCCGCAGACCTCAACCGTCTCCCTGGTTTCGCCCCTGCAAGCTTTAGTGGTAGGGTCCAATACCTTTAATGATCTCATTATTATGGTACCCGGGAAGATCGTGAAGTTCGATTCCGAAGAGACCCAGACCGTTCTGGGGACCCTGACGGTCCGCGGCTCCTACGGGAACCTGGTGACCTTAGGCGCGATAGAGGCGCCCAAACAGTGGAGACTTAATGCCATAGGTTCGGTCGATGTGATGTTTGCCTATTTAGGTGACTGTATCAATATAAGAGGACCCCCGCTTACGGCGCTTCACAGTGATTCGTCTAATGTGACGAATTGGGTTGTAAACGTTCTTTGGACAGGAAATGGCAGTAGCAGTCGGTGGTCGGAAGCGAATAACTGGGATACTGGAGTGGTTCCGGTGTCCTCCTCGAATGTAGTATTCAACGGAGTGGGAAGCAATGCGAATAAAGATTCAGCGGTGGATGGCGGATTTAATGGTGTTCTTGGGTCTCTCGCGCTTGAAGGTTATACCGGTACGCTCAGCCTCGCGCGGTCCCTTACCGTCGCGGGCAACGTTACATTAAAGAGCGGCACCTTCTCCGCCGGCAGCCAGACGGTCACGGTCGGCGGTAACTGGGTTAACCGGGGTGGTACCTTCCAGGCCGGTACTTCGACGGTGGTCTTTAATGATGTTTCCAAGGAATCCTGTATCTACGGCAATAACACCTTCTATAACTTTACCAGCGTAACCCCCTCCAAGGTCATCCGGTTCGAAGCGGGCAAGACCCAGACCATTCGGGGGACTTTTAAGATCCAGGGGGCAACTGACGCCCAGCACATTAAGCTGATTTCTTCCGAAGAAGGCGCCCTATGGTACATCGATCCCCAGGGCACCAGGGACCTGAGCTACGTCTGGGTCGAGGATTCCCAGAATCTCGGTTCCGAGATAATCATGGCCAACTCCACAAACCGTGGCAACTCAATCGGCTGGGACCCCACGATCACCTGGGGCGGCGGGACCGGGAACTGGAACGTAGGCGCCAACTGGGTTGGCGGGGTAACGCCCGGGACGAGCGATGACGTCGTGATCAATGCCGGGACCTGCACGCTTACGGCCAGCACGGCTGTGTCAAGGGTGACGATCGGCGGCGGGACCCTCATTATTAACGGAGGGGTGACACTCACCCTGAATGGAACTTCCGGCACCGGCACGCTTTTGACCCTTACCAGCGGCACCTTTACCGCCCAGACCAGCAGTACTGTCGCAATGACGGCGAATAGCAGCGTAACGTTAACTTCCGGGGCCTTTGCATTCTACGACCTCCAGCTTTCACCTACAATTACGGCGGCCCGCGGTTACACCTTCGGTGCCGGAGCGATCACCATTAACAATAATTTCACTATAAACCCTACTAAGACAAGCGGCGGCACCGTGGCATTAACGGTCACTATGGGGGCGAATATTTCGGTGACTGGTACGACGACCCTGACGAGGACCGGCACAAGAGCGACGTCGACCCTTACCACGAGTGGCAGTAATTACACTCTTTCCACGGGGAGTTTAAGCATTCTTGCCAACGGCACGCTCACGGCCAACGGTTCCACGATCAATGTAAGCGGTAGTTTTACCAATGCGGGAACGTTCACCGTCGGTACAAGCACCGTCAATTACAACGGCACCGCGCAGACCGTTTTGGCCATGACCTACAACAACCTTACGCTTTCGGGTTCCGGCATAAAGACAACAACAGGAGTCACGGTCAACGGCATCCTCTCGATGGAAGGAACGGCGACGGTATCAGCGGCTCCGACATACGGTGCGGCAGCGACACTCCAATATAACACTTCAACGGCACGGACTGCCGGCACAGAGTGGCTGGCTACATTTGCGGGGACGGGTGGCGTGATCATCGCGAATACCGGAGCGATCACCCTTAATGCCGCCAAGGTCTTTAGCGCCTCAGTTCCGCTCACCATCAACAGTGGCGCGACGTTGGATACCGGAAACTATCAAGTGACTTTTGGCGGGGATTTCCATAACAACGGCGGCACCTTCACCGCCGGCAGTTCCCCGATCGTTATCGCGAACACAGCAACGACTCAAAGTATCGACGGCTTTACCACCACCGGGTTGGTTTCCATGACCAAGACCGCCGGCACCGCAACATTCATGGGGAATGTGAACGGTTCCGGATTGACGATCAACGGCACGGGCGGAACGCTCAATCTTGGCACCGGCTTGACGCATACCTTCACGGGCACCTGGACAAGAACGGCGGGTACGCTCGATGGCGGCTCGAGCACGCTGAATCTTAACGGTACGGTGAGCGGAACGGGCGGGACATTTACCGCTTCTACCGGGACCGTTAATTACGGTGGTACGGGTGCGCAGACGATCGCCAATGTGAACTATAATACCCTGGGGTTCTCCGGTGCGCGTACCACGAACAGCATTACGATCAACGGGGCGGTAGGGGTTGCAGGAACACTCACGAACACAGCGACATTCTCATCCGGCAACTTTATTCTTACGGGCAGCACGATCACCTTCAACGGCAGCGGTTCGCAGACGATCCCCTCGCTGAACGGTGTCTCTTACGTTAATCTTGCGCTTTCCGTAGGCGGTACCAAGACCTTAGGGGCTGCGGCGGTCGTAACAACCGCGTTCTCCGTTGCCTCCGGTGTCACCTTTGACCCTAGCTCCTATATTCTTTCCGGCGCGGGGACATTCACGATCAACGGTACGGTCATTGTGCCGGGAGCCACTTTTGCCGCAAATTATACTATTGCGGGGACAAAAACGATTAATGCCGGAAGTACCTTCAACTATACGAATGCCAATCCTACCATTAACGCCGGCTGGACTTATCAGAATCTGCAATTCAGCGGTACCGGGACGGCCGGGACGAGCGGAGCTCTGACCATTCAGGGGGATCTCACCAACACAGGCGGCGGGATATTGAACTTTGGTGCTAACAATGTGATCCTCAGCGGGACCGTAGCGGCGAATAATATCGCCGGTTTCACGACGACGGGTTCAGTTTCCATGACCAAAACCGCGGGTACGGCTACTTTGACGGGCAATGTGAACGGCAGTGCGTTTACGTTAAATGGTTTAGGCGGGACTTTAGATCTTGGCGTTGGCCTGACGCACACCTTTACAGGGGCGTGGACGAGGACCAACGGCGCGCTTCTCGGCAACTCAAGCACGTTGAATATTGGCGGTACCACGACCAATACGGGGGGAACATTCACGGCTGGTACGAGTACGGTTAATTACTATGCTGCCGGCGCACAGACCATTGCCAACGTAACATACAACAACCTTACGCTTTCAGGCTCTGGCGCGAAGACAACGACCGGTTCGACTGTCACCGGCGTTCTTTCCATAGAAGGGACCGCCACAATCGGCGGAACGGTTCCCGCATGGTCGGGCACGGCGTATACGTTGCAATATAAGACCACAGACGTTCGTACCGTCGGCGCAGAGTGGATCACGCCGTTCGCGGGATCAGGTGGTGTTATTATCGCGAATACTGCTGGGACAATAACCCTGAACGCAGCTAAAGTCTTTAATACGTCTGTGCCGCTCACTATCAATAGCGGGGCGACGTTGATCACCGGAAATTATCAATTAACCTTCGGTGGTAATTTCGTCAATAACGGCGGCACGTTTACCGCTGGCAGCTCCCCGATCGTTATCACGGGCACAGCAACGACGCAAAGCATTGCCGGTTTTACCACCACTGGCGCTGTATCCATGACCAAGACCGCGGGTACGGCGACGCTCACAGGCAATATGACCACTGCCTCCCTGACGATCAACGGCACGGGCGGAACGCTCAACCTCGGGGTCGGGCTATCGCACCATGTCGGCAGCGATGCAGTGGGTGACGTGACTTTCACGAACGGTACGTTGGATGGTGGTTCCAGCACGCTGAGTGTGACCGGTAATTTTACAGGGAACGGCGGAACATTCACGGCTTCGACCGGTACGGTCAATTTCAATGGCGGTCGTTCCTCGACAGCTCAGACTATTAACAGGAACGTGGCAATCATATTTTATAATCTCACCATCAATAATCCCATGGGTGTCACCCTCAATCACGCCACCGGCGCCACCACGGTAAACGGTACTCTGACGTTGACGAACGGCACGTTCACCCTTACCACGGCCCTTACGATGGGCAATGGTGCGACGATTGTCCGCGATAACGGCAGTTTGTCTGCGGCACCCACCTTCGGCACTTCCGTGAATGTGACGTACACGGGGAATGGAACTTACAGCACGAGTTATGAGATCCCGGTCAGTGCAACTGTCCTGAATAACCTTACGGTCAACAAGTCCGCCGGTACAGTGACGCTTGCTGTGTCTCCCACGGTCAACGGTAATTTGACCGTCTCTCGCGGCGTCCTGAATCCGGGCACGTATACCGTTACTGGCAGCGGCGCGAGCAATACTCTTCTTGTGGATGCCAACGGTATTCTCAATGTCGGCGCGCTGAATTTTACCGGAAGTTACTCCGGTTTTGAAACGATCACGCTCAATGCGGGTTCGACCGTGAACTACAGCCTTGCGGGTGCTCAGAATGTGAGCAATACCTTGACCTATTCTAATTTGACGGTTTCGGGTGCTGGAACAAAGACGCTTGCCGGGATCACAACGGTGAACGGTAACCTCACTATTGGCACGGGAGCGACGCTGGATGTTTCCACGAATAATTACAATATGACCGTGGGCGGGAATTGGTCGAATTCCGGAACGTTTACCGCGCGAAGCGGTACGGTTACTTTTAACGGCTCAAATACATCAAGCATCTCGGGCGCAACTACTTTCAGTACCCTTACTCTCAGTAAGACAAGCAGTGATGTTATTCTCCTAAGCGCCATCAATGCGACGAACCTTAACATTAGTAATGCGGGCACGACATTGACGTTGGCGGGTAATAACCTGACTCTCTCCGGAACGTTTACCAATTACGGAACATTAAGATTGCTCGGCAGTGAGACCCTGACGGGGTTTACTAACGATACCTCGAATTCAGGAACGGTCGAGTATTATGGAAATGGCAGTTATACGGGCCTGGCCGCCGGGAACAATTATTACAACCTCGCCTTCTCAGGTGCCGGGACTTACACACTGACCGGAAGTCTGGTTATTTCCGGGAGTATCACCTTTACATCGCCGTATTCTTATTACAAGACGATCACCGTCCAGGCTTCAAAGGTGGTTGGCGGGCCTTTGACCGATTTTCCGATGCTGTTCTCTGTTATTGACCCAGATTTGAAAACAACGGCAAATGGCGGGAAAGTGACGAACGCCAATGGATACGACATTGTTTTCACGGACGCGAACGGCGTCAAACTGGCTTATCAGGTTGAAAAATATGATGCCACAACCGGGCAGTTTATTGCGTGGGTTAAGGTCCCGTCGATAACGAACGGTACGCTTCTCTATATCTATTATGGTAACAGTAATGTATCTGCTTCGCAGGAGAATGCGACCGCTGTGTGGAGCAATAATTATAATGCGGTGTATCATTTGTCTGGCAATGCGCTGGATTCAACATCAAATGCTTTTAACGGGACCATTGCGGGGGCAATTTCTACTACGGGCAAGATCGACGGTGCCGAGGCAACTGCGACCGGTCAATATATCACTGGTATGAATGTCGGGGAGGCCGGTGTTATTGATTGGACGATGTCGGCATGGGTAAAAACCACTTCTACCGCGGCAGGAGTGGTACTTGCTAATAGGCCGTTCCCTGACGCGAGCACCCTCGAACTTCATGTGGGCTGGTTTGCTGGTGCCGCGACAAATAACGGCTATGCGTATTTCACCATTGATACTTCCGGCAACGAGTACGGCGTCGTAGGGAACGCAAGTATTGCTGATGGCAACTGGCATTTATTGACCGGGGTCCGGTCCGGAAGCGTTTATTCCATCTACGTTGATGGTGTACTCCAGGGCACATCTACCAGCGTGGCCGCCGGGCAGGTATCTGCAGGAAGTGTGCTCGTCGCGGGGGATAGTGCTAGTTCTAGTGAACCTTGGGAGATCAGCCGGCATGGAGCGTGGAATACTAATTTCATCGGTAGTGTGGATGAAGTTAACATGGTAGGCACTGGCCGTTCTGCTGGTTGGATACAGACCGGGTATAACAATCAGTCGAATCCCGGTGACGTCGGGGCGCCGGGATTCTATGCGCTTGGCACTCAAACAGCGGTAAAGGCGACGCTGGTCATGGGAACGAATAATGTAAGCGTTGCCGGGAATTTTACAAATTCCAACGGCAGCACGATGACCGGGACCACAGGGGCGGTCATATTTAACGGAACCGGAACATCGACGATTTCTGGCGCCACCACATTCCCGAATCTTACCTGCGACACCAGTTCATTGGCAGGAGCTAAGACCCTGCTATTTGAGGCCGGGAAGACTTTCACAGTTAGCGGTACCCTGATTTTAACGGGCGCCAGCGGCAAAACCCTTACCATCAATTCAACCGATAATGCCACTGCCGCCACTTTGACCATTCCGGCTTCGATCACCACGGGCGTAGATTATGTGAATGTATCTCATAACCATATCTCCGGCTCGAACACCATTACTGCGGGGGGCAATTCCACTCTTGTTACTGACTATTCCCCGGGTTGGGCCATTTCGGCAGCCACTAAGCTCGGGTTTTACACACAGCCGTCCAATACTGTATATGGCAATATGATCGCTTCGTTCCAGGTGGAGATCCTGAACAATGGAGGTGTGCGGGTGACATCCGGCACCTACGCTGTGACGATCGCGATCGGCACCAATCCCGGCAGCGGGACCCTTTCGGGGACGTTCACCGTTAATTCGGTCAGCGGCGTGGCCACCTTCTCGGACCTCAAGATCAACAGGGTCGGGAATGGGTACACACTGACGGCCACATCTTCTCCCGTGCTGACCAGTGCAACTTCTACAGCATTTAACATCACGCAGCGTCCGATCACGGTGACAGCGGGAACAGACACAAAGATCTACGACGGCGGTGTGACATCGAGTGTGGTTCCGACGATCACCTCCGGCAGTCTCGCGTCCGGGGACAGTGCGACGTGGAGTGAGACGTTCAACACTAAG